>NZ_JBNPWQ010000028.1:0-87785 GCF_050433745.1 Sphingobacterium sp. HSC-15S19
TACTAAATGTTCTCCGTGTACGTGACATAATATTGCTAATTTAATCTATTTATTTCATACCTTAAATTTATGTCTAGTTTTAGGGGAGCAGCATAAGTACCAGGTTATCTTTATTCTCTTTATAAATTAAATTTAAAATCATGAAATCTCCGACTGCCGCACCAGAGAAGAAAATTGCAAAAAATAAAAGTGGTAAATTTCCAGTAAAAATTGAATAAATCGCGGGTAAAAAGCCAACAAGGAGAAAAGGCATAACTACACCTAACATATAAGGTCTTACCCGTAACGGTTCTTTGCAATGAGCATATGGAGTGAGCATTTTCCAAATAATTCCAAACTTTATGGATTTGAAACCTTGCTTCGCAAAGGATGCGAATACAATGCCATGAATCAATTCATGAAGAACGACACCGATAATAATGACAATACCATAAACCCACCATGCATTCGAAGCTTTATTATATAGGCTATCTTTAATTGCCGCCAGCTCTTCCTTTAGATCCCACAGTAAACAAAAAGGTATCCCGTATAAGAGAATGAAAACAGCGAAAAACAACATGCCTATCATGTTAGCTTTAGACATACTAATCAATCTCGGCTCTACAACAAACCCTGGATAATCTATTAATTCATTCATTAATTTTCTCACATTATTCTCATCAACTACTCTTCAATTGCCAATAGCACAAGTCAAAACACCATTACTTTCTTTGAACTAGGGTAGAAAAAGTAATAATGTCTTCAAATTATATTTATAGAAGATGCTTTTCTCCTATAAATTTATACCATAGTTTATTCTTATAGCCTGCGATTCATCATTATTTAGTGGTATTAATTTATATACGGGCTTTATTTTTTTGATTATGTGCAACCATTGCACGGATAAGTAGCAAAATTAGAAAAATTCGATAGCCAAATATAATAATCAAGTTATGACTTTTTACTAACAACATAATTTAAATATCTTAATTTAAAGCCCAATCCAATGGAATAATTCTTATATTCACAACTTTTTAATAATTTCAATATCATGCTACTCTCCCCTTTTTTACTTATTTTGGGCCCATATATAAATAAAATGTTAACATTAATAGAAAACCGAAACCTAATAATTCACGTGTGCATTTCTTTCATATCTGGAAACTGTAAATAAGATAACGCCAAACAAGATACTCCTAATCAGAAGACTTGCAAACCCTCCTTCTATCCCATAATTTCCTCCCAACCAATAATCATTGGTTGGCAAAATAAGACTATATAAACCACTTTTTGTTGTTCCACTCATTGGAAGTGAAAATAACCATTGAATATAATTCCAACCAAAGTGTAATCCAACAGGATAATATATAGATTTTGTATGAATATAAGCATATGCATAAATTATACCACCTAGAAAATGGGAAACAAATGCTGTGGTCGTAAAATGAGAATTTCCTAGATGACATGCAGCAAATAAGACAGCTGAAATTAGTACTGATTTTTTCTTATCAAAAAATCTACGCAACCCGCGAATCAAATAATACCGAAAGACAATCTCTTCAAAAAAAGCTGTACAGATACAAATTAAAAAAATATTAAATTGATCAGACATGGTAATAGTATTGGAGGCTATATCCAAGCCAAACAATAGAAAAAACACAATCAAAATAATACTTGATTGTAAAGTACCAAATATTAAAAGTTCTATTTTCTGTTTCAATAAATCAAAATTAGGACGAACCTAAGTAGCAAAGTACTTAGGTTCTTACGTAAAATAGTTTTTATTTTCAAAGCACTAAATTACCCATGAATTGCTGTAGGGCCACCAATGGATCCATCTAGATCTCTCTGTTGAGCCTGAAAAAATCGACCTAAAACCCAAAAAAAAGCTTCTGTCATACCATCTCCACCGTTTACTTCAATAATCTCAGAATTAGTCAATTCTGTTAGTTCTATTTTGTTCATAAATTTACAATTTTATAAAGCTTCACCATTTATTCCTCTTTCAAATGCAGCAACGTTTTGTCTCCAATCAGCAACGACATTATATAAAAATGTCCCCAAAGCAGCTTGCCACCATCCCCCATCAATTACTTCCATTTCTTTCGCATCCATTTCCTGAACACCGAAACCTTTTAAATCTAATGTATTCATTTTTTTGATTTATAAAAAATTAGTCCCTACTCTATTGTTAGCCTTTTCGGATTCCTGCTCTATTGATCAACACTACTAAATTACTTTTGCTCAATGCACAAAAAAAGCATTCAGAAAATGATTTGAAATAAAATTATCACCCGCATTTGCTTGTCTCATCTGATTTAAATCCAGCAAATGAATATTTTCCTGCTGAACCTCTACCTTGATTTGGATTGAATAGTCTTTTTCATAGTAATACGTATTAAGCGATCTATCAAAAGTAATTGGAGCACCAATATCTCTAAGATATTCAATAATACGGGCCAATCGTGACACAGAAAGCCCGAGGCGGACTGCTAGTTCTGACTGCGTCCCCGTCCTTCTTTGGCGGATCAACTTGTCCAACAAATTAATCCGATCTATATATTGAAATAGCTTCATAATGATTTTAATTTATCGATCCATAAATCTGATAGCGCAGCATGAGCTGATTGAACACCACAGTATATTTGCTGCGGATCGTTTCCGACTCCGCTTTAATCAAATTACTTTTACTCGTATTGACATCATAGATCGATGCCTTGCCCGCTTCAAAACTCCGCAAGGTGTAATCCAAAGATTGCGCTGTTGCCGTGCTCGCTTCTACCGCAATACCATATTGCTTTCTGTTCTCATCCAATTCAAGCAATAGCTTATCTAAGATCTGCTGCTGAGCAAACTTTTCATTATCAATCGCCAATTGTATATTTTGCTGGTTCAAGTCGATCTGCTTCAACTGACGTTTTGTTTTTCCTTTGTTGAAGATGGGCACCGAAACCGTCACAGCGAGCTGCTGGGCAAAGTTGTCTTTACTCTGTACAAAAAAAGATCGCGTATTGTCCGCTTTAAAAGCATTGAAATAGGTACTCCCCAAACCAGCGGATCCTTTTACCGTCGGAAATAACGCTGCTTTAACCAACTTGGACTCGACCTCAAGTCCAACAGCTTGACTTCGAAACTTAGCAAATACCGGATTATGCAAATAAGCTTCTTCCCGCAGGTTCGATATATCCGAAAAAGTATGCTCTTGCAGAAGATCACTCTCCGCTACTGGGACAGCCAGGCTTAAGTTATTATAGTCCGGGTAGTTCATCAGCTGGGCTAGTTTGAGCAAGGACTGTTGTCTATCTTTGTGATATTGTTGGTATTGCTGTTTCTCCCGTGCCAGATTGGCTTTTGCTTCGGCAACTACCGACACTGCTGTTGCCCCTACCGCCGTACTTTTCTGGGCCTTATCCAAGAGTTGCTGTGAAAACTGCATGGCCGAATCCTGTGAGACCAGCAGTGCCTGAGCCAGCAAGGTCTGCAGATAGGCTTCCATCTTCCATCAGCTGAACGGTAAGATTCCGTTTCAATATCTCTTTTTCGATATGTTCCTGTTCCGCTTCGGAAGCAGCTTTCTTGGCCTGGTTTCGAAAATAGTTATATTGGTATAGGGTCAGCTCCGCATTGATCCCCATGTTGCTATTCAGGTTGTCATTGCGCCGAATCGTACCAAACACATCCTGTGATGATCCAAAAGTGGTATAACCATTTGCGTAGCCGCTCACACTTGGCAAGCGTTCCCGCACTGCCATTTCCTGATCCAGCACTTTTATCTTAGCCTTGATGTCCTGCTGTTTGATCGGCAGATTATAAGCCACAGCATAGTCGATACAATCCTGTAAAGTCCAGGCTCGCTGCGCCAGTACATTCGTAGATAACAGTATGTTTATAGTAATAAACCAACACTTTATCCTACTTCTTTGATAATTGTTCATCATTGAATAAAAAACAACAGTTAGTTTAACACGATCGATTGCTTTTTCCACATATCCTTATAGGCAGACTCTTGGGCTAACAACTGATTATGCTCCCTTTGTTCGATAAGTACACCATCTTTAAGCACCATAATGGTATCGGCCTCGGCAATCGTACTCAACCGATGGGCAATCACAATCATCGTCTTACCCGAATCTTTAAAGCGACGGAATGCCCGCTGGATTACCTGTTCTGTTGAAGTATCCAAAGCTGAAGTTGCTTCGTCTAAAATCAGAATGTCCGGATTGCGGTATAATGCTCGTGCAATGGCAATTCGTTGCCGCTGTCCACCGGATAGCATGGATCCATTTTCACCCAGCTGAGTTTCAAAACCGGCTGGCAACTTTTCAATAAAAGACATCATGTCCAATTCATTGACCACCTGCAAGAGACGCTGAAAATTGGGAATATCCTCACCAACAGCAATATTGCTGACAATATTACCCGAAAAAAGATCGATCTGTTGGGGCACGATGGCAATGCGTTCCCGAAGGGAGCTCTTCGAAATATAGTTCAGATCGTATTGCCCAATAGAAATCTTCCCCTCCTGTAATGGATACAGCTGTTGAATAAGCGCTCCCAGCGTAGTCTTACCGCTTCCACTTTCTCCGATCACAGCCGTCATCTTGCTCTGTTGTATCCGGCAGCTAAAATTTCGGAATACCTCTACCCGTGATCCGTAAGAAAAACGAACATTATCAAAGACAATATCCCCAACCAGATCCGAAGTAAGCTGTAATTTTTCTTCTGATTCTTCGCGCTCCAGATCCATAATTTCAAACAGGCGATCTGCTGCAATCAATGCATTTTGCAATGTCTTGTTCATGCCGATCAATTGCGTCACCGGACCTGTAAAATAACCGATCAGGGCGTAAAATGAGAGTAGTTCTCCCGGTGTGATCGTACGTTCGATCACATAGTATGAGCCAACCCATAAGAGGATAATGGTAAATAACCGTGACAATAACTCGCCAGAGGTACTGGAAAACAAGCCATTCATCACCGAGGCATAAATGGTTTTCAATACATGCGAAAACCGATTGTCTGTACCACTATTAAAATAAGTTTCAATGCCAAACTGCTTGATAGTCTTGACCGAATTGAGCGATTCGACCAGATGAGATTCCAGTTCGGCCCCTTCTTCCATCATCCGGTGCTCTACTTTTTTGTTCAGTTTATTCGAAAGCCAATAGACCCCAAGATAAAAAGGGATAACAAGCAACATGATCAAAGCCAGCTTCCAGAAGTAGGTAAACATAAGCGCAAAGGAAAAGACTACGATCAACACATTAACGACCGCTTGTATGGCTACATCGTTGATAAAAGCACGAATTTTGACTGCATCATTGACCCGCGATATAATCTCGCCTACTTTCATTGTATCAAAGAAGCGTTGCGGAAGGCTCAGCAAGTGCTTATAGTAACCCAAAATCAGGTATTTATCGATCCTTTGCCCCGTCTGCAGGACCATGACACTTTTCAATGTACCAATGAGCAACTGAAAAATCAGAATGACCAACATACCGATCGAAAGAAGGTTCAATAAGCGCAGATTGCCATCGACCAGTACATAATCGGTAATTTTCTCAATGTAAAACGATGTTGAAAGCCCCAGCAGCGTATACACAGCAGCTCCCACCAGTGCCTGAACGATCACCGAGCGATGCGGCCGGATCAGATTCCAGAATCTCTTGTAAACATCGATCTTCTCATTTTTCTGTTCAAAATATTCATTGGGTTCCATTAAGATCAACACCCCAGTCCAAATCTTCTGAAAGGCCTCAAAGGTATATTTTTCTACTTTTCCCAAACCAGGATCCATCACCGTAATTTTATCCTTTTCCACCTGATAGATTACCACATAGTGTTGGAGCTGCTCTTTGAGCACAACATGGGCAATTGCTGGTAAAGGTATCTGCGGAATGGCATCTATAGCGCCCTTGACACCTTTGGCATTAAAACCCATTTGTTGCAGTCCTTGAACCATACCTAACACATTGGTACCACGCGTATCGGTGTGACAGAATTGTCTAATCTTGGCAATAGGAATATGTGTACCATAATAGCCCGCAATAGAAGCCAGACAGGCCGCCCCACAGTCACGGATATCGTGCTGCCTAACGCAAACAGGAGATTTTTTCATTACAAATTTACTGTTGTCAGATTAATAAAGAAATTTTTATAATGCGCTCGTTTTAGCGCCAAGATTTGGATTGAACAGATTGTCGGCCCGATCGAACAGGAGCTGCCATAACGTACGGTCCAAGAGGTAAAACCGCGCATTAAATGTATTTCCCTTTCCTACAAAGGCCTTATTTCCATTGGGGAGGCTCAGAAAGTTTTGATCCATACGGCACCTGACCTTAAAAAAGGATCCTTTTTGTTGATCGTTTACCAGATTGTAGTCAATATCATGCACTGTCCCCGAAAGAAATCCCCATTGGTTATAATTATACGTGTCCATCTGGAATTTGACCGATTGATTCTTTTTAATATAGCCGATCGATTTGGCAGGCACCATACATTCAGCTATAAGCTGATCCTCTGGCGAAATTTCCAAAATATCCTGTCCCTGCACGAGCTGTCCTCCTTTTTGATATCCTTTAAAATTAACCACTGTACCTGTTATGGGCGCTCGAACAATATAATTTTGACCATCAATCAAGATAGACTTTTTCTCGGACGACAGCGACTGTGCTTTCTGTTTCAGTTCGACCAACTTAGCGCTCCATTGCGCCATCTGCTGCTTCCGTATCGTCAAAAACTGATTTTCAAGTTGTTCAAAAGAGTATTGTGTTTTATCAAGTTCTGCTTGGGAAACCACCCCCTGGCTGAATAGCTGATTATGTCGGTCCAGTTCACGGCGTGCTAAGGTAAGCTGCGACTGTATTTCAGACATACGTTGTTCCATGGACAGATATTCCAGTTGATATTGTCCACTTTGCAGACTTTTTGCCCTACCATCAAGAATAAGTTTTAGATCAGCGATTTGCCTCGCATAGTCATCCGTTAAACCCTTATTTAGAGACAATTTATTTTCCAGATCTTCGGAAACAATGATTAGTAGTGTATCCCCCTGTTTTACCTGCTGATTGTTGCCTACTATACGGTTGTCAATAATACGGCCACTAACCAAGGATAGCATCTTTGTATTCTCCATCGTAGGCCTGACGATTCCCTGTGCCGAAATTGAAATCGGCACTTTGATAAGCGGTAATAATATCAACCCTATAATTATAGCCACTATCAGCAGCAGGTATATAATATTTGTTCTTTTCATCTTGGTTTTAATCAACAATACAAAACTGTCTATTGTTGATTAAATCCACCACAACCTGAGGTTGTATTTTTAAATTTTCATCAAAATCTGTACTTGACACCCACCGCACTATATCCAACTAAATTCTTAAAAGATTGAAAATTTTCAATTCCATTTTGATTATTAAAAACAGACAAAACAGCGTTGTTTTTAAAACCTAAATTCTGCAACATGTTTTCACAAGTCAATATCAGTTCTAGCTTTTTACTAATGATATATACCGAGGAAAGATCTATATCCATAAACTCGCGCCGTTGATCAACACTATTTATAACGCTATATTTAAGCATTGTCTTCCATTCCGTCCTTTTATGATTAAATTTTGGCCCCAACAAAATCATTAGTGAGTTCTGATCCGTTAGAAGTCCATCTTGATAACCATACCGTGTATAATCGTTTTTGAGGGTCATAGAAATGTTGATCGCTCCTGAGGAAAAAGAATTTAGATTTAGCATATAACCATGATTCCGCTGCTTAATCTGCGATTCTCCAGCACCCGAAAACTGATAAGAGCGGTTGTTCTGATAGTTATAGAACAAGGAAACATTCATAGGAAACTGATCTTTAAAAAGATTTTGTGCATAAGAGACATCTAGCCCTACATTTCGATACCCCTGAACCAATTTCAAATTTCTTAAAAGCGGAAAAGTCATATCAATAAATTGTACCAGCGCTTTTTCACTGTGCTGTCTATAGAGATTTATTCTAAAAGATTGCCCTTTAAATGGAAAATCATATAAATAGCCGAGCTTTACTGTATTGATTGCATAAATATCATGCAGCAATTGATGGTTTCCAAGTATTGTCTGATCATAAGAGATTACGCGCTGGCTTAGCCCTGATTTGACGTCAGGTGCTTGGGTAGTTCTTCCCCAATTAAAAATTAAACGATTTTTCTTAAATCGATCCAAAAAGTAATCCAAATTAATGTTAGCCAATAAAAAAGTAGAAGTAGATATAGAATCAAATACTTCGATTCTTTGACGCTGCAAGGCTATTGTACTACGAAGGTTAAAGCGTTTTAAATTAAAATTTGCTTCTGTGCGAGCTATATATCGCGTTTTGGCTTGGTTAATATTATCAGGAATAAAGCTATTATGTATATTACTATAAGATAATTCATAGACAAGTGTATTTACTTTTCCCAAAAGCTGTCTCAAATTAGTATGCAATATACTTTCATTGCTTGAAAATTTAATATTCTGTTTATTCCGATTAGTCTGCTCTTTCGTTGTCTCTAAATATTGAAGTTGCCAAGTATCTCTTGAAATCTCATTTTTCCAGTCCCAGCCCATATTCCAGGCTAAGGCATTATTTATCTTGGTCTCATAAGTCAAACGATTTGATAAAATATTGCTCCTCTGCTCCGTCATCTCTCCGAGATTAAAAAGCTCCTTTGTTTGAGGATATATTGATTCGTAACTTCCCTCTCCTTTCAAACGGTCTTGATAACTGGAAAAGATATTTTTGGCAATACTACTTTCACTCAATTTATATCGGAAATTCAACATAGTACCGATCATTCTAGCGCGCAAACTATCCGTACTATTTTTTTCATAAAGATTATTTCCTAAAAATCTGGAATTCTCTTCAGAGAGTCGGATGGACTTCAAATAATTTAAATTCAGAACCGCTTGTAATGAATATCGCTCCGTGTTCTTTTTAATCATTGTCGCATTCAATAAGCTAGATTCATTATTTAGCGTAATGTCCTTCGTATAAAATACCTTCTTATTCTGAGAGGAATAATAACTTGAAGCGACATTGTTAGAACGTATTGCGCCTGCATAATCCTCACTCGACCAGTCCTTATCAAAGACATTATTGATATTCGTCAACGAAAACAAAGAAAGATTGTCGCCAAAATAAAAGAGAAAGGGTTTAAATTTATACTTATTCTTATAGCCTAGAAATGCTTCCACATTTCCTTTCAATATATTCGTAAAACTATCTTTCACCTTTAGATCCAACACTTTCTCTTCATGCTCATTGCCAAGATTGACACGAAATGGATCCTGATAATTGGCAATCACTCTTATGTGATCTAACATTCCAGATTCCATGTTCTCCAAAGCTATTTTATTTTGAAACTCGAAGACTTCTTTACCATTGATCAGAATTTTATTAATCTCTTTCCCACCATGCACGATTTTGTAATTTTCATCGACTTTGAATCCAGGAATCCGTAATAAAATCTCTTTCAGATTGTCTCTATCTTGAAGATTCAAAGCCTTAAGATTATAGACCGTCGTATCATTATTAAAGGACGCAAAGCCTTTGTTCATATTTACCAATACTTCATCCATGCGAATAGACTCATCGCTTAGCATGATCACTGCAGGAAAATCAGATGCTTTACTCACTTTAGTTCGAAAAGTTTGAAAAGACATAGATCTCACCTTTAGTATGAACGGAAATCCATGTTCACGCAAACGGTATCTGCCTTTGTCGTCCGTCGTCATATAGTGCAGCATACGATCAGAATCCTGTACACTATAGAGACTAATTATTGCTCCTGAAATCGGATCTCCACTGGTTCGGGAAACTACACGACCATCAAGCAGCTGGGCTGAAGCACAATAACAAGAAAAAATTAAGAATAAAATGAAGAAAATACCCGACCAAAACCTCATTTGTTGTCCTAATCAATAATATTTTCAGTTTTCATCTTTTTTAGCAAAGGGGCTACCTGTTCTCTATACTTGGCGTAAGAAATACCAGTCTTTTTCTGAGCTGCATTCATTTGATTTTCGATATTCTTGGAAAATGCCTCTTTTGTTATTTTATCGATTTTGATAACATAGTAATCATTCTCCAACAAAACTGCCAAACCCGGAAGTTTAGCTCCGATATAGGGTCCAAAACTAATCGGATAATCTTCACAAAACCATACTACGGTATTGAAAGGATCATTCTTAAGGACTGCTTTACGGCAATTAAAATTGCCAACTTTCATTATTTCCTGTTTTACATCCCATTGTAATACTGCCGGCGAGTCTCGCACCTTAAATTGCTTACCGCGGAATAGATCTTCAAAATATAGGTTACCGGCCTGATCATAAAAAGAGAATAAATGTTTGAATGGGGGAGGACCATCCAATCCAATTTCTTTCTGTTCCAAGAGGATCGATCTCCCCTTGGATACATCAACATACAATGCATATTGCACTTCGAAACCCTCAATCAAATCTTTATATCCTTGCAAAAACACTGGATCATTTACTTCTTGCTCCAATCTCGCATTGAGAGAAGAGGAAAGCAATGTTCCTTTATAGGTAATCTTATATTGATTTTGCGCAACACAAAGTAACGCATATATACAAAAACTAAACGATAACAATATTTTTTTCATATGTTGATTTTTTCACGAATAGAATACTAATCGCAGCCAAAATTATATAAATAAGATTAAGAGTTAAATGTTCCTTGAATGGTAATTGCGCCATAATACCACCACAGCCGCAGGAAGGATAAAAATAGTATAATTCTAATATAATAATATAGAGGGTATAAACTGAAAAAAGAAGAATAGTCAAATAAAATCCTATTTTTCGATAGGCCAATAAGAAGAAAGCAACAATCAACTCCGCAACGATCACAGCTATCGCAAAATACTTCACTGAATTTACATAAAACAAATTAGTTCCAACTAATGTATCCATGAAAGTTTCAAAATTTTTAATCTTTTGATATACAGAAATCATGAGTAACACAAAAAGCCCAAATTGTATAACCGATACAATAAAATATAAAAGATATCTTTTCATAAAGTTATTTTTTGAAAAATAACGTAATCTTGGCATAACGACCAGACCTATATTTATCCCCAAATATTAAGCTAAACTTATCAGCCGTTAAATGATTGGTGAAGATGGGATAAGAATATTGACTGATATCAAAATCAAAATTGAGCTTAAAGCTATCTTTATATTTTCCTTCCACGAGATCATACCGATCATAAAGTATATAACTATTTTTAGTACTGATAATATTTGTCCGTACATACAAAATATTGTCAAAGATTTCTAGACCTTTATACAACCCTTCCAGCTGTATATTGTATGCCTTATTGGACTTCCCCTTAAAATCAAAGGTATCTATAGTGGTAATTTCACGAACAAATCTTCCGTCTTGATCAAATTCATAAAAGCTTGATCGATTATCGAACACATACAGTATACGATCTTGGAATACATAAAATTTACCACCATAGACACCAGGGTCTCCATTAACGGGATCTTTAGTCTCAATTGCTTTTATCAATGTTTGAGTTTGTTGCAAGGTATCAATAAGGTAAAAACCCAATTTTTCATCCTTTACTCCTGTGGATAGCAAAACATCTGGTTTCTTGCTGAGCTTGGCTGTACTAATTACAGTATATCCATCAAAATTGACAATATTCAATTTTTCAGAAACCAAGTTATACGTACCAAAACTTTTTCCTTTTGTAGATGAATTATAGAAATATATACTATGTTCATCTTGTCCTATAACCAATCCAAAGGGATATTTTTTTGATAGGTCCATCGTATGATGTTCAAGATTAGCAACATCCCAATAATGAACTTGTTGATTACTCTCTTTGAGATAATACCGTTCCACACCGGAACTTGCTATTTGATATAGTTTATCACCAAAATCTGCAGGTTTTAATGATTTAGTATAAGGTACAGCCTCCAAATCATTTTGCAAATCACCGTAGATGGTCTTTCCTTCAATTTGAAGTGCATCACAAACAACAATATTTCGCTTTTCTAGTGCATTGAAGCTGCTTGGTGATTTTAAACCACAGGAAATCAACAACACTAAACTTGGTATTAACAATTGGATTTTCATTAGATGAATTTATATACTTAAATTTTACTGATTGTCTGAGGGTGTTGGTTGGGATTCCTCATCTGGCA
This sequence comes from Sphingobacterium sp. HSC-15S19, assembly GCF_050433745.1. Lineage (NCBI taxonomy): Bacteria > Pseudomonadati > Bacteroidota > Sphingobacteriia > Sphingobacteriales > Sphingobacteriaceae > Sphingobacterium > Sphingobacterium sp. HSC-15S19. The sequence continues at coordinate 12,178 of NZ_JBNPWQ010000028.1, forward strand.
TTGGTTCAACATGAGAATTATCAGAACCTTTATAAACCAAACCCCACAGAATACAAGAAGATCTACTTCCTTCACCAAATCAATCTTAGAAATACCTACAAGAGTAAATATTACCGCCAATAAGGCAAGAGAATTTTTTTTTATTGTTTTCATAAAAAAAAAAATTATTTATTGATTCCTACTCTATTTTAAAGCTTTTTCGGCAACTGCTTTTGTTGATCAACGATACAAATTTGGGCATTACCCATTACGTCCACCACAACCTGAGGTTGTATTTTAAAATTTATTAGATATTTTTGCATGATTCACCAACAACTATAAATGAAATTTTTCGATATATTCCCAACTTTCGCCGAATCCCCCTATTCCTATATTGTCGTACCGATTATATTGGTATGCAGCATCATTGGATTTTATAATAAATCGTTTTTCCATGCACTGATCCTGCACCCCTACGAAATAGCAAGAGGTAAGCGTATTCATACTTTGCTTACCTCGGCTTTGATTCATCGCAACTGGATTCACCTCTTGTTTAATTGTATTGTAATTTTTGGATTAGGGTATGATATGTGTGCTGTCTTAAATCAAGCACACGGAATTACTATTGCTTACGTCTTTACTATATTTATTTTTCTCCTTCTTATAATCCTACCAAATCTCATCCAAACACTTTTTAAAAAGAAAGACTTCACATTTACCGCTGTGGGTTCATCTGGCCTTTCCTTTGGACTATTCGGTTTTTCTGGACTATTTTTCCCTTTGCAAAAAATGAATCATTTATTCATTCCATGGATTCATAATTCAACGCACTATTGGATATATGCTTTACTAACATCAGTACTACTTTCCCTCATCAAAATATCCAAAATAAATAGATCCTTACACTTGGTCGCATTTGTTCTTGGCTCCATATTAGCACTAATTATGAGCCCCTATGCTATCGAATTGAAAGACGCATTTTAAGGTTTAAGATAATTCCATATGGATTCTAACCAATTTGTATTTTTCTCACCCTCCCGCTCCGATCCTCCTTCAATCTCCAACACTTCATTTGCATCCAACTCGCTAACATTAATTTCTTTTAATTTCTTTTCCATGATATCTCAATATTTATTTTTATCAAAATTCATGGAAAAGAGGCTGAGCTACCACAACCTAGGGTTATAGACTATAACTAGAAGTTTTAACATTGAAAAACTTCACAACTTCAAGTTATATTTATTAAATTAGGCCATTCGATAATTTGGGTTTTTAAAGAATGGCAAGAGAAGAAATCGGAACAATTATTAGGCAGAAAAGAGAAAGTCTCAGGATATCACAGGAAGCTGTTGCATTCGTTTTGGAGATATCACAGGCTGCCTATTCAAAAATCGAACGCAATGAGACGAAGCTAAAGGTAGAGCAGGTATACAAAATAGCGGATTATTTTGGTATCACGATCTATGAACTTTTACCACCTGCTTTGGCTAGCGATATAACAGGAGAGAATATATTTGGCTTAATCTATTATTATAGCAAACTTGTTCTAAAGAAAATAATTGCCTTATTTCAAGGGAAACGATCTCAAAGTAAAGCCTAATCCCCCGCTTACACTTCTCCTTATTTTTTAATAGACTTCAACACCTTATCCAATACTGGATCTTTCCCCTTGATAACATCATCAACACTCCGCACGACAGGAATATCCGGCATGACACCCCGCCCCGCTTCGTTTACTTGATAATAAGGTTTGACATCCATTAGGCCAAAACGCCAACGCAGATGGGAGTTTGGAAGTTTCAGCACTGGAAGAACTCCCGCAACTGTGCCACTAGCTGCCCCACCTGTCTCCTCGCCCACAAACACAGCCCGCTTCCCAACTTTTAGATTTGTAGCAATTAAACTCGCAGCAGAAAAAGTACCGCCATCAATCAATACAAATAAATCACCGCGATAGCGACTGCCTTTTGATTTCTCGACTTTGCTCCCTGTAAGGTGGGTATAATTTATCCCATCTTTGGAGAAGCTCTTTGTCCAGGATACTACAGCACTTGGAATAATAAATGGTGATAAAATGGGATAAGACCAGCTCGGCAATCCTTTTACCTGATAAAACGGCAAGTTGAATTTTGAGGTGATAACTGCCGGCTGAACAAATTGGAATTTATCCTCTTCCACTAAGTAACTGTATAGTTCACGGACATCGGACAAACGTCCGCCCAAATTGCCACGAAGATCCAAGATCAGGTATTGGACCGAATTAAGCCCCAGCCGATCAAAAATCCTTCTATAGGCTTCTTTTGGACGCCCATATGAAAAGTCAACCACTTTCAATAAAGCAACACTACTATCGCCTTTAACAGGGAAAGAGAGCTGTTTACTCATTCTTTTTAGATTGGCATTATACCCAAAGATTTTACGCTGCTTTTTTAGATCACTTTTCTTCTGATCAGGTTGGCTCACTTTTTTCACAACCGTGGTCCTTATCCCTGATTTAGCCTTTGTATCGACACTGTCAAACCTTCTGACCACCGTCCGCTGATATGTACTATCGGCGCGAGAAAACAAAACCGAAATAGAATCTTTATATCCCAGTTCCAATTGGTAATACCGCGGTAATAAACGCTCAAAAGCCTGATCGATAAATGTCGTATTATAGCCGTCTGAAGTAAAGGTTGGACGATATTTTGTGTACAGATTTTGTGGTTTTATACCCTCAATAGAAAGAATTTTAGAGCCTGCTACCAAACTTGAATCTAACGTTCCATTTTTTGAGAGGTAGAGTGTATTTTCCTGCCAATGAAATCCCAATTGTGAAAAGGGACCCTTACTTTTTTGATAACGGACTTTATCCTTACCTTTCGGATCAAATTTGGAAATAAGGGGACTCAGCGTCATATGCCCCTGCCGAACTTGAGCCAGTACAGATGCTAATGCCAACTGAAACTGATTGGGCAATAATGGCTGGCGGATCGCCCTACGAAGGCTGTCGAACTTAACCTTTAACTGATCTTCCCGCACATATAGAAACAAGTCTGGATGCATTTTCCATAAGTTATGCTCAACATAGTTGATATCTTGCTGCATAGCTTCCACCGCCAGGGGAGTTTCAATAAATCGATTGTACTTCTCGACATTTGCACAGCTCAGCAATGTCAGCACATACACCAATACGAATAGATAAATAGTTGGCCTTTTCATTTGTAGTAAGATACAAAAAAAAGCCTTCCAATTTTCATGAAAAGCTTTTCTCTATCGTTAATTACTAATCTTACTCTTTTTCTACTTGCATGTAGTTTAGTTCAAGTGGCGTCTTACGACCGAAGACTTTCACCATCACGATTAATTTCTTTTTATCTTCGTGGACTTCTTCGATTTCTCCGGTAAATCCGTTGAAAGGACCGTCGTTGACTTTCACTGTTTCACCCACATAGTAAGGAACGTTAATGGTTTCACCTTGCTCGGCCATTTCATCCACTTTACCTAGGATACGATTTACTTCTGCTTGGCGCAAAGGAACCGCATTACCAGCTTTATCGCCCAAGAAACCAATTACACTATTGATATTTTTGATGATGTGCTCTAACTCACCGTCAAGAGCTGCTTCTAATAAAACATAACCAGGATAGTAGTTACGTTCTTTAGCAACTTTCTTACCATCGCGCATCAAGTAGTATTTTTCCATTGGAATCAACACCTGAGGAATCAAGTGCTCAATACCTAAACGGCTAACTTCGGCATCAATATATTGCTTTACTTTCTTTTCTTTACCACTTACAGCACGAACTACGTACCACTTTAAACCTTGATCTGCCATAAATAAATACGATTGAAAAATTAAGAAGCAATACCGTACAAGAATTCTAACCCTACGCTTGAAGCTTTATCCATTACAAAGACAACCAATGCAATAAGAAGAGATGCAACAAGCACAATAACAGCTGAACTTTGTAACTGAGACCATGTAGGCCAAGTCACTTTCTCAGTGATCTCTACATAAGAGTCTTTAAAAAAATCAAGTACTTTTGCCATTTTAGTTTATCTGTTTTTATAAGCACGGGCACCAGGACTCGAACCCAGACCAAAGGTTTTGGAGACCTTCGTTCTACCTTTAAACTATGCCCGTGTATTTCTTATTTTGTGATGCAAATATAGTGTTTTAAACCACTTTCTGCAAATCTTTTTTCACTTTTTTTTATTCTAATCCGATAAATCGCTTATCGAAAAAATAAGCTAATCAACCTCAGTCGATTAGCTTATTCTATGTGATTCTAAATCTTTAATTAAAGACTAGATAATTTCAGTTACCTGACCAGCACCTACTGTACGACCACCCTCACGGATAGCGAAACGTAGACCTTTTTCCATTGCAATAGCAGAAATTAATTTCACGCTGATTGTAACGTTATCACCTGGCATAACCATTTCAGTACCTTCTGGTAAAGAGATCTCTCCAGTTACGTCAGTTGTACGGAAATAGAATTGAGGACGGTATTTGTTGAAGAATGGAGTGTGACGACCACCTTCAGCTTTTGACAATACGTAAACCTCAGCTTTGAAATGATCGTGAGGAGTTACTGAACCTGGTTTACAGATAACCATACCACGTTTGATATCAGTTTTCTCAATACCACGTAACAATAAACCTACGTTATCACCAGCCTCACCGTAATCTAAGATTTTACGGAACATCTCAACACCTGTTACTGTAGATTTCAAGTTCTCAGCACCCATACCTAAGATCTCAACTGGATCACCAGAGTTGATTACACCTCTTTCGATACGACCTGTAGCAACTGTACCACGACCTGTGATCGAGAATACGTCTTCTACTGGCATCAAGAAAGGTAAGTCAGTCAAACGTGGAGGAATTGGAATGTAGTTATCTACAGCATCCATTAATTCCATGATTTTCTCAACCCACTCAGGCTCACCGTTCAATGCACCTAAAGCAGAACCTTTGATTACAGGGATATCATCACCAGGGAATTCGTAGAATGATAATAACTCACGAACTTCCATTTCAACTAAGTCTAACAACTCAGGGTCATCAACTAAGTCAGTTTTGTTCATGAATACTACTAACGCAGGAACACCTACTTGGCGAGCCAACAAGATGTGCTCACGAGTTTGAGGCATAGGACCATCAGTCGCAGCAACTACGATGATAGCACCGTCCATTTGAGCAGCACCAGTTACCATGTTCTTAACGTAGTCAGCGTGACCTGGACAGTCAACGTGTGCATAGTGACGGTTAGCTGTAGAATATTCTACGTGTGCAGTATTGATTGTGATACCACGCTCTTTTTCTTCAGGAGCAGAGTCAATTGAATCAAATGAACGAGCTTCTGACAAACCTTTATCAGCCAATACTTTAGTGATAGCAGCTGTAGTTGTAGTTTTACCGTGGTCAACGTGACCGATAGTACCAATGTTTAAGTGTGGTTTACTACGGTCAAATTTCTCTTTTGCCATGTTTATGCGAATTAGTAATTATAAATTATTTCTATTTGTTATATACTCTTGCTTAACTTTTACACAAGTACGAGCCAAAGATGGGATTTGAACCCACGACCTCTTCCTTACCAAGGAAGTGCTCTACCCCTGAGCTACTTCGGCTTACTAAAAAACCTTATTTACGTATTAATGCCCCCACCTTTAGATACATTATTATCAAAGAAGATAGAGACTAAATTTAATACTTGAAAAATTTGAGCGGAAGACGAGGTTCGAACTCGCGACCTATAGCTTGGAAGGCTATCGCTCTACCAACTGAGCTACTTCCGCTTAATAATTAGAAACTAGAGCAAATCTAACACCCTAATTAAAATAAAGTGTGGAGGGAGAAGGATTCGAACCTTCGAAGCCGAAGCAACGGATTTACAGTCCGTCCCATTTGACCGCTCTGGAACCCCTCCAGACCTGTAACTTTCGTTACATTTAGAGCCTCTTATCGGAATCGAACCAATGACCTACTGATTACAAGTCAGTTGCTCTACCAGCTGAGCTAAAGAGGCTTCTAATATCTTTATTTAAACTTACATTCTATCAACGTCTGACCAAGCATTTCTACCTTTTCAGCGAGTGCAAATATCGAATTTACTTTTGATTTCTGCAAGTTTATTTTTTATTTTTTTTCATTTAAAGAACTAAGCAAACTTTTGTTGTTTTGAACCGTTGTTCCCTTGTTTGCTGATGCAAAGATAGACACAAAACTCACTTTACAAAAATATTTGTCAAAAAAAAAAGACAGTTTTTGGCAATTATACTGATATGCAGCACAATAATTTTTGGTTCCATATTTACCTGTTTTGGTTATTTGGCTAATATACTATCTTTGGGCATGCAAATTTTACCGCAATCACTTTCAAAACTTACCCGATACTCCGTACTATTTACGGTACTTTTAATGGGATCGGCCGAATTGAAAGCTCAAAATATTATTCAAAAATTGAGTAAAAAATTTCTTTCCGCTGAAAGAGATTCGACACGTTCCGGTAGTTTTATGGTTTTACCGGCCGTTGGTTATGCGCAGGAAACGGGAGTTGAATACGGCCTGGCGAGCGCGTATAATTTTTATCTGGACAAATCTGATCCCAAAATCCGCACCTCCACCGTCACGGTCATGGGAACCTTTACATCCAATAGTCAGTCCAACTTCAAACTACAGACCGATCTTTGGACTAAAAACAACGACTACCATCTGATTAGTGAAATACGCTACCGTAATTGGCCCTTTAACTATTATGGCGTCGGTATGGACACTTGGAAAGCCGATGAAGAACGCATTGATCAAAAATTATTTCGCGTCAAACTCGAAGCTGAGAAAAAAATCAGCAACAACCTGTATTCAGGTATCAACATTCAATACGATAACTTCACCATTCGTAGCGACAGTGCCGATCGTATTTTCAATCATTCCGATCTTATTGGGAAGCATGGCGGACAACAGCTACTCATAGGTCTTTCGCAATTGTTTGACAATAGGGACAACGTTTCTTATACAACAAAGGGGTATTATGCTAAATTGCGGCTAGCCTATGCTCCAAAGTTATGGACAAGTACTGATTTTACGGGGGCAAACCTCGATGTAGATCTCCGTGGCTTTATTCCACTGCACAACCAAGTCACGCTGGCTCTGCAAGGAATCTTTCGTTCCACATTTGGAAAAACCGTCCCATTTTACAACTACCGTGAGCTCGGTGGAGACATGATGATGCGCGGTTATTACCTCGGACGTTATCGGGACAAGAATTATCTTGCCTCACAGGCTGAACTGCGTTATCGCTTTCATCCACGCTTTGGCATCGTTGGATTTTCAGGACTCGGATCGACCTTTTCCAAGGAAGATAGCAGCCGATATGTCGCAAGTTATGGTGGTGGTTTACGCTACTTCTTTAGTCTCGAACACAATAGTAGCATACGCTTTGATTATTCTTTTGGTGAACAAAGACCCGGAGAAAAGCGACAGTCGGGTTTCTATCTGTCCCTAAGTGAAGCTTTTTAATAAACAAGAGCATCCATATAGGCATGGATGCTCTTGTTTATTCTTGCCTAATGACATCCACTTTTTCCTCTCCTCTCTACTGCCCTAAAACTTCTGCTAAAATAGTTGATGCCCAACGGAAAGCGGTAGATGACTGACCATCGACAGTCAAAAAGAGGTCGGAACAGAAGCCTAGATCGGAACAGCAGCTTAAAATCGAATCAGGAAATTCTCTTTTCGCTGTCCTTTTCTAAAGTAAACCAACCCAATTCGGTATAGATCTATCGTAACTACACTATGATCATCCTCCTTCAGCTTATTCCAATAGACTTCCCTTTTCACTGATAAATGGGGCTCGTTTATAATTAATAGATCTCGATCCCCAATATTTTCCAAAAAATTCAGGTCAAGATCGTCCTGGTCAATATAATAAATATGTCGGTACGCATAACGTCCACATTGGTCGTGCAAAAGACTCCTATAACTTTCGCGCGGATGATCGGCCCAGTAGCTAAAATTGTCGTAAGCAAATGTCCTTAATAATCGATCGATTAATGCATACTTTTTCTGTTCTACCTTGCTCTCGTTTTGAATAGTTTGTGGTAATTCTGAAACGCTCGCTTTGGATGTCTTTTGATAAATTACTTCGTCTACCAATTTATAAACAAAAGGAGAATGGGTCCCATGGCGACTATGGGATACAAAATAATGTCGCCAATACTTAAGCATGTAGTTCATTTCGCTGCAAACATCGCTAAATTTTATGATTTTTCACATGGAACATTAGGTTTTAGTTTGCAGGAATGCCCTCCTAAAACTGAAGCACAAAAACACTCCCCTCGCCTTCTGTACTATTGAGGAAAATAGTCCCTTTGTGCAAAAGCATAATCTGTTTGCTCAGGGTAAGGCCGACCCCTGTACCCGTCTTCTTCGTTGTAAAAAATGGTGTAAAGATCTGCTCCTGAAGATCAGCAGGAATTCCTGCCCCGTTATCTTCAATCCGAATCTGCACCTTTCCGTCTACTTCAAGAGCAGATAAACTAATATAGGCTTCTTCCCTATTTTTAACCGCATCTATTGCATTCAACATTAAGTTGATAATAACCTGCTCGATCAAATTGACATCGGCAGATAAGATTAGCCGTGTATTTTTCAGAATAATATCGACATCAATATTTTTCTGGATCAAGGTTGGTTCAAGCAGCTGATAGATATGCTCAAATAACTGCGAAATTTGGATCGGCGCTAACTGAGGCTGATCGACTTTATTGATCATACGATAACTCTTCGCAAAATGTAAAAGTCCTTCGCTACGACGTTTGATGGTGGAAATACCTGTTTTTAGATCATCAATATCTTCAGCTCCTTTAAAATGGTCCAAACGACCGTTTAAGGTTTCAGCAAGTGAGCTGATCGGAGCGATGGAATTCATGATTTCATGTGTCAGTACACGTAATAATTTATGCCATGCCTTTGTCTCAGTCTCATCAATTGCTTCGTTGATATTTTGGTACACCACAATGCGAAACAAAGCGTCCTGTGTCTCAAAGCTTGAGCTCTGAATCAATAATTTTATTTTTCCTTTACTTGACTGAACGGACTCCATCTGCTGCTGTCCATTTTCAAGCAACATGGTTTTTTCATAAAGATCATTGTTTTTTTTCTTCAATCCCGTGATATTTCCAAGGTGTGGCAAATGAAATAGCTGTTTGAAAGCTTCATTTACCCACATGACCTTACCACTATCCATCTCATAAAAGATAATCGCCGAATTCAGCATATTGATCACACGATCCAGGTATTGGTGCTGAATCTCCTGCTTAATGCTGATCTCCTTATAAGTCTCGTTGATCTGATTAAAGGCCATAAAAAGCTGCCCTTCCACTGACTTTGTATTTTTCACCAAGAAGCGTCTGGTAAAGTCGCGGTATTTGACCGCTTCGGAAAACTCAATCAGCTGCCTGGCCAAAAAATTATACTGTGCATATAGGTTAAAACCCAGGTATAGCATCATACAAAAGATCAAAGCCGCCTGTACATATTCTCTTTTAAGTAGCAAATAAGCGCTCACAAGTGCTGCTACCAGCAGTAAGATAACCTTGATTGCATTTAAGATTTTTCCGTGCCTCATCGACTAAATATCATATTTCTCCAAACGTCTATAAAGTGCCGCCCTGGTAAGCCCTAATTCTTTTGCAGCTTTACTGATATTTCCGTTATAACGTTCAATCGCCGATTTGATTGCTTTACGTTCCAATTCTTCCAGATTTTGACTGCTGGGACTGGATTCGACAACGCGGTTATCTATTTGTTGTTCTATTGGCGAGAAAAAAAGATCATTTCCAGCTATACTGAGCTGATCAGCCATAATAACAGCACGCTCGATGCTGTATTGGAGTTCTCGGACGTTGCCGGGAAAATGATATGCGCACATTTTTTTTACCGCATCCGGTTCAAAGCCTTCAATCCGCTTATTGTATTTCTTCGAATAAATATCGAGAAAATGATCAGCCAATAGCTTGATATCCTCTCCTCGTTCACGTAAGGGCGGTACCTGAATTTCAACGGTATTGATCCGATAAATTAAGTCTTTTCGAAAACGGCTTTCATCTGCAAGCTGTTTCAATGGCACATTGGTTGCTGAGATCAAGCGTATATCCACCGATATTGGTTGATAGGAACCCAACGGTGTAACCTGTCTATTCTGCAGTACGGTTAACAGTTTGGCTTGTTGCTGCAAAGAGATATTACCAATTTCATCGAGGAACAATGTTCCCCCATTTGCAGCTTCGAATCGACCTTGGCGGTCTTCACGTGCATCTGTAAATGCGCCCTTCTTATAACCGAAAAGCTCACTTTCAAATAACGTTTCTGTCAGCGCCCCGACGTCAACCTTTACATAAGTCCGATCTGAACGTAAGGATCTTCGCTGAATGGCTTGAGCAATCAGGTCTTTCCCGGTCCCATTTTCACCTAATATTAATATATTCGCATCTGTAGGGGCAATTTTCTCCAATTTATATTGCAGTTCGTCCATAACAATGGAATTACCAATCAAATCAGGACTGCTCCCACTACTGAGTAAGGAACTTTTACTTTTCTTTTCTTTATTTTTTGATTCAGCAAGCGCGCTTTCGATCGTTGCCAATAATTGCTCATTTTCCCAAGGTTTCACGACAAAATCTGACGCTCCCTGTTTCAGCGATTTTACAGCGAGATCAACAGCTCCATAAGCGGTAATCATAATGACATGTACCTGTGGAAACTTTTCTTTGATCCGGGATAACCAATATAATCCCTCATTACCGGTATTAATCGTACTTTTAAAATTCATATCTAAAAGCACCAGATCATAAGGTGTCTTCTCCAGATGTGCTATTAGATTCTCCGGATTGGGTTCAACTTGAATATGACTAACTTTAGGTTTAAGCAAGATTCTTGCCGCAGTTAATAAGTCCTGGTCATCATCAACGACTAAAATAGATGCTTTTTTCATACTTCCTGACTTCATTGAAGATACTAAGATAACTATAAATTCAACGAGCCTGCGTAATAATCATTGATATATTTTTGCAGCAGCCATTCATACTGTTTGACGACCAATTGAATCTGGCTGTTATCGAATTTATTTTTTGCGGTCAAAAAAATCACTGAATTACTGTTTCCCAATTCGAAAACTACCTTGGCAATACGAAAAGATTCCGCGTAGTTTTCATTTTGACTACGTAATTGTGTAATCATGTTACTTGCATTCTGCAAGTTAAAAACCGCATTGGACGTCGCCGACCGCAAAACATTTTGTTGGATCTCTTTTTGAAATCTAGCCGTCTGCAGATCTAATTTTGCCAAGCGGACGTTGTTATAAACTTGCAAATGATTAAAAATCGGAACAGAAAGATTGAGAGAAATATACTTTCCTACGTTATTACGCATTTGTGACCAATACGTTCCCTGAATCCCCAATTTAGAATAATTTGACCCTAAACCAGCGCTCAGACTCAATGACGGATAATAGTATGATTTTGCAATCTTAATATCCCGCTCCGCCACTTTGATCCGATAATCCAGCGCCTGTATATCGGGCAATTGATCAACGGCCATTTCATAGAGCTGTTTCGCATCCAGTCGTTGCCCGCTTTCTTTTATTCCGAGGTTATCCAATTCGCCCAATTGATTTTCATCCATATTTAGTAAGGCAGCAAGCTTCACGCGGCTACTGTATAGTAACTGACGATTATTTTCAATCGTGTTGACATCATTTGCCAGTTGTCCTTTCAGATCAAAGTAATCCCCAGGATTAATTGCACCTTCCTTATGCATACTCTCCGCACGTCTGACCTGTTCTCGGGTTACTTCAGTCTGCATTTCTGATTGCCGCAATATATCCTGAGCAGTTAAGCTTTGGATATAAGCGGTAATAACGTCCAGTTTTAACGCATTAATCTGCGTATCAAAAGTCAATTTACCGGCAGTCTTTGCATCAGCACGCATCCGGATATCGTGAAATAAACGGAACCCTTTAAATATTGGAAGACTTGCGCCCAAAGAAAAATTCCCTGTTGAGTTGTTGGATGAAATATATTGAAGGGTCGAATTATCCTGAGATCTTCCTGATGTTAGGCTATGTTGTAGGCTTGCATCAACATCGGGAAGTCTATTCGCTTTAGCCTGTGCTAAATTCACCTCCGCACGCCTCACATCGAGTTCATTCTGCAATAAGGTTGGATTGGCCTTTATTGCCAACTGAATACACTCAGCTAAGCTCCGCTTGGTAATTTGTTTATCGTCGACCGCTGCAATTGTTGCTGTCCCAGCCACTCTTTCCGTTAGTCGCTGCTCCGTCTGTTGCGCCCCTGCCTTGGCATAACTCAATAAAAAGCATAATGTACTATATATATAGACTCTCTTCATATCCATTTTTTATTTTCTTGCTGACCATCGCCATGCCAAACAACAAAAACACTAACTATCAAATAGATACAAAAAACATATTTTCAAAAATGTTCATTAATGAACAGTCGGTGTGCGTAGTTGGACAATAGCAAAGACAAACTGTATAAATAGCAGAATAATTCAAATCAAGTTCGATAGTTATTCTTCCATTCAATGGATATCAGTCGGAGCTTGTTCGGACTTTTTTCGGTCACAACCGAAGAAGCACCGAAGAAGTACCGAACAAGCTCCGACTAAGCACCGACTAAGCACCGAACAAGGGTTGAGTAAATAACGAAAGTAATATAGTTAAATCCTTAATTTTAACAGACCACTTTTACCAACCGTTATAACCGATCGACCAATATAGCTACCTACCCCCTTCCCTAATTTACACCAACAGAGTAACCCCTGCTCCATCGGAATTAATGTGCATCACCGCAGCCAGATTATATCTGCCAAAAGCGCTTCAGTTGACGCTCTAAACAGCAAAAAACTTCCAGTTGTACGCCTTCGTACAAGAAGTGTCCGCTATCGAACACCAAGCTTAAAACTAAACAAAACAAGAACCTATCAATCAATAATTTACATTCTTGGCACAGCTTTCATAGTTATATACAAAATTGATATTAAATTATGGACAGACCTTTAGAAAAGAAGAAGTGGAATAGCAAACGTATCATGACTATTGTGGGGGTTGCTGGCTTAGTTGGATTGATCAGCGCCAGTTTCTATTTTACCTCCGGCAAAAGCAAACTGAATGTTGAAGCTGACCGCATCTCTATTGTCGAAATAAAAAATGGAAACTTTCAGGAATTTATCCCTATAAATGGTACTGTGCTTCCTATTAGCAGCATATACCTCGATGCTTCTGTTGGTGGACGCGTAGAAGAAAAGTTTGTAGAAGATGGCGCTATCTTAAAAAAAGGGGATGCAATCATGCGTCTTTCCAATACCGATCAGGAGCTTACCTTGGTACAACAAGAAACACAAGTGCTGAATCTATTGACACAGTCCCAAATAGCGCAGACCAATGCACAACAAGCATCGATTAACAATCGCAATCAAATGGCTGATGTGGAACAAGCCTATAGAGAAGCTGAACGTATCTATACCTTAAATAGAAAATTACTCGCTGAAAAAGCCATTGGCACACAAGAGTTCGAAAAATCAAAGAACGAATACAACTATCAAAAAGAGCGGGTCAACTTGACCAAACAGATCCTAAAACAGGACGAAATCTCCAATGCGCAAAAAACTAATCAGGATAAGCAAACTTATCAACGTACACAGAGTGCATTGGAACTGATGAAAAGAAAAATTGGTGATCTGATCGTTAGAGCGCCTGTTGACGGACAATTGACAGCTTTCGATGCAGAAATCGGACAAAACAAAAATGCCGGGGAACGGTTGGGACAAATCGACGTTTTGACAGGATTCAAAGTGCGTGCTGATATTGACGAACATTATATCAACCGTATTTTCCCAGATCTACAAGGTGAATTTTCTATCGGTGAAAAAACCTACAAACTCCGTATCAAGAAAGTCTATACACAAGTTACCAATGGACGCTTCCAGGTTGACATGGAATTTATCAATGATGTTCCAAAAGGGATCCGTCGTGGACAAACTTTGCAGATACGTTTAGCGTTAAGTGACGAGACAAAAGCATTATTACTGGCAAAAGGAGGATTCTATCAACAGACCGGTGGTAACTGGATCTTCAAATTGGATAAAAATGGAAGCACAGCGTATCGTGTGGATATCCAACTAGGAAGACAGAATCCGGAATATTATGAGGTCATCAAAGGTCTACAACCGGGAGATAAAGTTATTGTATCGAGCTACGAGACGTATGACAAGGTTCAAGAACTGAATATTAAAAAGTAACATCATATAGCGGTTATCGAGAACATCAGGTCTGTCGATAACCGCTTTTATCATACGACCATAATTATGATTAAAAACTTTATTAAAACCGCACTTCGCAACCTTTGGAAAACCAAAGGTTACAGCTTTCTAAATATTTTTGGACTGGCGGTCGGGATTGCTGCGGCATCGTTGATTTTTTTATGGGTTGAAAATCAGTTGAGCTTCAACGATAATTTCGCCAACAAAAAGGATATCTACATTGTCAAATCAAAACAGACATACGATGGAGCCACCTATGTATTTGAATCTACCCCAGGACCCTTTGCCCAAAGCATAGCGAAAGAAATCCCAGGCATCAAGCATGCAGTACGCATAAGCTGGAATTCGCCAATGCTGTTTTCCGTCGGAGACAATAATATATTTCAAAATGGTGTATATGCCGATGGAAGCATCGCTGATGTGCTATCCCTTGCATTTCTTGAAGGGGATCGAAAGACTGCCTTTGATCAGGTCAATAACATTGTATTATCAGAAACTGCAGCGAAGAAATTATTTGGCAACCGTCCTGCCTTGGGAAAAACCGTCAAAACAAACAATAGTGAGCCATTTATTATTGCGGGGGTAATCAAGGACCTCCCCAAAAATAGCAGCTATGATTTTCAATGGCTCATCCCTTTCAAAAAATTTGAAGCAGGTCAGGATTTTCTAAAAAATTGGGGGAACAATAGTGTTCAAACCCTAGTTCAGGTCGAAGATAATGCCAACGTCGATCAGATTAACAAGCAGATGATGGATTTCGTCAAACACAAGACCAATGGTGAAGTCACTTTTTCACAGAATTTCCTCTATCCAATGGAACGTTGGATTACCTACAATCAGTTTGATAACAGTGGTATTGAAAAAGAAGGTGGCATTAAAAATATCCGTTTATTTACCTTCATTGCATGGGTTGTCTTACTGATCGCCTGTATCAATTTCATGAATCTTGCAACTGCAAGATCTGAAAAAAGAGCAAAAGAAGTTGGGATGCGCAAAGTGGTTGGTGCAAGTCGCAAATCGCTCATTGTGCAATTCTTGGGAGAATCCCTTGTTTTGGCAATTATTTCCTCTCTTGTTGCTATATTACTAATCTATATCTTCATCAGGCCGTTCAACACCATGATAGGCCAGGATCTTCAGGTTAATCTTTTAGCCCCCTCACACCTGCTATTTTTAACGACAATAACATTAGCATGTGGATTATTTGCAGGTAGCTATCCCGCATTTTTCCTTTCGGCATTCAAGCCGCTTTCAACGATCAAAGGGGCGAAACAGAAGGCCGGTAGTGGAAGTCTCGTCCGTAAAGGGTTGGTCATCCTGCAATATACAGCCTCAGTTGTGTTAATTATCTGTACCATTATCATCTACCAACAGATTCAGCACAACAAGAACAGAGATCTCGGTTTTGATAAGAGTCAGGTGTTGACTACAGCGCTACAAGGCGATATGGCCAAACATCTGCCGCTCATTAAAAATCAATTATTGGCAACAGGGGTTGTTCAAGAAGTCGGTGTCAGTGACATGAGTATCCTCAATATCAACTCCAATACGTCCGGTTTTAGCTGGGATGGAAAAGATCCAAATGCCAGTATTTTGATTGGTATGTTACGTTCTGATGAGGGCCTTATTCCAGCTTTAGACTTAAAGCTTTTTGATGGTAGAAACTTTCATCAAAATTTTGTGGGCGACAGCACATCGGTTGTCATCAACGAAGCATTTGCAAAACTGATCAAAAAAGATGGCCTTGTGGCCGGTAACATCATCAGCTACGGTGAGGAAAAGTTTACTATCGCCGGTGTCGTCAAGAACTTCGTTTATAACAATGTGTATGCCGATCCTGAGCCGATGCTGTTTCTACCAATGAATAGAGATAATGGGATCATGACCATTAAGACAAAGGCTGGAGTAGATTTACCAGATGCCATTCAACAAATCGAGAAGGTCATCGTCAAAAATAACCCAGGCTTCCCTTTTGACTATAAATTTTTAGATGACAGTTTCAATAATAAGTTTAAAGCGGAGCTTTTTGTACAGCAACTATCCAGTGTATTTGCACTGATGTCTATCATTATATCCTGCTTAGGTCTATTTGGTTTAGCCGCCTTTGCAACAGAGCAACGCGCAAAAGAGATCAGCATTCGTAAAGTCTTGGGCGCCTCTGTTTCGGGACTTATCCAAATGCTCAACCGTGAATTTGTCATTCTTGTAGCAATATCATGTATCATTGCCTTTCCTATTGCATGGATGATCATGAGCAAATGGCTAACTAATTATGCACATCATATCGATATTTCCTGGACCATTTTTATCATCAGTGGTCTGACAGCTATTATCATTGCCCTATTGACCATCAGTTCACAGGCATTTAAAGCAGCGATAGCCAATCCGACAAAGACTTTAAGAGATCAATAAACACTAAAAAAGAATTTAATAACAGAAATAGTAACTGTCCAAAGCAATTTCGCCAAGGATACAAAACATAAAAACCATGAGCACAAAAAATATGATCAAAATCACAAATCTTCAAAAGTATTACCGCACAGAAGAAGTTGAAACCGTCGCATTAAACAACCTCAATATCCATGTCAAAGAGGGAGAGTTTGTTGCTGTAATGGGGCCTTCGGGCTGTGGGAAATCGACTTTACTCAATATCATTGGTCTATTGGATGATTTGGATGAAGGAAGCTATCTATTCAACGAGATTGAAGTTGCCAAATTCAAAGAACGCGGTCGCTCAGATCTTCGCAAACATAACATTGGTTTTGTGTTCCAGAGCTTCAATTTGATCGATGAGCTGACCGTATTTGAAAACGTGGAACTTCCACTGGTTTATACCAATGTTCCAGCAGCAGAACGCAAAAAACGTGTAGAAGAAGTTTTGGAAAAAGTGCAGATCATGCACCGTCGCAATCACTTCCCACAACAGCTTTCCGGAGGTCAACAGCAACGTGTGGCTGTCGCTCGTGCGGTTGTCAATAATCCCAAACTGATCCTTGCCGATGAGCCTACGGGTAACCTCGATTCCAATAACGGCAACGAAGTTATGCAACTCCTGACTGAATTGAACGAGGCCGGCACAACCATCGTCATGGTAACACACAGTGAGCACGATGCAAAATTCTCTGACCGTGTAATCCGCATGCTAGACGGACAAGTGATTATGGAAACAACTTCGGTATAAGACAACTCATATATAACCAAGATATTAATCCTAATAACCTATAGATGATGAGCACGATTAAATTAATTTTCAGACAATTATGGCGCAACCGTCTTTTCACATTTTTAAATGTATTTGGGCTTGCCATCGGAATAAGTGCCTGTTGGCTAATTTTCCGTATCGTCAATTATGAATTTAGTTTTGACCAGCATCATCCGGAAAGTGAGCAGATTTACAAGGTCCATACCTCCTATGAGGAAAAGGATAAATTAGATCATTTCGATGGTGTTCCCGCACCATTACCGGCATATATCAAGGAAAACTTTGTCAATGTTGAACTGACAGTACCCATCTTTAAACAATACTTCGAGCGTGTCAGTAATAATCGCGGAGCGCAGAAAATAGAGTTTGAAGATCAGCCCGAAATCATCGGTACCACGGGAGACTATTTCAAAATGACACCTTATGTTTGGTTAGCTGGCGACCAAAGGAATATACTAAAAAATAGCCATGAAGTCATCCTGACAGAATCGCGGGCTAAATTGTATTTCCCAAACACGTCAATAGACCAAATCATAGGACAGACCTTATCCTATGATAGTACATTATACAATGTCGCCGGTATTGTAAAAGATCTAGCTCATCCAAGCAGCTTTTTGGGTAAAGAATTTATCCGGATTCCAGAACAGGAATGGAATAGCACAAACTGGAACAATTCAAATTCCAATTGGCAGCTCTTTATTAAGGTAAAATCATCGGCTTCCCTTCCTAACCTCATAAAGACAGCCGACAAAAAGGCGTATGAGATGACACATGCTGAATTTGACAAGTTTGGATTTAAAATGCATGTAAATACAGTTCCTTTAAAAGACTTACATTTTACTTCTTATGCGCAAAATAATGTTGATCAGAAAATAATGTACGGTCTTATCGGCATAGGTATATTTTTGCTCTTACTCGCCTGTGTCAATTACATCAATCTCGCTACAGCCCAAATCCCACAACGCGCCAAGGAAATTGGTATCAGAAAGACATTGGGAGAAAGCCAGAAAAGAATTACAAAATCCTTTCTGCTAGAAACATTTTGCATTACGGCTTTTTCGGTGCTTTTATCTTGGCCTTTACTTATTCTCATTCAAACAGTTTTAGCCGCATATATTCCCGATCAGCTCAAGCTATATCCAGATCCCTGGGGTGTATCGCTATTTTTAGCAACACTTACAATTACGATTACTTTAATTTCCTCAGGTTATCCGATTTTATTGACAAACAAAGTCAAGATTGTTGAAGTCATTAAAATCTCGAATGCGCAAACGCTCAAATTTGGCAATCTTTCTTTTCGAAAAATGCTCATTGTTTTTCAATTTTTGATTGCCCAGCTATTTGTTATTTCAACTTGCATCATTGGTCTACAATTGAAACATGCACTACAGAATAACTACGGCTTTGATAAGGATGCGATCATTACCCTACGTTTTCCGAGTAAAAGCTATCAGGACAGTAATGTTGATCCTTTTGTTTTCAAACAAGCGATTAAGCACATCGCAGGTGTTGAGCAGGCTTCCTTGGGGCATCTGCCCATGAGTAACGACCATTGGGGAAATGCCTTGTTTGCCAAAAGTGATACGGGACAGTTACAAGCCGATGTACAAATGAAATTTGTCGACCAAGATAACTTTAAGCTCTATAATTTTAAAATGCTTGCTGGCCGCCCGCTGCAATTGGCCGATACGAGCACAGGCATCGTGTTAAACTTAGCCAGCGTTCAAAAATTAGGTTTTAAATCTGCTGAAAACGCTGTAGGGAGCTTTGTTACGTATACCGACAAACAGCGCCAGATTGTGGGGGTAACCGACAATTTTCACACAAAAAATCTCCATGCAGCCATTCAGCCTGTCGTTATGCTAAGTTCCGTTAAAAAATGGGAATTAAACAGACTAAGTGTCAAACTCAATAATAATTCAGCTACCTGGCCCGAAACATTAAAGCAGATTGAAAAAGAGTGGCAAAAATATTATCCAAAAGCGCCATTCAAATATGATTTCTATGATCAGCAAATCAAAGAACTCTATAGCAGTGATCTAAAATTCTCGAAGATCATCAATCTATTTACATCAACGACAATTCTCATCAGCTGCCTGGGATTGATCGGACTGGTTACCATCACGACGGTACAGCGTACAAAAGAAATTGGTATTCGAAAAGTGTTGGGAAGTACGGTACTGGGGATTATTGGATTATTATCAAAAGATTATATCAAACTTATACTCATTTCTATTTTGATCGCTACCCCAATTGCTTGGTGGACGATGCACAAATGGTTGGATGATTTTGCTTATAAGATAGATCTATCCTGGTGGATGTTTATCATTCCAGCTGTAGCAACCCTACTCATTGCATTTTTTACAATGAGCTACCAATCCATAAAAGCAGCGCGTGCAAACCCAGTAAATAGTTTAAGAGATGAATAAAATAGTAAATAAGCTCAATAGTGATCAAGGAGAATGATGGGAATCAGTCATGATCCCATCACAATCCTTGTTTTGAATAAAGCGCCACAAGGAGTGACAAAAAAACAAAGTTAATCAAAGAAAGCCTATCACCATGATAAAGAACTATTTAATAACCGCAATTAGAGAATTAAGGAAACGGAAATTCTATACCGCGATCAATATATTAGGTCTGTCGGTCAGCCTTACTGCCTCCATATTAATTATTTTCTGGGTACAGGACGAAAAGAGCTTTGATAAATTCCACCCAGATTTTGAACAGATTTACAAAGTCAATTCTCATTTGGATCCCGAGCACAACGGTTCGATATGGGGGACATCTCCCGGGCCTATAGGAAACTATGCACAAAATGTACCGGAGGTAGATTACGCAACGCGTGTTTCACAGGATTACAATACCACGTTGGTCAATGACAAACTGAAACGTCCGGTAACTGATATGAACATCTATTATGTAGATGGTAATTTTTTCAAGATGTTTCATTTCCCCTTGAAAGAGGGCTCGCTTGCAGGTTTTCAGGAAAATTATAAACAGGCACTTATCACCCCATCAACTGCTGAAAAACTTTTTAGTACGCAAAAAGCCATTGGAAAAACTTTCCGTTATCAGAAAGATCTCTTCACCGTAGCAGGTATCCTAAACGATGTTCCACAAAACTCCTCCATGCAATTCGATGTCGTTATCCCACTGGGGTATCATGCACAGCGGTTTACAAACTGGGGCGGCAACGGTAAATGGAAAACAATAGATGAAGATATGGGCAACTATAGTTTTTCAACGTATATTAAAGTCAAACCTCATGCTTCTGCAGCACTTATCGGAAAATCGGTCACAGACACTTATACCAAAGCCCGCGACGGTGAAAACTCGACTATATTTGTTTTAGATCCACTCAAAACCATGCATTTAATCGCTCCTGACGGAAATAAATCGACACTTCGCATGGTTCAGATTTTTGGGATCATTGCGATATTGCTCCTAGTGATCGGTGCGGTAAATTATGTCAATCTAAGTACTGCAAGAGCATTGGATCGGGCGAAAGATGTTGGTATCCGTAAAATAATCGGCGCCAACCGTCTCCATTTATTCCTACAATTTATCACCGAAACTGTTGTTGTATTTCTTTGTTCACTACTGATCGCTTTCATCCTTATCGTGATCCTTCATACCGGATATAATCAGATCGCACAAAAATCAATCAGTCTAAATTTCCATAACACGACGATATGGCTGTATATTGGGGCAGCAATTATAGGCACATTGGGACTGTCCAGTATATATCCTGCGATACAGCTTTCCTCGTTCAATCCCATTCATTCGTTAAAAGGAAAATCAATAAAAGGTGTTTCCTCGAATACCATGCGTAAAATATTGGTGGTTTTCCAGTTTACACTCTCCGTAACGCTAATTGTATGTACGCTGATTATTAAAAAGCAATTGGACTTTATCCAAAAGATCAATTTGGGGTATGATAGAGATCATGTATTAACACTTGGTCTTCCTGAGGAGGCTTACAAACATATGGACGCGATACGTGCTGAACTAAAAAGCAATGAGGCGATACAAGGGGTTTCCCTATCAAGTTTATACAACATGACCGATTTTGGAAATGCCACGGGCGATATCGATTGGCCCGGCAAGTCCAAAGACAACAAACTCATTGTTGCTCAAGCGACCATCGATAAGGATTTTATTCCTTTGATGAACATGCAATTCCTCGAAGGAAAAAACTTTAGCGGAATGCCGGTTGATTCGTCCGGCTATATCATCAACGAGACTTTGGCGAAACAGATGGGATTAAAACCGCCGTACGTGGGATCCAATATGAGTTTCCACGATTTCCCTGGACAAATTATCGGTGTTGTGAAAGACTTCCACTTCAAATCCATCAAAGATAAAATAGGCCCAATGGTCTTCTGGACGCGCTGGGGATCGGGCACACTTTATGTTAAAACGAGTACGACAAAAGCCCCTGAGGCCATTAAAGTTTTAGAAAAGATCTATAACCGCTATCCATCAGACGCCCCTTTCAAATATACTTTCATTGATCAGCAATTTGATAGTCTATATAAATCCGAGCAGCGCACAGGTTTGTTGTTCAATATTTTCGCTGGCATCGCCATTTTTATATCTGCTTTAGGTCTGTTTGCGTTGGCAACTCACGAAGCGCAAATGCGTGTAAAGGAAATCGGTATCCGTAAAGTTCTTGGCGCTAGCACCTTTGGAGTCGTCCGTCTATTGGGGAAAAATTTCGTGATACTCGTCTCCATTTCCATTCTGATTGCCTGCCCTATTGCAGTTTACCTGATGAAACAATGGTTAAGCAATTTTGCCTATAAAACAGATCTAGAGGTGCAAACATTTGTCTTCGGTGGTATCTTGGCCTTGCTGATCGCCATTTTCACCGTCAGCTATCAGGCTGTTCGGGCAGCTTTATCCAATCCCGTAGATAGTTTAAGAGACGAATAATAAGAAAAATACAGTAAAAGTGGATTAAACATATTGATACACTAAAACTAAAGAATAAAGCGATGATCAAGAACTATATAAAAATAGCCTGGCGCAATATCTCCAAAAATAAAGGGTATTCAACCATAAACATAATTGGCTTGGCAATAGGATTAGCCTGTTGCCTATTGATAGCAATTTATGTGCAAAATGAATTGTCATACGACAAATATCATGTGAATAAAGATCGAATTTACCGCATCGTCCATGACTATAAAGATGTAAGCAGCACAGAACAGCATCAAATCTGGGGCAATGGTCCAATCGGTGAAGCCATCAAAGCCGATTTTCCTGAAATCGAAAAGGTCGTTCAATTTTCAGGGCAAACGTCTATCCTGCTCAAACAAGGCGATAAAAGATTCCAGGAGGAAAATGTATTTTTCATGGACTCTACTGCATTTGATGTCTTTAGTTGGAAGGTTTTAGCCGGCGACCCGCATACAGCCTTAAAGAATGCCTATTCTGTCGTATTAACAGAAAGTACCGCTAAGAAATATTTCGGAGATCAAAATCCCATTGGCAAGACGCTTGAGGGAGGTTTAGCTGCTGGTCGTGCCGATGCAGGTCTATATACTGTAACGGCAGTAATGGCCGATGTCCCCCCTAATTCACACTTTACGTTCGATGCATTGCTCTCGATGAGTACATTCCGAAAAGCACGGCCGGACGTATTTAATAAAGAAGGCTGGGATTATGTAGACTTCTACACGTACTTTCTCGCTTCAAAAGACTTTGATCCTGTAAAGTTCGACCAGAAAATACCGAAGTTTCTCAAGCGGCAACTCCCAACAAATGAAAACCCAAATGCAAAATACAATTTCCATATCGAGCCACTTCTGCAAGCTTACATGCACTCGTCTGCGGATCGTCAACCCGGTACCAATGGAAGCTATCAGAATTTATACATATTCAGCATTATTGGCGGATTCATCTTACTGATCGCCTGTGTGAACTTTATGAATCTGGCTACATCAAGGTCAATGGAAAGAGCAAAGGAAGTCGGCGTACGAAAAACCATAGGAGCAAGCAAAAGCAATCTGATCTTTCAGTTTATGTCTGAATCATTGGTTCTTGTATTCGTCAGTAGTATTTTGGCGATACTGCTCGTTATGGCCTTTCTCCCCTTTTTGGAAGCATTCTCGGGCAAACACCTCAATTATTCGTCCCTGAAAAATGGGACGACCTGGGCAATATTCCTATTCACCACCATTTTTACGGGACTTCTTGCTGCCAGCTATCCCGCGTTGATTCTAGCAAATTTCAAACCGATTGCAGTACTTAAAGGAAGTTATAGCAACAGCAAAGGGGGTACATTATTACGTCGCGTATTAGTTGTTTTCCAATTTTGCCTTTCTATTGCGCTCATTGCAGGTACAGTCGTCGTCTTTTCTCAACTAGATCAATTACAGCACCGAGATCTTGGATTTCAAAAAGATCAACGGCTTGTGATAGATTATAATTTCGATGATAAGGTAAACAATAACCTGGAAGCGATAAAATCTACACTAGCAAAAGATAAAGATGTATTGTCTGTCACGGCATCACGTACGGTACCGGGAACATTTTTTCCAAATGCAGGAACAGAAATCATGTCAGCAAACGGAACGATGAGTCAATTTGCTCCTTTCTTATATGAAGTCGATGTTGACTTTATTCCTAATATTGGTCTGCAAATGGCCGCTGGGCGTGCCTATTCCAGGGATTTCCCAGCGGATACGGCCCATTCACTTGTTATCAATGAATCTGCTGCAAAACAATGGGGCTATTCAAATCCACAAGATATTATTGGCAAGCAATTTCGTCAATGGGGAAGAGAAGGAACGGTTATCGGTGTAGTGAAAGATTTCAATTACCTTTCTTTACACCGTAAGATTGAGCCTTTAGCTTTGCGACTTGAACCAAGCAGCAGCCGCTATTTAACCTTAAATATCCAACATGTAAACCAGCCTGAGACCGTTGCCAGAATCGGCAAGCTGTGGAATGAACTTGTACCAAACCGTCCATTTTTATATAGCTTTCTTGACGACAATTTCAATCGTCAATATGAAGCGGATTTTAATTTTAGAAGACTTTTCACAGCCTTCTCCGGACTGGCACTTTTTATTGCCTGTTTAGGTTTATTGGGACTTGTTACATATACAGCCCAACAGCGTACCAAAGAAATCGGCGTACGGAAAGTTCTCGGTGCATCCATCTATAATTTAATCCTCCTACTCTCTTCCGACTTCATCAAGTTATTGGCTGTAGCTCTCCTCATCGCGACACCGCTATCTTGGATGGCGATGAGAAAATGGCTTGATAACTTTGCGTATCACATTGAACCACAATGGTGGATGTTTGTCTTTGCTGGTTTTGCTACAATCATTATCGCATTAGTAACGGTGAGTTTTCAAACACTCAAGGCTGCCAAGGCAAATCCTGTAGATAGTTTAAGAGACGAATAACAATATAATTTAATCCCATCACGATATTCCAGCTATGAACAACCTCCTATTAAAATCGGCAATTCGACAACTTTGGAAGAATAAACTATTCTCCCTATTAAATATTATTGGACTAGCCATCGGTATTACGTCATGTTGGGTCATATTTAAGATTGTCAATTATGAGTATAGTTTTGAAGCTGGAGTTCCTCAGCTTGATCGAACCTATCGGATCATTTCTCAGTTTAAAAATGATGGCAAGGATAATTACAATGGGGGATTGGCCAAGCCATTTTATCAGGCCATCCGAAAAGAAATTCCGGGCGTGGAACTGGTCGCTCCAGCATTCAGAAATTATCAAATGGAATCTGTCACAATCAACAAGGGACAAAAAAATCAAAAACTTGTCGAGGACTTTGATGAGGCTGAAGGCAATGTGACGGAGACTACCAGCGACTACTTCAAGCTCGTTGGCTACAAATGGTTAGCAGGTTCACCTGAGAAAGCATTTTCAACTGCCAACGACATCGTATTGACAAAAAAAAGGGCTGCCATTTATTTCCCAAACCAGGCTGTACAGGGCTTAATCGGCAAAACCATCTTTTATAACGACAGTATACCCAAAACAGTAACTGGCATTGTTGATAACCTTGGCTTCAACACGGAGTTCAATGGCACAGAATTCGTCTTGCTTAAAGAAGAAGTCTACCCACTGAATGTCTGGACGAATACCAATGGTACTGACAGACTTTATATCCGATTAAAAGATGGTGTAAAAGACCTTCCAATCCAGGCAACTATCAATAAAATCGGACAAAAAAAATGGCAGGAATTCAGCCAGGAAAAAAAACCTAAGTTTGACTACAACCGTAAGGTCGTGGTCATGCCACTAAAAGATTCCCATTTTGCAGTCCACATAAAAGAATGGTACGCCGAAAGAACAAGCAAAACCGTTATATATGGATTAATTGCCGTAGCTGCCTTTCTGATGCTTTTGGCCTGTATCAACTATATCAATCTTAGTACGGCACAAATCCCAGCGCGGAGTAAAGATATTGGTGTCCGTAAAACATTGGGAAGTAGTCAGGGAAAATTGGTTAGCCAAATTATTTTTGAATCGCTTTTAACCATTGCCATTGCACTTGTTTGTTCGGTCTTTCTGACGAAACTGGCCTTTTTCTATTTTCAGGAAATGATTCCGGAGAAAGTAAAGGATTTTACAAGTTCGACGACATCAATGCTGTTTATCGCAGTTTTACTGACCGTAACGACTTTAATTTCCTCGGCATATCCTTCTTGGTTAATTAAAAAGGTACAGCCTGTCAATTTATTTCGGGCTGGCAAGCAGTTTCAAATCGGAAAAACACAAATCAACCTTCGGAAAACGTTGATTGTATTCCAATTCTTTATTGCTCAATTCTTTACGGTTTCAGCACTCATTATCGGCCAGCAACTCTCCTATACCCTCAACAAAGATATGGGATTCGACAAAGATGCTGTTGTTACTTTCGATCTACCTTCCAAGCTCATCAACAAATTTTATGAGGAAAAACTGGATCAAAGTAAGAAACAAACACTCCTACATGAGATCCAAAAAATAAAAGGTGTTTCGGCAGCGTCAATCGGTAGCAAGCCCCTATCAAATAATTATTCATCATCTTGGTTTCATCGACAAGACCCTACACTAAAAGAAAAAATTTCATCCGATATTTTCTTTAAAAATGCAGATCCGAATTATATAGCTGTATATGACATGAAGCTAATCGCGGGAAATAACCTACCACAATCAGATACTGTCAATGCCTATATTATCAATGAATCTGCAGTAAAAGCTTTTGGTTTCAAATCCCCACAAGATGCCATAGGAAAATCTATCGGTCAGGAAGACAGTATGTTTCCGATAGTCGGTGTTATTAAAGACTTCCATGCCCAGGAATTCTATAAAGAGATCACACCTTTGGCTTTGCGCAGTTTTAGTCGCGGTGCTTATACCTTCAATATAAAACTATCGGGAAACAGCAAAGAATGGAAAACCAGTATCCAAGCGATCAATAAAGTATATACACAGTTTTTTCCGGAACTCCCGATAGAAATAAAATTCTACGATGAAACGATCGCTTCTCTTTATCAAAAAGAGCAAAATCTGGCCAAATTAATTAACGTGAGTACAATTGTTGCTGTTTTAATCGGTTGTTTGGGTCTCTTTGGGCTGATTACCCTTGCGGCTTTCCAACGCAGCAAAGAGATCGGTATCCGTAAAGTTTTGGGTGCGAGTATTCCAAGTATCTTTCATTTATTAGCAAAGAACTTCGTACAACTCATTTTAATCAGCATCCTAATTGCCGCACCATTGACCTGGTGGACGTGTAGCAAATGGCTGGAAGATTTTTACTACCGCATCGACCTTACGGCAACACCTTTTATCTTAGGCGCTGGGCTTGCACTATTTGCGGCAGTACTGACCATTAGTTTTCAATCGATCAAGGCGGCTATCCAAAATCCTGTCAATAGCCTACGGGACGAATAGCGACACGAGTATATCAAATTGGAGGATTAACAAAAAACGAAATAACAATGATTGTAAATTCACTTAAAACAGCCTATCGTTTTTTTAAAAAACATAAGTTGATCACGTTTATCAATATCACGAGTCTTGCGATTGGTATTACCGCGACGCTGGTTATTTTCCTGATGATCCAATACGACTACAGTTTTGACAAACATGTTCCCAACCAACAACAGGTCTATCGTGTTGTCAATAACGGAGAGTTCAAAAATGCCGGCGTCTACGTACCGTTGGTACGCACCATGCAAGCAGAGTTACCCAACTTGGAGGCCGTAGCCCCGATTTATCGAAGCCATGTCCAAAAGCTGAAAGTTTCTCTGGCAACAGACAAATTCCAGACTTTCCCGAAAGAACAGAAGATGGTATTCACGAACAGTCAATATTTCGATATTTTCCCTTCAAAATGGTTGGCTGGAAGTGCTAAGGCTTTGAATTCATCCGGAAATATTATCCTTACAGAGAAAACATTAGAAAAGTTTTATGGAAAAGAACTGCCTGCAAATGTGATTGGCAAAACCATCATCTATGCAGATAGTATCCCACTTCAGGTCGCCGGTGTAATTGAAAATCCGCAGCATAATTCGGATTTCAATTTTGAAAGCTTCATCGCTGAGTCGACGATCCCTCAGGATAACAATTTAAAAAACATGTATACATGGGAAGCTTGGAATAGCATATCGGATTCACATCAGGTGCTCATCAAAACAAAAGCACAAAGTAACCCTCTTTTAATAGAGCGTAATATCGCGAATCTCCTGAAGAAATATAAATACAAAGAAGGAGAGAAAATTAACGATAAGCTTGAATTACAAGCATTGGCGGATGTACATTTTGATACAAGATTTAATTATGACGCCCCCCATCCGGAAGCACTACGCAACCTTATTTTACTTGCAATCTTCCTCTTAGCCCTGGGGGCCGTAAATTTTATCAATCTATCCACGGCTCAGTCTATTGAAAGAGCCAAAGAAGTGGGCATTCGTAAGACGTTGGGTAGTTCTAAAACTACATTGATCAAACAGTTTTTGATCGAAACTTTTCTGATAACTTTGACCGCAACAGTACTTGCGGTCTTATTATTGCCATTGTTCTTACATGTCTTTGAAGGATTTATTCCGAAAAACCTAAGCATGGAAGGCCTGGACAAAACCGTTATTGTTTTCTTTCTATTTGGACAATTGGTCTTAGTAACCTTACTAGCCGGATTTTACCCTGCCTGGGTACTGACAGGATATGCTCCGGTGCTAGCGCTCAAAAACCAGCTTGGAAAAAACACGAATCTTTCCCGAAGCGCATGGATACGCAAAGCACTGACTATTTTCCAATTTGTATTAGCTCAGGCTTTTCTAATTTGTGTACTGGTTGTTGTCCGGCAAATCAATTACGTCTCCCATCGAGACATGGGTTTTCAAAAGGACGCTATTGTTAATGTCTACATTCCGGGAGCTTTCCAAAATTCGGCAAAAGGTGTAGTCCTTAAAAATGAGCTCAAAAAGCTAACGGATATTAAGGCAATCAGTTTCGGGAACATTGCACCCGCGATGAACGGCTGGATGACTACCGCAATCTCTTACGATCAATCGCCGGACAAGGAATCCTTGACTTTTGATAGCCGCTCTGGTGATGAAAACTATTTAGATGTTTATCAGATTCCACTTTTAGCGGGAAGAAATATCCGTTTATTGGATTCAACAAGTGAAATGTTGATCAATAGAAAAGGACTTGAACTACTGCATATCAAAAACCCGCAGGATGCCATTGGTAAAACCTTCGAAAATGGACAGAACATCATCGTTGGTGTAATGGAGGATTTTGATTTGTCTTCAGCGCGACAAGGGGTTAAACCAGTTCTTTATACAGGCAGTAAAGAAGGATATGTACTCCATATTGCCTTGGATCAATCGCATCCTGAAAACTGGAAAAACGCCATTGATAAAATAACATCAAGCTACAAATCGGTGTTCCCTGATGATGAATTGGACCTACGGTTTGTAGATGAGGTCATCCAGAACTTCTATACGCAAGAGAAGCAGCTGTCTAAGCTCCTTTCTTGGGCAGTAGGACTCTCTGTGCTAATTGCTGGATTAGGCTTATTTGGACTTGCCATATTTACGGCAAATCAGCGCACAAAGGAAATTGGAATTCGCAAAGTATTGGGGGCTTCTGTTTTCCAGATCACATTTTTACTGCTTCGGAATTTGCTATCACTGGTTGCAATAGCCTGTCTGGTAGCTTTTCCAATTGCTTATTATTTTATGCATAGCTGGCTGAACGACTTTGTTTACCGAACCACAATAAGTCCCTGGATTTTTGGGCTGTCAGCCGTAGGGTTGATTGCCTTTGCAAGTCTTGTACTATCAACCAAAAGTGTCTTTGCAGCAAAAGCAAACCCGATCAATAGTCTAAGGGATGAGTAAATCAGCGAGTAAAAGAGATAGGCTTATGTGTATTCATAACATGTATTAAGAACTTAAACCCCCATAACAATGATAAAGAACTTCATCAAAACCGCATGGCGAAGTATTTTTTCTAATAAATTCTACAGTGCCATTAATATTTTAGGATTAACAGCAGGAATGGTTGTGGGGATATTCCTATTGCTATGGATACAAGATGAGCTGTCCTTTGACCGATTCCATAAACATCAGCGCTCCATTTACAAAATTGGAATAGAAGGGGGAACGGGGATATCAAAACGAATCTTTGGATCCATCATTGCTCCCGTAGGAAATTTTGCAAAAAAGGAAATTCCTGAAGTCCAAGATGCAGTACGTATTTTCAAAATTGGAGATGCTGCACTTAAACATAAAGAGAAGAGATTTAACGAAAAGAATTTTGCGTTTGTAGACCCCAGTTATTTTACGGTTTTCGATTTTCCGCTACTACAGGGAAATTCAAAACAACCCTTCCCTGACAACAATTCCATTGTAATCACCCAGCGCACGGCACGTCGGTATTTCGGTGATGAAAATCCAATTGGAAAAACCGTAACATTAGGTATCGAGGACCTTTGTGTTGTATCAGGTGTCATTGCTGATTATCCTGAAAACTCTACTTTTCAATTTCAGGTTCTGCTTCCCATTTCGAGATTTAATGAGCAAGCCTACATCAAAAATAAAACGACCTATGATAATAAGACCTTTCTATCTTCCATGGATGAAGATTGGTCCAATTTTTCATTCGAAACCTATCTGCTGCTGAGGCCTGATGCAAATCTTGCTACAGTTTCAAAAAAGCTTCAGGCGATACACGAAAGGAACAAACCTGAGGATGCCCCTGTCCCCTACGTTACACAAGCACTCGCAAAGGTGCATCTCTACCAAATGGATGGGGGTGATGCAGGAATTGACAATGTTCGAGTTTTTATAGGTGTAGCGATTATGATTCTTGTAATAGCAAGTATTAACTATATCAATCTTTCTACTGCACGGTCGTTGTCGCGCGCCAAAGAAGTGGGGATACGTAAAGTTATCGGCGCAGGTAGAAAGGAACTTTTTTTCCAATTTATATTGGAAACAACCATACTATTTGTCATTGCATCAACATTGGCACTTGCCTTCGTATTTATTGGTCTCCCCCTATTTAATAATTTCTCAGGGAAGCAGATTTCGCTACAGCTCTTTAATCCTACGTTATGGATAAGCGTACTGATTATGCTTTTGGGAACACTAGTACTTACTAGTGTATACCCTGCCCTGCTTTTATCGAAGTTTGATCCAATTAAGGTATTGAAGGGCCGATTTACCATAAAAAATTCCAGTGCACGAAAAATACTGGTTGTCCTGCAATTCACTGTTTCTATAATTCTTATCACCTTAACAATTGTTATTGGCCGTCAATTGGATTTTATAAAACATCAAAATTTAGGCTACGAAAAGGATCATATTATTTCCGTTACTATGGCGCCAAAAATGTCCAAACATTTTGATGCTGTCAAAACCGAACTTCTAAAAAATAAGGATATTGATGATGTTATCCGTCTTGGCCGCGACATGGTTTATGGTGGTGCTTCAACTGGGGACAACGATTGGGAAGGAAAGCCAAGCAAATCCAATCTTTGGTTCAATATGACATATTCCGATCAATCGGCGCTC
Organism: Sphingobacterium sp. HSC-15S19; assembly: GCF_050433745.1. Taxonomy (NCBI): domain Bacteria; kingdom Pseudomonadati; phylum Bacteroidota; class Sphingobacteriia; order Sphingobacteriales; family Sphingobacteriaceae; genus Sphingobacterium; species Sphingobacterium sp. HSC-15S19. The sequence goes on from NZ_JBNPWQ010000028.1 coordinate 43,748, forward strand.
GACTTTTTTAAGATAAAACTTACGCAAGGTCGTAATTTCACAGGCTCCATAGCAGATTCAACCCATTTCATTATCAATGAATCGGCAGCGCGGGAAATGGGTTTAAAAGATCCGATTGGCGTACGTTTACGCATTCGAACAGTTCCGGGAACTATTATTGGGGTTGTAAAAGACTTTAATTATGCGAGCGCCAGACAAAAGATTGAGCCTATGGTCTTTCAATATAGCCCAAAAGATTGCTGGCAGCTATACCTTAAAACAACAACTTCTGGTACAAAATCCGCATTAAACTCCTTGCAACAGATCTGGAAAATTTATTATGATGATATGCCGATGAATTACAGCTTCCTGGACGAAAGCTATCAAAAGCAATATACGAATGAGCAGAAACAAGGCTCCTTATTCAATTTTTTTGCCCTGATTGCCATCGTCATCTCCTGCTTAGGACTCTTAGGACTATGCACCTACACCGCACAGGTTAGGACCAAAGAAATTGGTATCAGAAAGGTCCTTGGCGCAACGGTATTCGGTATTATACAATTATTAAACAAGGAATTTTTACTCTTAGTCATTTTAGCCAATGTCATCGCTGTACCAATCGCTGTATATTTCAGCACAAATTGGCTCGATGGTTTTGCTTTCAGAACGACTCTCCCATTTACCATATTTCTATATGCGGCGGGGATAACCATTGCTATTGCATTATTTACGGTGAGTTTCCAGTCCATCAAAGCGGCATACGCCAATCCTGTAAAAAGTTTGCACGATGAATAGTTTATATTTGAGAACCAAAACAACAGCATAAAATGATTCGATTATTCCTAAAAACAGCGCTGAGAAATTTGAAGCGCAGTCCCTTAAACACAACAATAAATATTTTGGGATTAGCATTGGGGTTTACTGTTGCCCTGATAAGTACATTATGGGTACTGAAACAATTTTCTTTTGATAAGCATTACAGCAATTATCAACATATTTATCAGGTCATGATGACCGGGACTTTCAATGATGAGAAATCTACTGATCGCTCCACCCCTATTCCTTTGGTCAAAACGATCGCGTCTGATTTCAAAAATGAAATGCAAGATGCAGCACTGATCACGAATATGGAAAGCAATAATCTTAAGGTAGGTGATAAGAAGCTTAATGCACCGGGGTTTTACGCCATGGGAAAATTTGCCGAATTATTTTCTCTCGAATCTGTACAAGGAAATAGTACCACACCGAGCAATCCATCGACCATCATAATTTCAGAATCCTTAGCAAAACGACTGTTCGATAAGGTAGAGATCATCGGGAAAACAATTCAATTGAATGGCAAAGAACAGTATACTGTTCAAGGTGTTTATAAAGATATTCCTGACAACAACACTTTTTATGGCTTAGATTATGTATTGCCGTTTGTCGATTATCTTGCAAAAGACCAAGGTATTGAAGAAAGCTGGTCCAGCTGCTATTTCAGCACTTTCGCCAAGATCGACAATGATGCCTTTGTTCCTGCTTTGGAAAATAAACTAACAAATATCATCAATAAAAAACTGACGGATATAAATCCTGAGATCCTGTTACATCCGATGTCCAAATGGCATTTATATGATTCGTTCAAGAATGGAAAGAATGTAGGCGGACAGATTCAATATGTATGGATGTTTGTTTGGATAAGCGTATTCATCATTTTATTGGCCAGTATCAATTTTATTAACCTGAGTACGGCGAGAAGCCTAAAAAGAGGAAAAGAAATCGGGGTTTTAAAATCTGTTGGCGTCAATCGCCGACAGCTTATTGCAGGCTTTCTTGTTGAGTCAATCCTCGCTGTAGCCTGCGCATTTTTGGCAGCCGTTCTATTCGCTACATTGCTTTTGCCTTGGGTCAAAACGATTACACATACGACACTGCATATCCCTTTTACCGATATTCGTTTCTATGGCTACTCCCTAGTAGGAATAGGCGTTATAGGACTTTTAGCAGGTATGTACCCGGCGTTATTTTTATCGGCATTTAATCCTATTCTTGCCCTTAAAGGTAAAATAAACAGCCGAAAAGGCGGATCAAGAAGTAGAAAGGCAATGGTCATCGTGCAATTTGCTATTTCTATTTTCCTGATGATATCCACCTATCTGGTGATTCAGCAACTGCATTACACAAAGGATCGTCCAATAGGTTATAAAAGTTCAAATTTGGTAAACATTACTTCATCCAATTCAACTATCGTCAAAAACTTTGATGTACTTCGAAAAGAGCTGATCGGTCAGCGCCTTGTGACGGATGCCGCCCTTTCTTCCAACTTTGTGAACCACCTATCCTTAACAGGTGGTGGCTTTAATTGGCAAGGTAATGATTCCAAAGACGGTGCGATCATGGGGATCTTCACCGTAGATGAAAACTTCGCGAATACTGTACAGTGGAATTTTATAAAAGGACGCAATTTTTCAAAAGATTTCAAAACTGATTCAACGGCTGTTATTCTGAATGAAGCGGCGGCCAAATTTATGGGAGTTACAGACCTTAACAGTAAACAATTGTCTAAAAGAGGAATCAATTATACCATTATTGGTGTTATACAGAACACATTATCTGAATCTCCTTTCAAATCCATTACACCGACGGCTTATTTTCTAAAATTTTTACCAAAGAATAAAATAACGCTTCAACTGGATGAAAATCAAGATCTCAAACAAAACCTAAAAGCGATTTCCACAGCGTTCAATCGCATAGACCCTGATCTTATTTTTGATTATACATTTACGGATCAGGAATATGCCAAAGAGTTTCAACAGATGGAAATGATCAAGAGCTTAACCAGTCTATTTACAGGATTGGCCATTCTCATTTCATGTCTTGGTCTCTACGCGCTGGTTTCCTTTCTTACGGAGCAACGAGAAAAAGAAATCGGCATTCGTAAAGTATTGGGTGCATCAGAACTTGGCTTGTGGCGGCTACTTTCCACAGAATACATTTGGCTCACAGGCATTGGCTTTTTAGTCGCAGCTCCTTTAGCCTATCTCCTCATGGAATCATGGCTTGAAGACTATGTCTACCGCATATCAATTACATGGACGGTCTTTGCTATCACAGGCTTAACCGCGCTAATCATCACCTTATTAACCGTTAGTTACCAAGCGATTAAAGCAACATTAGCAAATCCTGTAAAAACCTTAAGAAGCGAATAATACCAATTTGTTCGGGGACGGACACTATACTGTCCGTTTCCGAACATTTAAAACCGCCATAAAAACACACCAAAAACTTAAAAATCAATACATTATATTTATGGCAAACGAATTGAACTACTTGGCTTTGCTATTTTTCGAATAACGGAGTCTTCTACTAAAGCGAGCTAAGTGACAAGAATTATAGCCTAATTAACAGTCTAAATGCTCATAACCATGTTAAAGAACTATTTTAAAATTGCTTGGCGGAATATCAGAAAAAACAAAGGTTTTTCTCTTCTAAATATGTTTGGCCTCAGCATCGGAATAACATGTTTTCTATTGTTGGCAGCGTACATCTATCATGAATCCAGTTATGAGCGTTTCCTTCCCAATGCAGACCGTCTAGCTTATATTAGCCTCACCTATAAAGCACCCAATAGCACGGAAGAAGTAAATTCTGCGGTAACACCAACAGGCTTAGCTCCTGCTTTACAAGCTGAATTTCCGGATGTAGAACAGGCAACTAGATTCTACAGCTATTCCAAAGGCGGTAAAATAGAATCCAAAGAGGCACTAATAACTGAAAAAGGCCTACTTTATGCTGACCAAAATGTTTTTAAAACTTTAGGTTATACCTTTCTCGAAGGTGATTCACGATCAGCCTTAGCAGAACCAAATCAGATTGTCTTAACAAAAAAACTCGCAGCGAAATATTTCCCCAATCAGTCGGCCATCGGTCAGACACTATCCATTGACAAAGTCAACTGGAAAATCACAGGTATCATCGCAGACCTGCCCACAAATACACAGTTGAACTTCTCTGCACTCCTTTCCAATAAAGGATTAGAACGCTACAAAGAAATGGCTTGGTCATCTGCAAATGATATAACCATAGCGCTCCTAAAAAACAAAGATCAGTTCGGTTCGATCCAACAGAAATTGGACCAAATGACAAAATCAAAATTCGCCGAAGCATCAAAACAAGGCTATCAATTTCGATTTATCCTAGAAAAGCTGACTGATATCCACCTTCACTCCAAAGCAGCAGGTACAGGAAACATTACTTATATCTATATTTTATTGGCGTTAGGTGCTGCGCTTATTATTTTAACCTGCATCAATTTTACAAATTTGGTATTGGCGCATGCGCTTGAACGCAAGAAAGAAATCGGTGTCAAGAAAGTTCTGGGTGCAGCAAAGAAAACAATATTCTTTCAGTTCTTTTTTGAATGTAGCCTCATGGTTTTTCTAGCGGTTGCTTTTAGTCTTCTGACTACAGTACTTTTGTTACCCGTATTCAGTTCATTTATGGGTACCGAAATGAAATTAACCGTATGGACAGACCCTCGGTTTTATACGATTTTACTTGTTTTCATAGCCTTATTGACGCTTCTGTCGGGTGGCTGGCCTGCCTATTCAATTGCTAGTTCAAAACCTATTTCCATTTTTAAGCGAAAACTAACTGAAAAACGATATGGTATATCATTAAGCAAGGTGCTCGTTACTTTTCAATTCAGTATCTCTATATTTTTTATTATCTGCACCTTATTTGCGAGTAGACAGATGGATTTCATCCAGTCTAAAAACACAGGATTGGATCGCTCTGATATGTTGGTCATTGATGGCCGAGGATGGCAAGATAAAGAAAGGCAGCTATTAAAAGAAAAGTTAATGCAGCTCAATAGTGTCCAGGGCGTTACCGCTTCGTATGACAATCCCGTCAATATCCAAGGAGGCTACAGTATTAGGGAGGTAGAAGGCCAACCCAATGATTTTGATATGGATGTCACTGCAATTCCGATTGAAAAAGATTTTGTATCCGTTTTTCATATTCCATCCGTCGCAGGTACACCGTTGTCAGATGCGGACATTTTGCGCGCGCAAGACACTATTTCACCAGAATATGGGTTTGTAGTGAATACACTTGCGGCATCCGCCATGGGTTTTACTCCTGAACAGGCTATTGGAAAGAAAATCAATTTGAACGGACGTAAGGGCAGTATCAAACAAGTTGTGGCGAGTTTTAACTTTGCATCATTACACAACGAAGTCAAACCAATTGTACTTTTTCCTGAATATGATTATTTCGGCAATATTTTCATTCGACTCAATCCGACGTCGCCGGTAAAAGATGTTCTTGCGCAGATCAAAGCTGTTATAAAAGATATTGATTCAAAAAACAGTTTTGAATATCACTTTCTCAATGATGATTATAACAAGTTATATCTCAAAGATCAGCAAACAACACGAGTCATGCAGTTATTTTCGATCATTACAATTGCTATCGCCTGTATGGGACTATTTGCATTATCAGCTTATGCCGTGCAACAACGCTTTAAAGAGATCGGTATCCGTAAAGTATTAGGTGCTTCAACGATCAAGATTGTCAACATATTGAGTGTTGACTTTATGGCCCTGGTCCTGTGTGCTGTATTGATCAGTGTACCCTTAGGCTGGTATGCCATGCACCGATGGGTAGAGAATTTTGCTTACCACATCACGCTAGACTGGTGGGTATTTATTGTGGCGGCGATAAGTGCATTATTGGTATCATTTATCACCATTAGTTTTCAAACCATAAAAGCTGCGATTCTAAACCCGGTTGATAGTTTAAGAGATGAGTAATTGTTTTAGTAGCTAATAAAAATAAAGACACCTGATAAATAACAAGCTGGACCTTTAAAATTCAAGTTTTTTCTATTTATCGATACCTAATACGACAGATATGCTTAAAAATTACATCAAAATAGCATGGCGGAACCTATGGAAAAGCAAGGGCTATTCCGCGATTAATATTATTGGACTTTCTATCGGATTGGCAGCAGTACTGATCATCGGTATATGGATAAAAAATCAATTGCAATTCGACAATTTTTATAGCAATAAGGAAAGCATATATAAACTTTGGAACAAATATGAAGATCAGCAAAAAATCTACGTAAACGATATCACTTCGGCACCGGCATCTCAGGCTCTGCTAGCAGATTACCCCGAGGTTGAACGCGCTGCGCGGATGTATTGGAGCAGTACCGCCCTGATGTCTTTTGGCGATAAGAAGATTAAATCCAAGGGAAATGAAGTCGATCCAGCATTTATTGAATTATTTGATTTCAAACTTCTTAAAGGGAATAGCAAGAAGGCTCTAAAAGATACAAAAGATATCGTCCTGACGGAAAGTCTTGCTAAAAACATATTTGGCAAAACTGATCCAATAGATAAAACGCTTCTTCTCGACAATAAAGAACTGTATAGGGTATCGGCAATTATGCAGGATCTCCCCAGTAACACAAGTTTCGACTTTACCTATCTGATACCTTTAGAAAAAGCCGAAACCTATTCATCTGGCTGGGGTTCAAACACTTTCTATACTTATATCAAGCTGAAAGAAGGAACCGATGTTGATCTTTTTAATAAAAAGCTAAATAATATAGTCAACAAGAAAACAAACCATGAAATAAAAGGCTCCATGTTCCTCTATCCGATGTCCAAAATGCATCTGTATTCAAAATTTGAGCAGGGTATTGCTGTTGGCGGAAAAATAGATCAAGTTAAATTGGTGGCGGGAATAGGTTTATTAATATTATTGATCGCCTGTATCAATTTTATCAATCTCAGTACTGCCCGCAGCCAAAAAAGAGCAAAAGAAGTTGCAGTAAGAAAAGTTGTAGGAGCCCAACGCTTCCATTTAATCATACAATTTCTTTCCGAATCTTTATTGTTAACCTTTATTTCAGGTACATGTGCTATCGTATTGACAATACTGACTCTTCCTCTATTTAACCAGGTTTTAGATAAAGCATTAATCTTTTCATTTTCAGATTCATCGATCTGGTTTTCCCTGATTGGTTTTATTTTCCTTACAGGGATACTTGCAGGGCTATACCCTGCTTTCGTGCTCTCTTCTTTTAAACCGATAAAATCGCTCAAAATATTTGGACGGACAAACAAGTTTTCCCTGAATTTTCGAGAATTACTGGTTGTATTTCAATTTGGTATTGCTATTATACTGATTATAGCAACCATTATCGTACGCAAGCAAATAGAATATGCCAGCCAGCGTGAAATAGGTTATGAAAATTCACAACTTATCGAAGTACCCATTGAAGGCGGCATGGAAAAGAATTATGAGGCTATTAAGTCGGAGCTGATCACTGCCAACATTGCCGAAGCTGTTACTCGTACGGGCTGGTCAATTACTAAAAATGGAGCCAGTTCCGGAGGTAGTTTCCTATGGCCTGGAGCTAATCCAGAACAAGCAAAGAAAATGGGTTTTGAACTTGGACGCACTGAAAGTGACCTTGTTAAAACTCTTGGATTAAAGCTCATTGCTGGTCGAGACATCGATTATGGCAGGCTACCGGGAGATAGTGCTTCTGTACTAGTTAATGAAGCTGCTGTCAAAGAAATGAAACTGGAAAATCCAATAGGAAGTTATCTCAAATGGGGCGATAAAACTTATACTATCGTTGGTGTAATCAATGATTATATTACGGGGTCACCTTATAGTCCAATAACCCCCTTACTGATTTATCCTTCAAAAAATTGGATGTTGAATATGGTTATACGCACCAGTCCAAACAGAGCGATGGAAATGAACCTAAAGCAAATTGAGGAAATTATTAAAAAGTTCAATCCAGCCTACCCCTTCGAGTACCAGTTTGTGGATCAGAAATTTGCAGCTAAATTCAAAGATCAGCAAAAGACAGCTCAACTCGCATTCATTTTTTCAGGATTGGCTATTTTCATCTCTTGCCTGGGGCTATTTGGTCTTGCTTCTTATATTGCTGAATTAAAGACCAAAGAAATTGGCATTCGTAAGGTACTCGGCGCTTCGGTAACTGGAATTACCGCAATGTTATCGAAAGATTTTGTTAAGCTTGTCATTATTTCCATTCTAATTGCTTCGCCAATAGCTTGGTGGGCAATGAACAAATGGCTACAGGACTTTTCTTATCGGATTGAAATACAATGGTGGTTTTTTGCACTAGCAGGAATTTCCGCCTTATTCGTAGCTTTCTTTACAGTAAGTACACAAGCCATAAAAGCTGCCAATAGTAATCCCGTAAAGACATTGAGAGACGAATAAGCGCAAAAATTAAGTACGTAAAGCAAAAAATAGAGCGACAGTTGGTTCGCTTCAATCGAACAAAGCACTGCAAAACGAAAAATTAAAACCATGATAAGGAACTATATCAAAATCGCATGGCGGAACCTGATGAAAAACAAATCCTTTTCCTTGATTAATATCATTGGATTGGCGATCGGTATGGCCGGAGCATTACTTATAGCACTTTGGTTGCAGAACATGTTAACCATGGACCGCTTTCATGAGAAGGGTGATCGCCTGCACGTATTGAGTAATCGTGACGAATTTCAAGGCGAAAAATCAGCCTGGGCCTATACACCTAAAATACTAGCGCCCTCATTGGCTGCAGATTTTCCAGATATCGAAGCTTTTACCAGATATAATGAGGGATCGCAATTTTTAACAACTTTCAATGAAAAGAAACTGATCGCAAATACTGTTTTCATCGATCCTGGTTTTTTCAAAATGTTTTCTTTGCCTTTTGTGAAAGGAGAACAGAATGTGAGATTTGATCATCCCAAAGGTCTTGTGCTCACGGAAAGTTACGCAAAAGCACTGTTTGGAAATGAAGATCCCATTGGAAAATCAGTTCGGATAGACTCGGTTAATCAAGTTACCGTGCAAGCTATACTTAAAGATCTTCCGAGTAATTCAAGTTTCAAATTTGACATCCTCCTCCCATTTGAATATGCAAAAATAATCGGTTACGTAGACGATAACTGGAGCAATAATTCAATAACTACTTATGTCCTGTTAAAAGAAGGTACTTCAGTCAACGCATTTAACGACAAAATCAGAACCTATCTGAGAGATCATATCAATACAAGTAATAAAGCTGCCGGTTATACTTCTGCAAGAAATACGGGTGAGATTTTTGCCTTCCCCTATCCAGATTCTTTCCTTTACAATAGCGGAAAAGGAGGAAATTATACTTCCGGACGTATCGATATCGTCAAGCTATTTGCTTGGATTGGTGTATTTATTTTATTGGTGGCAAGCATCAATTTTATGAATTTGAGTACGGCACGTTCCGAACGCCGCGCAAAAGAAGTCGGTGTCCGCAAAGTAATTGGGGCAAATAAGACAAGCCTAATGGCGCAGTTCCTGGTTGAAAGCATATTGATTAGCCTGATCGGCATGGTACTCGCGACTATACTTGTTTTTATGGTCCTGCCATTTTTTAACGAGCTGGTGGGAAAACAGCTTAGCTTATCGTTATTAAACTTACCAACCTGGCTTTTTTTAATTGGTTTTGCCTTATTTACGGGTGTGTTAGCGGGTACCTACCCGGCCTTTTTCCTTTCTTCATTTCAGCCTATCAAGACCTTGAAAGGGAAATTTGTTTCTAAAACAAGAGGCCTTAGTATTCGCTCGCTCTTAGTCGTCATTCAATTTAGTCTCGCTATTATATTGATTATCGCAACAGTCATTGTCGCGAAACAAATCCAATATACCAAACAGCGCGACCGAGGTTATAATGAAAATGGGCTACTTTATAGCAGTATCCAAGGTGATCTTGAGAAGAATTACAAAATTCTTAGAAATGAATTGTTAGCCAGCAACGCAGTTGTTTCTGTATCGAAAAACATGTCGCCGGTAACCGATTTCTATAGCAATGGCTGGGGATTTACCTCCGGCACACCAACGGAACAGGACAAACGCATTTCCTATAACCGTTTTAGTACCGATGCCGATGCTGTAAAGAACCTTGGTTTGACATTGATCCAAGGCCGCGACATCGATATCTATAAATTTGCAACAGACAGTACTGCCTTGATTTTAAATGAATCCGCGGTAAAAAGTTTGCACCTCAAAAACCCGGTCAATAGCATTGTGGATGGCGATGAAACAAAATGGACCGTAGTTGGGGTGGTCAAAGATTTCATAATGGGATCGCCATTTGGAGACAATAAACCTATGGTGATATTAGGACCGCAAGCCTGGTTTACAACGATCCATTATCGTTTAAATCCAAACAATAATATCGCAGACAACTTAAAAACGATTGAGTCAATCTTTAAAAAGTTCAACCCAGATTACCCTTTTGAATATCAATTCATTGACAAGACCTACGAAGAGAAATTTAAAGAGACAAAAGCTATAGGTACACTGGCCATGATCTTTGCAGGATTGACGATCTTTATTTCCTGTCTGGGTTTATTGGCATTAATCGCCTATATGGCCGAAACGCGCATGAAAGAAATTGCTGTCCGCAAAGTTCTTGGAGCAAGTGTCACCCAAGTAACCTCTTTACTTTCGATCGATTTTATTAAGCTTGTTGTGGTCGCAATTTTTATCGCCACACCTATCGCTTGGTGGGCCATGGATAAATGGTTGCAAGATTACAGCTATCGAATTGAGATACAGTGGTATTATTTTGTCATTGCTGGACTATTGGCTATTCTGATCAGTATGGCCACGATAAGCTATCAAGCAATTAAGGCTGCATTAGGTAATCCTGTTAACAGTTTACGCGATGAGTAGCCCAAAGTTTAACAACATTGTTTCGTATAGTTTTAAACCATAAAGAAAGGAATGAATTCATTCAAACTTACTTTTCGCAGCCTCATTAGCAACCGACAATATACCTGGATCAATATCTTGGGCTTAAGTATTGGTTTTTCCTTGTGCCTTCTCGTATTTGCTCTTGTCATTGAAGAAAATTCGTATGACAAAAGCTGGAGAAATGCGGATCATCTCTTTCGGATTGTGACCATAGATTCAACGGCTGGCCTTGAACGCCAAATGTCCAGAACATTCGTTAATTTAAGTACGGAACTCAAACAAGTATTTCCGGAGATTCAAAATGAGGCTCGGATAGAATCCAGAAAATATTATTTAAAACCGCATGCAAGCTCAGCACAACCCATAGGCATACAGGTTTTGGAGTCGGAAATAAATATCTTGGATATGTTGAGCATCAAGGTTCTCGAAGGCAATCCCAAACAGCTGGTCCAAGGAAAAACAAACTTGCTCATCGGCGAAGAATTCAAAGAAAAGTACTTTAAGAACGAAAATGTCATCGGCAAAGTCATCCAAAGTGCCGACCCCTATACCGATAAACCATCAGATTATATCATTACGGGTGTTATGGATAATCTTCCTTATAATTCAACGCTTAGAGCTTCCGCCATTGCTTTAGTCCCCAAAATATCGATGGAATTAAGCAAAGATGGCTCAGGCTACTACACCGAACAATTTGTACAACTAAAACCCGGAACACCAAGAATAGATCTTGAACAGAAACTAAATCATTGGTATAAAGGATACCTCAGTCCCAACACAAAACAGGTGACTTCCTTTCGCCTGCAGCCTATTCAGGATATATATATGGAGCCATTAGGCAGTGTAGATATCAGCGGCAACCAAAAAACAACAAACATATTTGTGGGTGTTGCCGTTTTGGTCTTTATTATTTCCTGTATCAATTTTATTAACATTTACGCTGTAAGAACAGTTAAAAAATTAAGAGCACTTCATATACATAAAGTATTGGGGGCCAGCCGAGCCCAAATGATCAGACGGATGCTATTGGAAACAATCCTACTGTTTTTTATTTCTGCATTATGCAGTTTGGTACTCTTTAGACTTGGATTGTCCCAACTGGAGCACTTTATAGGCTATGATCTTGCTTATATTAAATCCATACAGCTCCCGTTGCTATTGGCATTTATGGCGACTGCAATTGTCCTTGGCCTGCTAATTGGTTTTTATCCAGCATGGCTGATCTCCGGTATTAAGAGTTCAGATGCCTTAAAAAATAAGCTATCAAAAATTCCCAATGCAGAAGTCTTTATCAAAAAAATGCTTATCACAACACAGTTCAGCATTGCCATTATCGTCATCATTGGCCTTATAACAATCAAGTCCCAACTCAGCTATATGCAAGCAGCTCCCTTGGGAATGGAAGTCAAAAATATGCTAAACATTGATTATTTCAACAAGGGTACACAAAATACAAATATAAAAGATCGCATTGGTCAACTTACCGGGGTTGAATCGGTCAGCGTCGCTGCCTGGACGCCGACAATCGGGTCAGGCTACCTTGCCAAGACAATCGTTGACAAGGACGATCCAGGGAAAAATATCCAAGTCAGTTTCATCGGTGGCGATGTCGATTTGTCCAAGACTTTGGGAATCCAGTTGGTTAAAGGTCGATTATTGACTCCTGAAGATTATACGCATGTTGAAATGGATTTGGGAGAAGACGAAGGTATCAATAATGCCCTTGTGACGGAAAGTACGGCAAAAAAGCTTGGGATAGAAAAACTCGGTATCCTGTATAAAGACCTTCAAATTATCCCCGTCGGAATCATCAAAGATTTCCATAGTGAGTCTTTTCGTAGCAAAATAGTACCAACAGTAATTTTGGCAAAAGATTTTAACGGAAGCGGCAATATGCTGATAAAAGTAGGGAAAGGACAAGAACAACAAATCTTTCGATCGGTATCTCAAATTATACAAAATACCTATCCTGATAAACACGTTTCCTTCCATTGGATAGATGATTTGATTGCAAAACAATATGAAAAAGAGAGCAAGCAAGTGCAATTGTTTATCCTATTCAGTGCATTGACATTGTTGATCTCCGCCTTAGGAATCACAGGATTGATTATGCAAAATCTCGAACAGCGTACTAAAGAGATTGGCATACGCAAAGTCCTAGGCGCAACAGTGCTCGACATATCACGTCTCTTTTCAAAAGATTATCTCATCTTATCCACCTTGGCTATTTTTATTGCCAGTCCAATAGCGGGGTATTTTTCAAAAAAATGGCTTGAAGATTATGCGTACAATGTGGGCGTACAATGGTGGTTCTTTATCCTTGCCGCGCTTGCCATCTTTTTGATCAGCATCATTACTGTCAATTTCCAAACAATACGTGCCGCACTAAACAATCCAGTAGATAGCTTACGAAACGAGTAAATATTCATTTATAGTAATAGAGGGGGCCTCAATATGATCAAGAATAATTTAAAAATAGCATGGAGAAATTTAACCCGCAATTTCTCCACTTCGTTTATCAACATCGTTGGGTTGGCCATGGGAATTGCAACCTGCCTGCTGATCAGCTTATATGTGACCGATGAATTTAGTTTTGATCGTTACAACGAGCATGCAGACCGTATTGTACGTGTTGTTTTCAGAGGAACAGTAAAGGGCGGAACGATCAATGAGGCACATGTGATGCCACCTGTAGCTTCGACTATGAAGTCAGAGCTGCCCGAAGTTGAAGAAACTGCACGACTACGAATCGGTGGATCCCCCCTATTTGTCGTCAATAATAAAGTGTTTCACGAAGAAAAAATGGCTTTCGTAGATGCTTCTTTCTTCAAAATTTTCACGCTCCCTTTTATTAAAGGGGATTTGTCTACAGCTATTTCTTCCCCAAATTCTGCAGTGATTTCCGAATCCACTGCCTTAAAATACTTCGGCACAAACGATGTTGTCGGTCGAGACCTCCTCATCAAAGACAGTCCAAATATCCTCAAAATCACTGGAGTAATCAAAGATGTCCCTCAAAACTCCCATTTTCATTTTGATGTATTTACCTCTTTGGATGCACTGGAAGATTCACGATCAGATTCGTGGATGACTTCCGAATATTATACTTATGCGCTACTTTCGAAAAATGCGTCACGTGAAAAGCTCGAAAAAAACTTAGCCGTCCTATTCGACAAACATGTTGCCACACAATTTATGGCAGGTTTTGGCATGAGTTACCAAGAATACAAGAAAACGGGAAATAAGATCGGTCTTTACCTACAGCCGCTCACAGATATCCATCTACATTCGAATTTCAACTACGACCTCAGCGCTCCGGGGGATATACGTTACGTTTATATTTTTAGTGCTATTGCACTCTTTATGCTATTGATTGCTACAATTAATTTCATGAATCTATCTACAGCCAGTGGCTTTAAGCGGTGTAAAGAAGTAGGAGTACGAAAAGTACTGGGTGCCGACAAACAAAACCTGATGCGACAATTTATGCTGGAGGGCGTCCTCCTGACTTATATTTCCTTGGGAATAGCTTTGGGAATTGTTTTACTTGCCCTTCCTCTATTTAATCAGATTTCAGGAAAAGAGATTGAAATTCAAAAACTTGACGCTTTTAAAATTATCCCCTTCCTACTGACTTTTGGTTTAGTCGTCGGTCTATTTTCCAGCAGCTATCCCGCGTTATACCTATCCTCATTTAATCCGCTCCGGGTATTAAAAGGGAAAATAAGTCGTTCGGCTAAAGGCCTTAATTTACGCAGTGGGCTTGTTGTATTTCAATTCATCATTTCCGTCGGACTTATCTTTGGAACGGTGGTGGTTGTTCAGCAGCTGGATTATATGCGTCATATTAAACTTGGATATAACAAGGATAATGTCCTTATTATACCGAGCTGGCCTTTGGGGAAAAACGAAAAGACATATTATAACTTATTGATGCAAGATAGCAGAATCAAGCATGTCTCTCATTCGTCCTATCTCCCTGCCGGAGAAAGTAACAACAACAATTTTTTCATCTATCCAGATGGCAATACTGACCAATGGGTCAAAACGATTCGTTACGATATAGATGAAGAATATATTCCGGTTATGGGTATGCAGCTTAAAGAAGGACGAAATTTCGCAAAAACATTTGGTAATGACAGCCTTTCTGTCATCATCAATGAAACCGCAGCAAAAGATCTAGGTTGGAACGATCATAGCCTTGGTAAAATATTGACCAATAAAGACAACAAAAGCTATCGTGTTATTGGTGTCGTTAAGGATTTCCATTTTCGCTCTTTACATGAGCAGATCTCTCCGCTTGTGATGGTTCTTAGCGATCAAGCCGGGAGTTTGATTCTCAAAACCCAAACAGCCGATATGGAGAAGCTCATTCAAAAATTAGCCTCTCTCTATCGTTCCTTTCCAACAGACATTCCATTCAGCTATTCCTTTCTGGATGACCGATACGCACAGACCTACCAAGCAGAAGTGAAAACGGGTAAATTACTGAGCATCTTTGCGGGACTGACTATTTTTGTGGCCTGCCTTGGTTTATTCGGCTTGGCTATTTTCACCGCCAATCAACGCAGAAAAGAAATAGGGATCCGAAAAGTTGTTGGAGCTACAGTTCCCGACATCACGCGTATGCTTTCCACGGAGTTCGTCAAACTTGTGCTAATAGCCATTATCATTTCTTCTCCCCTATCTTGGTGGATGATGCACAAATGGTTAGAGAATTTTGCGTACCGTATTGAGATGCAATGGTGGATGTTTGTGCTAGCAGGAGCGCTAGCCATTTTTATTGCTTTAATTACTGTAAGTTCACAAGCGATACGCGCGGCCCTAACAAAGCCTGTTGACAGTCTACGTGATGAATAAAAAACGTTTATAATTATCGATACAATAACCTCAAACAATGATTCAGCTATATTTTAAATCAGCTTTAAGACAATTATTTAAACATGGCTACTATACGATGCTGACGATTTGCGGGCTAGGGTTAGCCATGGCCTGTAGTTTGTTTATCTACATCTACAATAGTTTCCAATTGAGCTTTGATCAGTTTCACGTCGATAAAGATCGAACCTTTTTAGTCGTACAAGATTTAAAATTGGACAAGATAGAACACAGCAAAGGGGGCGCTTATGCCATGTATGACGCCATATCTCGTGAAATTCCTCAAGTAGAAAAAACAGCATTATATATCGATAATAAAAATCTTACGCTACGTATAGAGGATCAATTATATCAGACAGCAGGCAAAGCGTCATTTACTTCCTCCAGCTATTTCAACATATTAAATTTCCCTTGGATACAAGGCAAACCGGAGGAACTGGATCAACCCAATACGGTAGCCTTGACTAAAAGTATTTCAAAAATTTATTTTAAAGATGAAAACCCTATTGGAAAAATAATTTTAGTAGATGGCAAATTCCCCATAAAAGTCATCGGTATCATCGATGACAGCAAGAGAAATTCCGATTTTCGTTCGGATATCTATATATCGTTAAATTCACTGACAAATTTATGGCAGATTCCCAAAGATGATGGATTCTTTCTCAATTGGGGCTATACTAATTCAAGTAACAACATCATACTAAAACTAAAACATACATCCGATCAGGCTGCTGTGGAGAAAAGCATACAAAAGCTAATCACGAAATATTGGGACAAGGATGTACTTCAATATTTTCATTATAAGCTACTGCCACTACCCCATTTTCATTTTGACGCGAATTATGGCAAAGGGACCCAACGAACCTTATTGAACATCTTAGTTGTTATCGCCGTGGGCATTGGTGGTATAGCATTTATCAACTATAGTAATATCGTATTTGCCCAACAAATGAACCGGAGCGTAGAAATGGGGGTCAGAAAAATACTAGGGAGTTCCAAGCAGCAACTGTATTACCAGTTTCTGATCGAAACCTTGCTGTTGACAGCGTGCTCAGTCTTATTTGCGTTATTACTATTGAGTCTTTCCATCTCCTGGGCCAATCAATACCTATTTGAAGATGAGCCCGTGCAAATTATCAACCTGTATTCATTTTTGGGTACAATTGGAATACTTTGGGCCGCTACCGCACTAGTCACCTCTGTTTACCCGCTGATCTTTGTAAATCGAATGAAAATCCAGCAAGCCTTAAAAAAGTTGACCTTAGGCCCATGGAGCTTAACCAGAAAATCTTTTATTGTCGTACAGAATGTAATCGCCATGATTCTTCTGATTGCCACGTTCGTTATTGTCTTACAGGTAAACCATCTCAAGCAGACCGATATTGGCTTTAATCGTGAACAAGTGGTTCTCTTTCCCATGACGAATAACATGCTGAAATCAAAAGAGAAAATTGTACATTTCCTTCGTGATCGAACGGAAGTGCAATCATTTACTTTCTGCGACAATCCGCCATCACACGAAAAAGTATGGGGTGGAACTTTTCAATTTGATAACAGATCAGAATGGGAAAAATGGCCTGCTAAGTATGCAATCGGCGATTCAACCTATATCAGGACCTTTCATATCAAATTATTGGCCGGACGGAATTTTGATGACAATCCACAAAATCCAGAGTTTTTAGTCAATCAGCAGATGGCTACTACATTGGGATTTAAAAACCCAAATGATATCCTTGGCCGAAATCTGAATGCTGGCGGGCTCAATGAAGAGCACATCGGAAAAATTGTAGGTGTGGTTGCAGATTTTAGCACCAATTCGCTCAACGAGCCTATATCCCCTACCGTAATTGGCTACAATGAAAGCCGATTAAAAAACCTGGCCGTTAAGTTTAAGGGACATAAGCAAGATATATTATTGAAAACGCTAGCGCTACAATGGAAAAACTGGTATCCTGATGAAGTTTTCCAATATAAGTTTTACGATCAGCAAATTGCTAACCTTTACAAAAAAGAAGCGTTGGTTGAAAAACTTATCTGGATTGCGGCTATTGTATCGCTATGTATCAGCTCACTTGGTTTTTTAGGTTTGCTGTCCATCAATATCCTCAAACGCACAAAGGAAATTGGCATACGAAAAGTACTTGGCGCTTCCGTTTCAGGTATTGTCATTTTGCTATCTCAGGACTTTTTCAAGTGGATGGCTATTGCCTTCACCATTGCCACTCCTGTAGCATATTATCTCATGGAACACTGGTTAACTAATTTCCCGTTCCGAATAGAAATTAGCTTGTGGATCTTTTTCCTTGCTTTCTGCACTGGATTAATCTTGACGTTATTGGTCATTGCACTGCAATCCATCAAGGCTGCAATAGCAAATCCGGTCCATAGTTTACGGAACGAGTGATTGACTGCTTCGGCATGGAAGAGGATCTCCAGCTACAGGCATCCGCCGAGCTGGAGATTGAATGCTGTACAATATTGAACGGCAGACTGTCCGATATCGAACAGCACTCAGCAGTACAACAACAATAAAAAACTAACTATCAACAACATACACACTTGGCCAAACATTTGTATTTTTAGTTTTCTATGTCGAGGCCCCATTATACAAACAGCTTCATGAACGGAATAAATTCTTATTACAAAGACAATGAACTTTACAAACTTTAAGATTGCTTGGCGAAATATTCGAAAGAAAAAAGTGCAGAACCTGATCAATCTAATTGGATTGACCTGCGGTATTACTTTTCTACTACTTGTAGGCGCCTATGTATGGGATGTACACCAAGTGAATAGCAATATCAAAAATATTGATCGGCAATTTTTGTTGCAAAGCAAGTATAAGAAAGAAGGATTTGGTATTAACTTAACCACGTTAGGGGCGCTCCCCAAAGCCTTACATGAGGAGTATCCTAATCTCGTCTCTAATTATTATCGGATTGATGGATTGACAGGTATCGTAGCAAACGGAGCAACAATCCATGAAGAAGGGATGTCTCTCGGAGATCCTAGTCTATTGACGATGTTCGGATTCCATATTCTAGCGGGTAACGCCAATACTGCCCTGAATAATCCTTTCTCAGTTGTCATCAGTGACAAAGCAGCCATAAAATATTTCGGCCATGTGGATGTACTTGGAAAATCGCTACAAATAAAAAATTTCAAGGGGGAAAAACACGATTTTGAAATTACAGCAATCATCAAATCTGATGTCCAAAATGCCATTATGGATCTTACAAAGAATATGCATGCAGACATATTTTTACCGATCATCAACGAGCAATTCTTTGGCCGATCTATAGACAATTGGAATAATCCATATATTGCCGGCTATATTGAATTGAAGCCAGGTGTCAGCTCGGAACAAGTAGATGCTGCCATAGAGACACTGGTAGGCAAAAATACAGATAAGGAATTTTCCAGCCAATATAGCCCTAGTTTAAAACCATTGAAAACCTATTATTTAGACGACAACCAGGGGGCTGTTCGCAAAATGATACAGACATTGATCTTGACGGCTATTTTTATCTTGATCATGGCCATTATAAATTTTATTAATTTTAGTATCGCTCAGCATATTACGCGATTAAAGGAAATGGGTGTTCGCAAGATGATGGGATCGTCTCGGGTGCAGCTTATTAGACAACTGATGACCGAATATATCCTGATCGTGGCCATAGCAACATTAATCAGTCTGCCAATCTATATCGTGACAAGCCCAATCTTTGAACATATCTTGATGCGCAAGCTCCCTACGTTAATGGAATTGCCGATTTATTTTTTTGGTCTACTGGGTATAATGACATTATTAATTGGTTTACTGGCGGGTCTATATCCAGCAATCAAGCTTTCCAATATAGCGGTACTTCCGGCAGTCAAAAATCAGTTTTCGACCTTGGGCGGCAAACAGCTGGTACGAAAAATTCTTTTGTTTTTTCAATTTGGGGTAGCCTTGCTGCTGCTGGCCTGCACACTAATTATTTCCAAACAGGTGGACCTATTTCTCCATAGCAATCTAGGTTACAACAAGGACTACTTATTAACCGTTCAAGTACCTAGAGATTGGTCCGAAAATGGTGTTCGCAAAATGGAGACTTTACAACATGAACTCAGCCAGCAACCAGAAGTAAAATCTGTAAGCTTATCTTATGAAACACCTGGATTACTGGGGTTCAATATGCAATCTGCATTCGGTACGGTTGAAAACAAAGAAATCCAGGTACAACGGATTACAAGTGATAGTCACTTTTTGGGAACCTATGAGATACCGCTAATTGCGGGAACTTTTCTTCCTAAAAACTATGCTACTCATGCGGATAATAGACCAGTCGTCATCAACAGAAAGGCTATGGATGATTTTGGCTTTAAAAATGCCGAGCAGGCTATTGGTCAGCAAATAGCAATCAATGATCCTAATTACAAAATGACTGTTGTGGGCGTTGCTGAAAATTTTGTAGCCAACACACTTCATCAGGCATCTCCGCCTATTATCTGGATAGATGTACATGAGAGCCTTCAATACCGATACCTCAGTATTCGCTTACAAAAAGGCTCTCTTTCCAATGCAGTACAACAACTAGAAAAAAAGTGGAAAACGTTGCTACCTGATGCACCGTTCGAGTATCAGTTTATGGATGAACGTATCAAAAGTTTATATGAAACTGAGTTGCAGCTGCATCGCGCTTCCCAGATTGCTACGGTTGTTTCGCTACTGATCGTGGCATTGGGACTTACCGGATTAATATCGCTTTCCATCCATCTGCGCAATAAAGAAGTTGGCATTCGTAAAGTACTTGGGGCTTCACTAGCACATTTGATGTTACTCTTTT
This sequence comes from Sphingobacterium sp. HSC-15S19, assembly GCF_050433745.1. NCBI lineage: Bacteria > Pseudomonadati > Bacteroidota > Sphingobacteriia > Sphingobacteriales > Sphingobacteriaceae > Sphingobacterium > Sphingobacterium sp. HSC-15S19. Next base: position 64,198 of record NZ_JBNPWQ010000028.1, read on the forward strand.
CAAAAGAGTACTACGGAATCTTCCTATTTGCTGCATTTACGACAGTTCCACTGAGCTATCTATTGATGCAATACTGGCTACAAAATTACATTATCCGAGTAGAAATCAATGCATTTACCTACTTGTTACCATTGGGCACGTTGATTGGTTTGCTGAGTTTATTGGTTGGTATTATTGTATTTCGATCAACTCGGTTTAATCCAGTTGAAAAATTAAGAGATGAATAATCTAAGAAACCAATCCACATAAACAGTATGATAAAGAATCACCTTAAAACCGCTTGGCGAACATTGATGCACAATCGGATCTATTCGCTATCAAATCTCATCGGCTTAACCATCGCGTTACTGGTATTTATGTTAATTAGTTCACTTGTCATTGATGAGCTTTCCTACGACAGACAATGGGGCAACTCCAATGAGCTTTACCGAATGAGGGTGGTACCCAAAGAAACACAGGAAGGTGTCAAAACCAATATTTCAGGAGCTCCTGAAGGTCTCTCAAAGGTCTTGAAAACTAATTTTCCTGAAATTTTAGGTTATTCCACGATCAACAGTAGTTCACAGAAATTAACAATCGACGGTCTGTCAAAACAACTAGCTGAAATCAGTACCTTAGTAATTGACAGTGGTTTTTTCAATCTTTTTGATACAAAAATAATTGCAGGCAATCCAAAACAAATTATTGCAGGTGCAAAAAACATCACATTGACAGCCTCTGCTGTACAAAAATACTTCAGCGGAAAAGATGTACTCGGCAGCACATTCTACAATAAACCGCAAGAAGGGGAACCAGAGGCTTATTATGTCAATGCTATTATTGAGGATATTCCTCATAATTCATCCTTTCAGGCAGAAGCGCTCGTGCTGATGCCTAAGGTAAATGAATTCAATCCGACAGAGGCCGGCTCATTGCAAACACAAATTCTATTGCTCAAAAGCACAACTGATATTAACCACTTTTCGACCAAAATAAACAAATGGTACAATGGACAAAAACTGAATGACTGGGCGAAAAGTTTTAATCTTTTTATTGAACCCATCAAAGATATACACCTACAAAGTATTACAGGATGGGAGAATCCCATGCAAGATATTTATCTACTGGTGGGAATAGCGACACTTATTCTTATACTGGTCAGTATTAATTACATTAACCTAAGCTTTGCGCATGCCTTAAAACGCACACAACAGATAGGTATCCGTAAGGTATTGGGAGCAAGCCGAAGAAATCTAATCTTACAAATGGGCATAGAGAGTACGATACTCTTTGCCAGCTCTTTTCTGATCGCATTTTTCGGTTATATTCTTGTCAGTCCTGCATTTGAAAACTATTTAGAGCATCCACTGACAATGAGCTACCAGCATTCTTTATTCATGTTTGCTGGACTACTAACCACCTGGATAATTTTAGGCTGGTTGTGCAGTTTACCGACTGCGTTGTCTCTATCGAAAACACAGCCATCGCTTGAACTTCGGAAGCAGCTATCTTTCTTCAGACTTCCCTTAAATATGGCATTTACCAAAATACTGGTTGTCTTCCAATTTGCTATCTCCATCGTCGTAGCGATCTGCATGATGTCAATGCGGGCACAACTGCATTATTTGTATAGCAAAGATCTTGGCTACGAACCTAAAAATCTTTTAGCCATCAACTATACCTCTTGGGAAGGAAAGGATCAGGCTTTCAAACAGGAGCTATTAAAAAATTCATACATCGCATCGGTTAGCCTAACAAGCTGGACTCCCTTTAGCGGGGGCGCAGATTTTAAAATAGTAAAAGACCCTCACGATCCGAACAAAGAATTGCCTATTGTATTTGTTTATGCGGATTATGATTACATCAAAACAATGGGTATAAAACTCCTTGACGGACGTCCTTTGAGTGCGGACTATGCACTGGACAGATCATTTACGGATTCGGTACACAATGGGCAACCAGTATTTACAAACATGCTCGTTTCCGAAGGAACAGCCCAACGGCTCCCTTTTAAACTCAATAAAAGTTTAGAGCTCCTAAAAAATACACCAGTGGGTATATTTAAAGAATTTAACGGAGCAAGTTTAAAGTTTCCGATCGGTCCTTTTGCAATTAAGGCAGAAACTGAATGGGAAGGTGGCTGTATGCTCATTCGGGTAGAGGAAGGCAAGAAAAAGGAAGCTTTAGCATTGGTAAACAAGACATGGAACAAATTTTTCCCAAACCGGATAGCGCAGATCAACTGGCAGGAAGATCAAGTACAGAATCAATATAACAAAGAAAAAAAACAATACCAGCAATTAGCACTTTTTACCGGTTCCAGTATGCTGATTGCCATCTTAGGGATCGTAGCTATTGCTATTTATACACTAGAACGAAGAGTAAAAGAAATTGGTATCCGTAAAGTACTAGGGGCTTCCGTAAATACGATCACATATATGATTTCCAAATCCTTTATCTTACTCCTCCTGATAGCTATTCTAATAGCTTTCCCTATAGCATGGTGGTTTACGCATAAATGGCTAGAAAATTTCTTCTATCATATAGATGTACCGATCGTTCTATTTATTTTCACAGGGTTGTGTATTGGTTTGACAACTTTAGCGATTATCGCCACCCGTATATTCCAGACAGCCCGTATTAACCCTGTCAATAGTTTAAGAGATGAATAAGAAAAATAAGCCGTAGGTTATCTAAGCTAAAAAGTGTATTAATTATTAACCAAATTTGGGTGTAGATCAGTTTATAATTGGTGTACCTACGGCTTAGGATCTTTGAAGCGATTTTTAGCTGTTTGCGTGTTGGACAGCTAAAAATTGCTTATTTCTTTTCAGTCGATTCCGTGGGAGCAGCTAAAATATAACCGAATCCGTATTGAGATGCTTTCCGAATAATTTTGCGGTCATCAGACCGATTAAGGAAATCATCTAGTACCTTAATCAGGTTTTTAGGATGTATATACCTTCCTAATTTAGCACAGCATAAGTTGTGTATTTCGTCAGGTCTCTTTTCCACATTAAAATATCCCATATCAATATTTTCATCCAAGAGAGTACTTATCTCTTTTACTTCTTCTATTGTCGAAATTTCATACGGGTCGAGATCATGTCGAATATCGATTAACTTAAATTCGATTACTTTTTGATCTTGCTCTACCTCAACTTTATACAGTTCATAAATAACGCGGTCACCCAATTTAGTTACATGCAATTCATATGTATACTTCTGTGACGACAACTCGATTCCGTAAAGCATCAATTCATTCATACTCTTTATTTCTAGTACAAGCTGCATGACAACCAAATCATGAACAAAAGTTCTTTTCCTTTTGAATGTCTCAACTTTATTTATAAAATCGAATGACTTTCCCATTAAAAAAGAAACTTCTTCGGGTGACAGGTGCCGCGAAATACGTTGTAGCAGCATACGATAATATATTTGCATGTCTAACTCTCCGCATCTCCTCCTATATACTTTTGTTTTTTGAAATTTCGCTGTTTTCATCATTGACATATTTAAATGATATAGATTTTCAATACAAAAGAATAGAAAATATTCTACAAATAAAAACATTTGTATAAATAAAAATAACATTTTGTATATTTATCTATACAAAACAAGAGCATACTAAATCATAACTATGACAAAGCTAGGTGAATTTTTAGAGAAGAAATCCGTTAATAAATCGCGAATTGCGCGCAAAACAGGTTTAAGTAAGGCAAGAATCAATGAGTTAACGATGACCGAAACGGCTAAATTACGTTTGGATGAAATGTACCTGATCGCATTGGCTATTGATACAGATCCAGCTAAAATGATGTTCGAACTATGTGATCATCTCCAGCTGAAAGAGATTGAAGAGTAAGCAATTCTCTATTTACCATCAGCGCCTAGAACGTCTGTGCGATACTGAACGCCAAACTGTTCGATATCGTACAGACGAGCTTTTCAAATTTAAAACAACAAACTAGTTATCAATACATTAACAAAATGGCAATGCAATTGATTTCAGCTTAAACGTCTGTTTTGATTATAACTACCAGTCATTCAGACCTTAAAAATTTCTGCTATGATAGGAAATAATCTCAAAATAGCTTGGCGGAATATGGCGAAAAACAAGCTATATTCATTCATCAAGATTGGTGGCTTTGCCTTTAGTATTGCGATCTGTATTCTTATTGTTTTATATCTAAAACATGAGACGAGCTATAATAAGTTTTATCCGGCTATGGATAGAATTTACCGCTTGGTTGTTCAGTTACCCATAGAGAATAAAACCGAGCGCTGGGTTTCACTTTCTGCACCGGTAGCGCCAACCCTAAAAGCAGAAATACCCTCCATTGAGCAAACGGGGCGCATCCTACCTAATCCGTTATTCGGTGCGGGCAGCAACCAATTGTCATTAAATAACAGCCCAGATAGCCATTACGATGACGGATTTGTCTATGTCGACCAGTCCATTCTCGACATGTTTCCTATGCCAATGGTTTCGGGCCAGCTGTCCCATGCACTCGATAAGCCCAACACATTGGTTATTACCAGAAGCAAGGCCGAAAAATACTTTAAAAATGATCCAATTGGACAAACGATTTATCTCAACAACAATAAATCGAAGGCCTATACCATCACTGGGGTCATTGAAGATGTGCCCAACAATTCGACCCTTGCCGGTTATAGTTTTTTTATGTCGCTCGCTGGAGAACCTTTTTATCAAGGCGAACAGACTGCTTGGCTCAATAACAATTATACTGTTTATGTCAAATTAAAACCCAACGTAAATGTTGCACTGGCAGAAAAAGAAATTTCAAAGAATTACTTAGAGATACATTATCTCCCTGAATATCTAAAATCAGGACGGAAACTTAATCCGCTTTTCAAGCAGGCAAAAATAACTTTACAGAATGCACTCGACATGCATTTAAAATCTGTGGATATAAGCGACGATAAAGTTAGTACATTGAACAGAGGCGATATTCGCATGGTTTGGACCTTCGCAACAATAGCTTTATTTATTTTGTTCATTGCCTGTATTAACTTCATCAACTTATCGACAGCAAATGCAGCAACGAGAGCAAAAGAAATTGGTATCCGTAAGACTATTGGCTCCTCCAGGAAGCTGCTTGTTGGACAATTCCTTGTTGAAGCAATTTGTTATAGTGTATTGTCACTGATTATTGGGCTCTTTCTAAGCTGGCTACTACTACCCGTATTCAACCAGCTAGCCAACAAATCCTTGACCATTCCTTGGATAGCAGCGTACTTCTTTCCTTCTCTTTTGGTGGCCATATTGGTGATCGGTGGTCTTGCCGGAATCTACCCAGCATTGTACCTATCCAAATTTAAACCAATTACCGCACTGAAAAACAATGTCATTGGCGCTAAATCTTCGCTGTTTAGGAATAGTTTGGTTGTCTTTCAATTCGCGACCTCAATTATCCTTATCGTTGGAGCATTGGTAACCAATAAACAGATAAACTACATATTGGACAAAGATCTGGGATTTGACAAGGAACAAGTCGTTGTGCTTCGCGGTATTGGAACATTATCGAAACAGCTTCCAAGTTTAAAAAATGAACTAAAGAGCCTCCCCAATGTTGCCTCAGTTTCCATGGGTGATTTTCTTCCAGTACCCATCGATGGAGCCAAACGAAATGGTAATCCGTTCTGGGTCGATGGCAGAAAAGATCTTGATATGGCTACACAGGGCCAATTTTGGGAAATCGATCAGGATTACCTGAGCACATTCGGTCTTCATTTAAATAAAGGACGAAATTTTGATCCCACCAGAGCCACCGATAGCAGTTCGGCTATTATCAATCAGAAATTGGCCGACGAACTTCATTTAAAGAATCCCATTGATGCAAAAATCACCAATGGCAATACATGGACCGTCATTGGCGTAGTAGATGATTTTATTTTTGAGTCGCTAAAGGATAAGGGGTATGCAGGACTTTGTATGACATTACAAGGCAATCCTTCCCTCCTCTCTATTAAGGTAAAACCGCAACATCTCAAAGAGACGCTCGCTGATATCACAGGAGTATGGGACAAATTTGCCCCAAATCAACAAATTAACTACAGCTTCTTGGACGAAGGTTTTGAGGCTCTTTATCAAGACGTGGAACGGACCAAGAATATATTCACTTGTTTCGCTCTTGTTGCCATTTTTGTTGCTGCGCTCGGGCTTTTCGGTCTCGCAACTTATGTGACACAGCAACGGACCAAAGAAATTGGCGTACGTAAGGTCCTTGGAGCCAATGCGATTAGATTACTCCGATTATTGTCTGGAGATTTTATAAAATTGGTGTTTGTAGCCTTGGTCATTGCTACACCAGTTGCGTGGTGGGCGATGAACCAATGGCTTACAGATTTTAACTATCGGATCGAAATAAATTGGCTCTACTTCATTCTTGCAGGAATGAGTGCCATTTTAATTGCTTTAGGCACAATCAGCTATCAGACTTGGAAAGCCATTCGCGCCAATCCTGTGGATAGCCTGCGTGATGAATAAATACAAAACCGTAAAAGACTTTTATTATGATAGGAAATAATTTAAAGATCGCTTGGCGAAATATGGTCAACAACAAACTGTACTCGATCATCAAGATCGGCGGATTCGCTTTTAGCATTGCGATTTGCATTCTTATTATGCTGTACATCCGACATGAAACCAGTTATGATAAAATGTATCCCAACATGAACCGTGTTTTCCGTCTTATCGTTTCAGCACCCGATGGTGATAAAGTGAGGCAAACCTTTGCCTTTCCTGCCCCAGCAGCTAAAACCTTGCAAGAGGAAATCCCAAGTGTTGAATTAGCCGGTCGCATTTTACCCAATACCTTATTTGGTGCCGGAAGCAATCTGTTTACTGTAAATGGCCGCGCGGAGAACTACCTTGATAAAGGTTTTGTATATGTTGATCAGTCCATTTTGGAAATATTTCCGCTTCCGGTCGTACAAGGACAGTTATCACATGCGCTGGACAAACCCAATGCGATAGTCATTACCAAAAGTAGGGCTCAGAAATATTTCAAAGGAAATGCCGTAGGACAAACCATCTATTTGAACAATAATAAAAATGTTTTATACAACATAACGGCTGTGATCGATGATGTTCCAAACAATTCCAGTCTCTATGGTTATGATTATTTTATATCCCTAGCGGGGGAACCATTTTATCCGGGTGAGCAAAACAATTGGGGCGCGACAAATTACATTACCTATGTAAAACTGAAGGAGAATACAGATATTGCCAACGCACAGCGTAGCATTTCAAAAAACTATATTCAGGACCATTATATTTTGCTCAACAAAAAAAATGGAATGAAAATATCGCCAGAAATGATGCAATCAACCGTATTGCTTCAAAACGCCCTTGATATGCACCTGCACTCGAAGAATATTTCGGAATATGGAATGGCGACACAATATCAAAGCGACATTAAGATGGTCTGGATATTTACGGGCATTGCATTTTTTATATTATTGATTGCCTGTATAAACTTCATCAACTTATCAACGGCGAATGCAGCAACACGAGCCAAAGAAATCGGGATTCGAAAAACCATTGGATCAAATCGACGGACACTGATTATCCAATTTATGACCGAAGCGATATGTTACAGTCTTATTTCACTCCTTATAGGGTTATTATTAGCCTTCCTGTTATTACCGCTATTTAACAATCTAGCCAACAAAGCGCTGTTTATACCGTGGACAGTGTGGTACTTTGTTCCTTCGCTGATTTTGAGCATGTTGTTCATCGGTATCCTTGCTGGCTTATACCCAGCGTTCTATTTATCAGGATTTCAACCTATCAACGCATTAAAAAGTAAATCGGTTGCTAACCCTAAATCTTCGTTGCTACGTAATGGACTGGTTATTTTCCAGTTTGCAACATCTATTATATTGATCATCAGTGCACTCATTGCAAATCAACAAATCAGTTTTATGCTCAATAAAGACATTGGCTTTGATAAAGATCAGGTCATTGTACTTCGTGGTGTAACGGGTATTGCCTCTCAGGCAAAAGAATTAAAAAATGAATTGAAAGCCATTCCAACAGTTCGTGATGTCTCCATCGGCGACTACTTACCGGTTCAATTGGATGGCGCAAAAAGAAATGGGAATCTTTTTTGGTCCAAAGGAAAAGAAGATCTTGAATTGGGAGAAGGCGGGCAATTCTGGAATATCGACGAAAGCTACCTCACTACATTTGGACTAAAACTTATAGCCGGCCGAAACTTCGATCCACATATCGCATCGGATAGTTCTGGTGCTATTGTTAACAAAAGAATGCTTGCAGATCTAGGCATCAAGGGAAATCCGATTGGTGCACAAATTACCAATGGCATGACGTGGACCATTATTGGTGTCGTCGACGATTTTATCTTTGAATCGATGAAAGATGAGGGCTACTATCCCGTTTGTATGACCCTCGCCAACAGCCCCTCCATGCTTTCCATCAAGACTAAATCTACAGAGATGTCCAAAACATTGGCCGACATTAATACCGCCTGGAACAAGTTTTCACCAAATCAAAAAATCGATTACAATTTCCTCGATGCCGGCTTCGCAGATCTATATCAAGATGTCCAACGGACCAAAAATATCTTCAGTTGCTTTGCTTTTGTAGCCATTTTTGTTGCAGCTCTGGGACTTTTCGGACTGGCAACTTATGTGACCCAGCAACGAACCAAGGAAATCGGTGTCCGCAAGGTTCTCGGTGCAAGTTCCATCCGATTACTCAAATTACTCTCCGGAGATTTTATAAAATTGGTGTTTGTAGCTTTGATCATTGCTACACCTGTAGCGTGGTGGGCAATGAATCAATGGTTGAGAGATTTCAACTATCGAGTAGAAATCAATTGGTTCTACTTTATTCTAGCGGGTCTCAGTGCAATCCTGGTTGCTTTCGGAACCATTACTTATCAAACATGGAAAGTCGTCCGTGCCAATCCAGTCGATAGTTTAAGGGATGAATAAAGTCAGAAGATCTTAAAAATTGGTGTTCGTTGCCTTGGTAATTGCCTTGCCTGTTGCTTGGTGGGCAATGAACCAATGGCTCAGGGGGCATGGATGTTCGATTCTGGACGTAAACTGTTCGAAATCGAACATCCAAAAACAAGACAAAAACACGATAAGTGATTTATAATAAAACTATTACGACACTGGCAAGGGGATTGTAATTTTAATTGAGTGAATTGGTTCGCATTAGTTTAAACATAATATCCTCCAAAAAATGGCAAAAAATGATTTCAAACTAGCTTGGCGCAAACTTTTAAAAAATAAAGGTTTTACTTTCTTAAATATTATTGGATTGACCCTGGGTTTTACAGGTTTTATCCTTTCGTATCAATACATCAATCGGGAAACGAGTTACGACAAATGGAATCCCCATTATAAGGATATCTATCAAGTTGGTTTGGAGGCCGAAGGCGCTTTTACAGATGAGACCTCTCCTGCAATGGCTCCATTGCTAAAACAAAATTTACCAGATATCATCTATGCCGGCAGGAAAATAGTTTACAATTACGGCAGTTATCCGCTTTTTGGGGAGAAGACGGTGCTTATCAAAAACGCTGCATTAATTGATTCTTCTGCTGCGCGGATTTTTCAGATAGAAAATGCGACTGGGCCGCTCTACAAAAACAAGGACCAAAAGGAAGCGACCATGGTCAAAAGTCCTATTGCCGAACAACTATTCAAAAAAGAAGATCTAAATTTTGACAGTCCCCAGTCGATTCCAGCGCTAAGTCAACAAATTGGAATGAAGGAAACAATCTACGGTACCATCAAAAAGCAAGGCCTGTCCATAATTGATTACGATCTCCTTTTTATCCGTGAACCGCAGGATCTCTTCGCGGATAATAATCCCTTTTTGTATCAAACTTATATTCAGATTCGCCCCGGTACGGATATCACAACGTTGACCGAACGCATCAATGCACTTTACCAGAAAGAAATTGCACCAAAAGATAAAATACGTTCATCCAGTTATGCCAAAGGAAAAATCTATCTAGATCCACTTGCCAACCTTCACCTTCGGCCAAAAACAGGCAGTAACACGGCTTATATCATTACGTGGATTATTGGTATTCTTTCGGTCTTGATTCTTTTACTTGCTTCAGCCAATTTTGCCAACATGATTATGGCACAGGCGGATCAACGACTTAAAGAGCTTGCTCTAAAAAAAATATTGGGAAGCTCCCGTTGGGCTATCGTCAGGCAATTGGTACTGGAAGTATTTATCCTGACTTTCAGTGCTGCAATCCTAAGTTTCGTCACTTTGGCCCTCACAGGAAATATCCTCCAAAAATGGTTCAATGATGATCTTAAGGGGTATATTTTGAGTTCAGAGACAATCGTACAACTCACTATCGCAGTACTATTGACAACAATTATATCGGCAATATACCCAGCCATCGTACTCTCGGGCTTCAAATCCGTTAATCTCCTAAAAGGTGGACTGACATCAATACTCAAAAAAGGGACTTTCCGAAATGCACTACTGACGTTCCAGATCAGTATGGCCATCCTGTTTATCTCGGGCATGCTGGTTATTAGAGCACAGCTAAATTATATGCAGCAGGCGGATAAAGGATTTGAGCCTGCACAGGTTGTCAATTTCAAAGGAATAGGCATGTATTATGATTCCAAAATTGATGGTTCCTATCAACAACTAAAACGTCGATTAGAAAATGATCCGAGTATCGCATCAGTCGCATCGGCGACAAATATTCCAGGGGAAGGAGAACAGCCTCCCAAAATGGATTTTTCTTATGCACAAAAAACTGTTTCATTCGCACATGTCGGCATTGATCCTAAATATTTCAAGACGTTAAACATCTCCAGCATACAGGGGAACACCAATATTTCAATGGACCAACTGCTTCGCGATTCCTTGACGAACTATGCTATTATCAACGAATCTGCAGCTAAAAATTTAGGACTTGAAAACCCTATAGGTGCTAAAATCAAAGGCTGTGATGTCAACTTCGAAATTGTCGGTCTGGTCAAAGACAGTAAAACTTATGGCTTCGAGAATGCCGTTCAACCGAGCCTATATTCATTTAAAAGTGAATGCGGCAGTATGCGCTTCCAAACAACCCTCATGGTCAAAACAAAACCAGGTATGGTCGATCTGGCAATTCAAACAGTCAAAGCAGAGTGGGCGAAAAATCCATCTGCAAAAGATCTGCCCCTTGATTATTCCTTTATGGATGAGCAATATGCTTTACAGCACAAAAAACAGCAAGAATTGCAGACTGCTTTTAATAGTTTCACCAGTCTTTCGGTTATCATCGCGGCCTTAGGGCTGTTCAGTATGGCGGCATATCAGGCGGCATTACGAAAAAAGGAAATGAGTATCCGAAAAGTACTAGGAGCGTCGGTACAATTGCTCTTTGTTCAATTGAACAAACCATTTTTCAAACTCTTTCTGATCGGGATCGGCATAGCTCTTCCAATCGCCTATTTGCTCATGAATAGGTGGCTTTCCAATTTCGCCTATCACATTCAGCTGTCCTGGTGGTCGTTTTTGATCCCAATATTTTGCATATTTATACTCATATTGGTTTCCATCAGTTTCCAATCTATCAAAGTCGCAAAAACAAATCCAATAGATAGCCTGCGCGATGAATAGAAGATAATATGAGCAGAGATGGCCGTAGCCCACAGTCGAACAATAATTATGGTTACTAGAAAAAATATAAATACGAATATCTAAGATCTCAATACTAAAAAATGATACAATTAAAAAATTTATTCAAGTGGTATAACGTAGGTGGTACACGCTCATTCGTCCTTAAAGATGTAAGTCTCGATATCGCTGAAGGTGATTTTATCTCCATCATGGGACCTTCAGGGTCCGGAAAATCGACTTTATTAAATATTATCGGTATGCTCGATGAACCTGATGAAGGTGAATATATCTTTATGGGCGAGAATGTGTTGGAAATGAAAGCGAAAAAAAGAACGCAACTATACCAATCCCACATCGGTTATGTATTTCAAGCTTACCATCTCCTGGATGAATTGACCGTATATGAAAATATTGAAACACCTTTGATCTATAAGGACATTTCGAGCAAAGAAAGAAAAGCTATTGTTGCCGATATGCTCGATCGCTTTGGTATTGTTGGTAAGAAGGATCTCTTCCCAGCCCAACTATCCGGTGGCCAACAACAGATTGTAGGTATAGCGCGTGCATTAGCGGGATCGCCCAAGTTATTGTTAGCCGATGAACCTACGGGTAATTTAAATTCCAAACAAGGCGAAGAAATCATGGATCTATTCAAACAGCTCAACGATGATGGTGTTACGATCATACAAGTAACCCATTCTGAAAAGAATGCCGAATACGGTAAAAGAGTTGTCAATATGCTGGATGGTCAGCTCAAATAATTGTATGCCAATTTAACCTGGATAATCCCTACGCAGTACATCAATTACGGTAGGGATTTTTTTAGCTCATATTTCGAATCAATTCTTTAACTTCGTTATGATGAATGAGAGAGAGTTGAAATCGCTAATATCCCTGTTGGACGACACCGACCAACAGATTATTCAGGAAGTGGAACACCAGTTAAAAAGCCAAGGTCCTGAGATTGTACCCTATTTGGAAAAATTTTGGGAATCAAGCTTCGATCCCAGAATACAGGGACGTTTAGAGAATATCATTCATGAAATTCAATTTGATCAGACCAAAAACGAGTTACAGATCTGGAACCTGAGTAACTCATTCAATCTACTGGAAGGATTAATTATCCTCAATAATTATCAATATCCTTCTTATGAAGACCACAAGATTATTTTGGCGATAGAAGATCTCAAAACTGAGGTATGGCGCGGTTTGCATTACGACATGAGCCCACTGGAAAAAGTAAACCTAATGAATCATGTTCTTTTTGGCTCTTTCGGCCTAACAGGAAATACAAAGGATTATCATCATCCACAGAATTCCTATATTGGTCAGGTACTCGATACCAAACAGGGGAATCCCTTAACCCTATCCTGCATTTATAGTATCATTGCACAAAAATTGGACATTCCAATCTACGGTATCAATTTACCAAAGCATTTTGTATTGGCGTATATGGATTCGGATGAAGAAGGGAATGAAAATGTGCTGTTTTACATCAATGCCTTTAATCGTGGTCAGGTTATGCAAAAAAGCGATGTAAATTCATTTTTGAAGCAACTGAACCTCAATCCGGATAGAGAATTTACCTACCCCTGCGACAATGTGACAATCATTAAACGAGCTTTGCGAAACCTAATGTCTGCCTACGAGGAACATGAAAGTTCAAACAAGCAACAGGAAATCAAAGAGCTTTTCCAGTTGCTTGCTTAAACTGTCCATTAAAAGTTAGTAGTAGACCGGCCGTCCAAAAAGATATAATTTGGATTCAGAGAACCATAGGTTTTCGCCACTATGTCAGGTTTTAAATTACCGTCGCCTAAACCAACCAATGGAAAACGCGAAATTGTACGATTCGTTAGATCAGAAACATAAAAGAATTTTCCTTCGTTGAGACGGTCATCAATGGCTACCCCCCAAGGTTTTTCTAAGCCCGTATTAGCACCACTGATGACGTAATCCGGTTCCACGTTCATTTTATCCGTGGTGCCGCTAAATAAGGTATTTGGATCTTTGAAAAATAGTACTTCTTTACCCGATGTCACCGCAAGTAAACCCTTATTAGGCGCATAGGACACGGGGCCTAGTTCAGTTTTACCCTTGATATAGACTTTCATTACTGGCTTAAATCCATCTACGCCGACAATCGTATCACGTGGCTGATCGATGAGTTGTTGTTTTAGATTAGTATAAACAGCAAATCCACTTTTATTTTCTGCTCCTTCATTATTAAAGCCTATAACAACAATTTTTTGATTATTATCACCTGTGCTATTGTTCACTAAGGTCAGAGAACTGGGAACAATGGTCCCCAGGTTAATCTGTTTGTCAATGATTGGTGCTCCACCTTTTGATCCTACTTTTCCGCTTGGTGTGCTTATAGCATAAAACATGGAGCTGCCTACTCCTCGATTTGTAACCGCCAATAGAAATGGTATTGTAGCAGATCCAGAAGTACCATTTTGCTGGGCATATGTATAATAAGCCAATCCTTTAACATTTGTAAAACCACGGTATCCAATTGCGCCTGCATTACCTGGAATTCCATAAATATCATTTGCAAAAGGAATACGCTGAATAAAGGTATCCTGAGCCGTTATACTCGCCTGAAAAATAGCCTGGGCACTTGCATCAAAAAGAATGGGTCCCCCTCCCTTAGCCGGAGAAAGATACTGATAGATATTATCCAAATTGTTCGTATCTGCCGGATCTACAATCATCATATTCTTCAGGGAAGAATTATTCGGATCATAATCCAGGAAAGAGATATATAATCGTGATATCTGCGTGACACGTCCAATATTGCTTGGTTCATCATCCAGTTTCTTGCATGATGTAAAACCTATTACACTAGCAAAGAATAGGATAATACAGGATTGAAACGAAAATTTCATATATTTTTTATTAAAAATAGCGTATTGCGTTAAACATACAAATCTACTAATATATGCAGCATATAAACGAATTTATATAATTCTTTTAAGGACAAACTCGTATAAGTATAACGGAAATATTTGTCAATTCGCTACTTTTTGATTAAAATTGTCCTTGTTTTTTGTTAGCACATACGATTATGGAAAATAAGGAATTTGTAAGGGAGACGTTGGCATTACCGGGAGAGGGCAAAAAATTACTTTTACACTCCTGCTGTGCTCCTTGTTCTGGAGAAGTGATGGAAGCACTCATTGCTTCGGATATCGATTTTACAATCTATTTTTACAATCCCAATATTCATCCCCGCAAAGAATATGATTTACGCAAAGACGAGAACATCCGATTTGCGGAAAAACATAATATCCCTTTTATTGATGCGGACTACGATGTTGATCATTGGTTCGATTTGGCCAAAGGGATGGAGCAAGAGCCTGAAAGAGGCATTCGCTGCACCATGTGTTTTGATATGCGTTTTGAAAAAACGGCTGAGTATGCGGCTGCGAATGGCTTTGATGTGATTTCAAGTTCGCTGGGTATCTCCCGTTGGAAAAACATGGAGCAGATCAATGACTGTGGTCTACGTGCGGCTTCCCGCCATGAAGGGATGGAGTATTGGACATTCAACTGGCGCAAGAAAGGTGGTTCTGCCCGTATGCTTGAAGTCTCCAAAAAGGAGAAGTTCTATATGCAGGAATATTGCGGCTGTGCTTATTCGCTACGTGACACTAACAAATGGCGTATGGCAAATGGGCGCGAAAAGATAGAGTTAGGCAAAAATTATTATGAATAAGCCCTGTTACTGGTGTATATAAAGCTTTGCTTCGGAATATTTAAAAAAATATTTCTATCCTAATGATTTTATACATACCTTTGCAGGCTCAAATGCAAGATTGTGAAACATCTAAAACAATACAGAATTCCCTTTTCGGGGCTCAACGCTGGAAAACACAATTTTGAGTTTGACATTAATAAAAAGTTCTTTGACTGCTACGAACATTCGATTGTAAAAGATGGCAATCTGAAAGCAGAAGTTGAATTGCAAAAACAAGAAAATCTATTGATTTTGCATTTTGATATCCAAGGCGAAATTCAATTGACTTGTGATACCTGCTTAAAAGAGTTTATGTCACCGATTTCAATTCAAGAACGAATATTAGTCAAATTCACGGATGAAGATTGGACAGATAATACCGAAGAGGTGTTGATCTTATCCAAAAGCGACCATGAGTTGGATATAGCTGAGTTATTATACGAATACATTAATTTAGCTGTTCCCTATATCGTAAAATGTGAAGAGCAGGGACAAGGTATACAATGTGATCCTGAGATGCTCGCGTTATTTACAAGCGAGCCTGATTCAGAAGAACAAAAAGAAGAAGAAATTATCGACCCACGTTGGGAAGCATTGAGAAATATTAAAAATAACTAAAACAAAAATACGAGATGGCACATCCAAAACGTAAAACTTCTAAATCAAGAAGAGACAAAAGAAGAACACATTATAAAGCTGAAGCTCCAAGCTTGACAGTATGTAAAGAAACTGGCGCAGTTCATTTACCTCACCGTGCGTATACTGTAGACGGAAACTTGTACTACAACGGTAAATTGATCATTGAAAATACAGCTGTTGTCTAAGGTAAACCTTTCATAACACCAAAACATCCCAGACAAGCACTATTTTAGAAATTTGCTTTACTTTGGGATGTTTTTTGCGTATTATTGATTTACTAAATAATAACGGATGAAGATTGGTTTAGATATTTTAGGAGGAGATTATGCTCCTAAAGCAACGATAACAGGTGCAATTGAAGCACAAAAACAGCTTACTGGAGACCAAAAAATAGTCCTTTTTGGTAAAACTGAAGAGACTAAACAATTAATCAATCAAGCCGGAGGAAATTCATC
This sequence comes from Sphingobacterium sp. HSC-15S19, assembly GCF_050433745.1. Taxonomy (NCBI): domain Bacteria; kingdom Pseudomonadati; phylum Bacteroidota; class Sphingobacteriia; order Sphingobacteriales; family Sphingobacteriaceae; genus Sphingobacterium; species Sphingobacterium sp. HSC-15S19. Next base: position 80,657 of record NZ_JBNPWQ010000028.1, read on the forward strand.
TGACTTTGAATATGTAGAGGCTCCAGAAGTCATTGCAATGGGTGAACATCCTACCAAAGCAATAACTCAAAAACCCAACTCAAGTATTGCGAAGGGATTTGAATATTTAAAAAACAAAGAAATTGACTCATTCGCTTCTGCTGGTAATACCGGCGCCATGCTTGTGGGCTCAATGTTCAGCGTTAAAGCTATCCCAGGCGTATTACGTCCTGCTATAGCATCCATTGTTCCCAAATTAAAATCTGGCTTCGGAATCTTATTGGACGTCGGCGCTAATGCGGACTGTAAACCAGAGATGTTGAACCAATTTGCAATCTTGGGAAGTGTCTTTGCCGAACATGTGTTTAATGTATCCAATCCTAAAGTGGGATTATTGAATATCGGAGAAGAAGAAGAAAAAGGAAACATCCTAACAACCTCTACCTACCCCCTACTTAAAGCCAACGACAAGATTAACTTTATCGGAAATGCAGAAGGCCGTGACCTGTTCAGTGACCATGCCGACGTTTACGTCTGTGATGGATTTACAGGCAACGTCGTCTTGAAACTCGCAGAATCATTTTATGTAGTGACGTTGAAAAAAGGTTTTAAAGATGATTTCTTCGACCGATTCAACTACGAGCAGTACGGCGGAAGCCCCATCTTGGGAGTTAATGCTCCTGTCATTATTGGCCATGGTATTTCGACACCTGAGGCCATTAAAAATATGGTTTTATTTTCAAGAGATATGATCGAGTCTAAGTTCATTGACAGCATCAGATCTATTTTCAATTAGAATATTTATGTCAAAGATTCACGCCGCAATCACGGCTGTAAATGGTTACGTTCCGGATTATATCCTTACTAACAAAGAATTGGAAACAATGGTCGACACCAACGACGAATGGATTGTTTCCAGAACGGGAATCAAAGAGCGTCGCATCTTAAAAGGTGAAGGGCTTGCTACTTCAGATCTTGCTGTACCTGCAGTTCAAGGTTTATTGAAAAAAAGAGGTATAGCTGCTACAGATATTGACCTTATTATCTTTTGCACAAGCACACCAGATATGCTGTTCCCTGCGACTGCAAATATTCTGGCCGATAAAATCGGAGCTACAAATGCATGGGGATTTGATCTTCAGGCTGCTTGTTCAGGTTTCTTGTTCGGTCTGAATACAGGAACACAATTTATCACTGCTGGTACACATAAAAAAGTCCTTGTTATCGGTGCAGATAAAATGTCTTCAGTAATAAATTATCAAGACCGTAATACCTGTATCCTATTTGGTGATGGCTGTGGTTGTGTATTGTTGGAGCCAAATGAAGAAGGAATGGGTATACAGGATGCTATTTTAAAAACCGATGGTTCTGGAGGACAGTTTTTGAATATCAAAGGTGGAGGTTCACTGAATCCGGCGTCGCATGCAACTGTAGATGCAGGATTACATTATGCTTACCAAGAAGGTCGTACGGTGTTTAAATTTGCAGTAACCAATATGGCTGATGTAGCACATGAAGTTATGGTCAAAAATAACTTAAAGTCAGAAGATATTGCTTGGTTGGTACCTCATCAGGCCAACAAACGTATTATTGATGCAACTGCAGAACGTGTGGGTCTTCCGGAAGAAAAAGTGATGGTGAACATTCAAAAATATGGAAATACCACCAGTGGTACTATTCCTTTATGCCTATGGGAATGGGAATCTCAATTGAAAAAAGGAGATAATCTTATCCTTGCAGCTTTCGGCGGTGGTTTCACTTGGGGATCCATCTATTTAAAATGGGCGTATTAATTGTCCATTTTATGGTATAATTTATTACTTTTGACAGTTAGAATTTTTTAGAAACAAACAAAACCTAGAATACTATGGGTATGGATATCAAACAAATTCAGGACTTGATTAAATTCGTTTCAAAATCAGGTGTGAATGAAGTCTCAATTGAAGAGCAAGATTTTAAAATTACAATAAAGACAAATCAAGAGCCTACGTACGTGACAGCTACTGTTCCTGCTGTTGCTCCAATTGCTGCTCCTCAAGTTGCACAAGCAGCGGCGCCAGCTCCTGTGGCTAGCCCTGCAGCACCAGCGGTAAACGCTGACGCAAACTTGATAACAATCAAATCACCAATGATCGGTACATTCTACCGTTCGGCTGGACCAGGTAAACCATCTTTCGTTAATATCGGTGATGATATCAATACCGGTTCTGTATTATGTATCGTTGAAGCTATGAAATTATTCAACGAAATTGAATCTGAAGTTTCAGGTAAAATCGTTAAGATTTTGGTAGAAGACGCTCAACCTGTTGAGTTCGACCAACCATTATTCTTAGTTGAGCCTAAGTAATTTACAATTACGTAAATGAATACATGTAGCCTCCAAAGGGCTACATTTTTTGCAAACTTCATAATTCAAGACAATGTTCAAAAAAATATTAATTGCAAATAGAGGCGAGATTGCCCTGCGCATTATCCGTACCTGTCGTGAAATGGGTATTAAAAGTGTTGCAGTATATTCGACTGCTGATAGAGACAGCTTACACGTAAGATTTGCGGATGAAGCAGTTTGTATTGGTCCTCCACCGAGTAGAGACTCTTACTTAAACATTCCAAATATTATTTCTGCAGCTGAATTGACAAATGCAGATGCGATTCATCCAGGATACGGTTTCTTATCGGAAAACGCACGCTTTTCAGCAATCTGTGCAGAATATGGCATCAAATTTATTGGTGCTACTGCAGAACAGATCGAAAAAATGGGTGATAAATCCCGTGCTAAGGATACCATGAAAAAAGCTGGTGTTCCAACCGTTCCAGGATCGGATGGTTTGATCTCAAACGTAAAAGAAGGTATTATATTAGCGAATGAAATCGGCTACCCAGTAATCATCAAAGCAACTGCCGGTGGTGGTGGTCGTGGTATGCGTATCATTTGGAAAGATGAAGAGTTCGAACCAGCTTGGGATTCTGCACGTGTTGAATCTGCTGCGGCTTTCGGTAACGATGGCATCTACCTTGAAAAATATGTAGAAGAACCGCGTCACATCGAATTCCAAATTGTGGGCGATCAGTTCGGTACAGTATGTCACCTATCTGAACGTGACTGTTCGATACAACGTCGTCACCAAAAATTGATCGAAGAATCTCCATCACCTTTTATGACTCCCGAATTGAGAGCTGAAATGGGAGAGGCTGCTGTCAAAGGTGCTAAAGCTGTAAACTATGAAGGTGCTGGTACAATCGAATTCTTGGTTGACAAACACCGCAACTTCTACTTTATGGAAATGAACACTCGTATCCAAGTAGAACACCCTGTAACGGAAGAGGTAATCAACTTTGACTTGATCAAAGAACAGATAAAAGTGGCCGCAGGAATTCCGATCTCTGGTAAAAACTATGAACCAGGAATGCATGCAATTGAATGTCGTATCAATGCTGAGGACCCTTTTAACAATTTCCGCCCTTCACCAGGTAAAATCACCAACTTCCACTCACCAGGTGGACATGGTGTACGTGTAGATACACACGTTTACTCTGGTTATTCAATTCCGCCGAACTATGATTCTATGATTGCTAAATTGATCACTGTTGCACAAACACGTGAGGAAGCAATTTGTACCATGGAACGTGCGTTAAGCGAATTCGTCATTGAAGGGATCAAAACAACCATTCCTTTACATTTGAGATTGATGCGCGACCCTAACTTTAGAGCCGGCAATTTCACGACAAAGTTTATGGAAACTTTCGACCTAACGGAATATCCAGCAGAAGATTAAATAAAATTATCTTTACATACATAAAAAATACCATTCTTTACAATAAGAATGGTATTTTTGTTTCCAAACAATTTTTATGAGTACACCTAATTCGAAAGATCTAATACAAGCTATTAAAGATAAAGGGAAGAATATAGAAGCAGAAATGTCTTTTTTTGACCACCTTGAGGTTTTGAGATGGCATTTGGTCCGTTCAGCAATTGCGATCTGTATCTTTGCAGGTATTGCCTTTACATTCTACGATTTCGTATTCAACGATATCATCATGGGGCCAAAGAATCTAAATTTTTGGACCTATCGCATGATGTGTAAAGCTGCAGATGCTTTCAATTTAGCGGACTTCTGTGTCAAGAAAATTCCTTTTAATATCATCAATACCGAACTAGCAGGTCAATTTATGCTTCAGATAAACTCCTGTTTATTGATGGCTTTGATGATGGGCTTTCCTTACCTTCTTTTTGAAATCTGGTTATTTGTAAAACCAGCATTGACCGATGTGGAAAGACGCTCTGCACGAGGGTTTGTCTTTTACTCCTCTTTATTGTTTATTTTAGGAGCGCTCTTCGGATACTATATCGTTGTGCCATTATCCATAAACTTTCTGGCAAATGTATCCCTAAGTGATGAAATCGTGAACCAGATTACCATTGATAATTACCTTTCCACGATAGCAACATTAACATTGGGCTGTGGAATTGTTTTCCTACTGCCGATACTGGTATTTATTCTCTCGAAAATAGGCATTATGACCCCTGAATTTATGCGGGCCAGCCGTCGTTATGCAACTGTAATTATTTTAGTGATAGCCGCTATCATTACACCTTCTGCAGATGTGATCACCATGTTGACCGTTGCAGCACCAATGTTCTTATTATATGAGATCAGTATTATGGTTTCTGCGGATGTCAAAAGAAAAAAATTAGCACAAGAAAAATAAAATAACAATAAAAATGAGCAGCGTAAAGAAAATTGCGATTGGAAGTGACCATGCTGGTTTTGAATACAAAACAGCTTTGGTAAGCTTTTTGAATGAACTGGGTTATGAAGTAACAGACTTTGGAACAAACTCTCCAGATTCAGTTGATTATCCAGATTTCGCACACCCAGTTGCATCAGCAGTAGAAAATAAAGAAGCTGATGCCGGAGTCTTGATTTGTGGAAGTGCAAATGGTGTTGCTATCACAGCTAATAAACACCAAAATATTCGTGCTGCTATCTGTTGGTTGGAGGAAATTTCGGCTTTAGCCCGTCAGCATAATGATGCGAACGTGGTATGTATCCCAGCACGTTTTATCGACCTTGACCTTGCTAAAAAGATCGTCAACACATTTATGAACACGGAATTCGAGGGTGGACGTCACGCTAACCGTGTAAACAAAATAGCTTGTAGCTGTTAATAAATTAACATTTTTTAAGAAGCGGATGAAAGGTAAACTACACTTTTCATCCGCTTTTTTTTATATATTGTGCAGATACTGACACCTGTTATAAGATTAAGCAGATGATGCTCGCTTAATCCGGTTAATTAGCATTACAAAATAAAGCGTTGAAAGTCGCACTAGTAAAAAATAAACAATGAAAAAAATATACAACCTGCTTTGGATCGCATGCTCCCTAATGAGCTGTGCAAAAGCACAGGACATAAACAGTAAATATGCAGATGAAATCACAGTAGAGTCGACGCAGAAGCATCTGCGCACTTTAGCTTCTGTCGATTTTGAAGGCCGAGGGACCGGCCAAAAAGGTGGGCGCCTGGCAGCAGAATATATTGCCAATGAATTTAAAAAATATGGACTTAGTGCGCCTGTCAATGGATCCTATTTCCAACCCCTGCAGCTAATTCGCAACAGCTTTAAGGTAAAGCAATTTAGTATTAACGATAGACCCTTCCAACATGGTAAGGACATTTTTGTCATTGGCAACAATGAGAACAAGTTCTTCGAAAGCAATGAAATTGTGTTTATTGGCTATGGCATAGATGATCCCAAGTATTCGGATATCTCAGGCATGGATCTCCACAATAAGATCGTTATGTTGATCAATGAGAATGAGCCAACAGATGAGAAAGGGAATTCATGGATTACCAGCAAAAAGGCTGCTTCGGACTGGGCAACAACCCGAAATAAAAAAGTCAAGGAGATCCTTAAACACAGTCCCAAAATGGTACTAGCCATCAATAGTCAGCTGTCTCAACTTTTGGAGGATGCAGGAGACCGTGCTATTGAGGGCCGTTATAATTTAGCGGTGGATCAACCTGCGCCTGAAAAGTCGCCCATGATCCCCGTGGTCAATATTACAGACCATGCAGCAAATTATATTCTAAACCTAGCAAGAACCAATCTTGCTACTGTGGTTGCAAAAATTAATCGTACGGGACAACCGAATTCCTTTGCTATTTCAACAAATTTTAAAGCTGAGTTTGGCACCAATGCGGCAACTTTAGCCGATCCTAATATTCTTGGCTACCTGGAAGGAACAGATAAAAAAGACGAAATCGTTGTGCTCGGGGGCCACTATGACCACGATGGAATGGATTCCAAAGGAAATATCTTCTTTGGGGCCGATGACAATGCCTCGGGCACAACAGCTGTCCTTGAGTTGGCACGTGCTTTTTCTAAAGCTAAATCAACCGGAAATGGCCCACGGCGCAGTATTTTGTTCATCACCTATGCGGCAGAAGAAAAAGGTTTACTGGGTTCCAAATTCTATACAGAAAATCCCATATTTCCATTGAAAAACACCGTTGCCTGCATTAATATTGATATGATCGGCCGTGTTGACGACAAACATCTCAAAGGTAATCACGATTATATCCATGCGATCGGTTCAGATAAATTGAGCTCGGAGTTATATCAGATCAATAAAAATGAGAATGAAAAACATACGAAACTGGAGATTGACTATATGTATGACGATCCAAAGGATCCTATGCGCCTCTACTATCGCTCCGATCATTATAACTTTGCCAAGAAAGGTATCCCATCTGTATTTTACTTTTCGGGCTTGCATCCGGACTACCACACACCTGCAGATACCTATGACAAGATCGACTTTCCATTGATGGTTAAACGTGAAAAGCTCGCATTTTACACCGCGTGGCAAATAGCCAATCGGGAAAATCGCCTGGTGGTTGACAATAATAAAGAGTAGGGTCAAATTATCGCCTGTAAAAAGGATTACTTTATACTGTATAAAAAAGCAAGTAAACAATCATTTACTTGCTTTTTTATGTATTAAAATGACCTTTAGCATAAACCTTTTATCCACAATTTTTGTTACCTTTCCTCTATAAATTAACTATAATACAGTCCCCTTGCGCATTGGGTTTTGCGATTTTCCTCTTCGAGTTTGGTCAGCCGTAAGGCTGGCATTAA
>NZ_JBNPWQ010000029.1:0-83564 GCF_050433745.1 Sphingobacterium sp. HSC-15S19
GCAGATTGAAAAATAGGGGTCAATATCGAAATGATGAAAAAAGCTATGCCTGTACCACAGAAATCCAATCCTAAAATTTATTTAGGACACAAGTGCACTATGTTCAAATCAATATCCTGGCAGATGTACTTGTATGCAGTTTCCATAGTAACCTGCATTTACTACCTGACTGTTATCCTGCTCTTTTTCCGTACGGAAGTTTCCGGATTTACAAAAAAATTGCTACACCAAAGCAAAATGCGGTATGGCGAAGCATCAATAATTTCTGCATCGCATACCCAGGTACTGCAACAGAAACTGGAAGAGGTCAAGGAACTCCTTGCTGTTTTCGGAAAAGGCGGTGACCGTGCTGAACTACTATCTGTGCTCAAATCCTTCCTGGCTGGTTATGATCCTGCATTTCTGCCAGATCACAGAGATGCCCTGATACTGCTAATCTCTACACAAGCATCGCATTTATGCGACTTTGAGCTTAATGAACTGGAAATCGAAAACTGTTTCCCTGAATTCAATAATTAAATATTCAACATAAAAACACACGTGAAGAGAATGAAAAAGCGAATGGGAAAAGTGTTTGACAAATGTTTCGCGGTTCTGTTTATGACCGCCATCACAATCAGCGGGGCCTTTGCACAAGGAGGGACGGGTGCCACCGGAATTACCAATGCCACCAATCAGGTAAAAGGATACTTCAGCATAGGAGTGGACCTGGTATATGCAATAGGGGCAATCGTCGGGCTGGTAGGCGCAGTGAAGGTTTATAATAAATGGAGCAACGGAGAACAGGATACGGCAAAAGTTGCTTCCTCATGGTTTGGCGCCTGTATATTTCTTGTAGTAGTGGCGACTGTATTAAAAGGATTTTTCAACGTATAAAATAGCAGAGGCATGGGCAGAAGACTATCAACGGTAGATATTAGGGGCACTTTATTCGAAGTTGACGCCTATAGGGAAGCCTTAATTGAAAAGGGTAATCCCAAAAATAGGATTCCTTTTCAGGTCTTCGATCAGGAGGGAAATGGTTACCGCTTCCTTTATGACCTGCAAAATAAAAACGTACCACAAAAAAAATCTGAGGTCCTGGAAGATCCGGACCGGTACTGTTGGGTGATCATTGAGGCTCTTATGGAACTGGATCCCGAAGGAATTGCAATGCGATACGATATCCCTTTGGAAGTATTATGCGGTGATAAGAAAGTAGCTCCACGCTTTCTATTAGCTATAATCAAACCCATACGCATTACTGAAGCTAACCGAAAAAAATCAAAATAACGAAGAGATGAAGCAAGAGCTGAAAGCACTAGGTATAGTGGACACCTACTATTATGTAGATATAGATAATACTCGACTTATAAGCGTTGAAAACAGGGACAATGTTTTAAGAATTCAGGAAATGACAGAAAATGAAAATGGCTACGAATTCAATTATGATGTAAAGGGAAAATTCATCGCCAATGAGCTGATAGGTTCTAGAAATACAATAAGAGAAATAGTTAAAGTCCAAATTCCGTTCCTTAAAACAATTGATCCGGAGGCTATGGCTTCAAAATATGGAATTCATGTTAGCATGCTTCCATCGAGGGATAGCGAACTTAAATGTCGGCTGCAGATGCTCGAAGAACGTGTAGCAGGTAAACTACCTGTACTCAAAATCCATGATCATGATTTTTTTGTTGACCTCAGACTTGGACTACTTAGACCGAAAGATGATTTTAGAACTATAGGCATAGTATTGGATGAACTTGCTATGGATTCTTCCTGCACTGTTTTTCAATGTCTTTATCATACAAAAAAACATGAAATCTACCATTGGCGGGAGGATATAAAATCAATTCCCCCTCATGTCGTCCCAATAGAGATACCATGCCAAGCTGTACTGGATCCATTTGGATATGCCATGAAATATAGTGATCTGAATGGCCTTACATCCAGGTATCCAATAGGGAAAATGGAAGAGATAAAAGCAATCGATTGGCAGGCTACCGGCATGAAAGATTTCTTTGACCAATATCCCTTACGCGATAACCTCAGGGCCCAGGTAATTGATTGGGATCAAACCTCGCTACCAGAAATTATTTCACGTAATCAAGCCAAGAAAAAACAGGCTGAGACTCCTAAAGTAAAAAATAAGAGGAGGGGACTATGATGCCAAAGGAGATTAATTATTCCATCAATAAAGGAATAAACAGGCCTATAGAATTTCGGGGATTGAAAGGCCAATACATAATCATACTGGCAATAGGGCTAGCTGCCTTGCTGGTAGGATTTTCAATAATATATATAGCGGGGGTACCTCTGTATTACAGCGTTCCGGGTGTTTTAATATGTGGATCGGGTTTGTTTGGGATGGTGTACCGGTTCAACGCCAAATACGGGCAGTATGGACTTATGAAAGCCAGAGCACTGCGAAAGGTACCTGCCGTTATTTTTTCAAGGAACAGGAAAAGGATTTTTGAACAATTAAAAAAGAGTGTAAGATGATAACGGCGTTGTTTATTATAGCTGCGGTATTTGTGGCAGCGGTCCTATTACAGATAAAGCCAGCTTCGGATAGCAGCGTCGACATGGAACAGATCCTGCCCATCTGGAAAGTGGAAAACGACTGTATACTATCTAAAAAAGGTGATGTAACAGTGGCATTCAAGGTAACCTTACCCGAGATATTTTCTTTATCGAGTGATGAATACGACAGCCTGCATTACAATTGGCTAAAAGCAATAAAGGTGCTCCCTTTTGGCAGTGTTCTCCATAAACAGGACTGGTTTATTAAAAGTAAATACAAGCCCCAATACGCGGACGATAATCAGATCATGCAGGCCAGCAATCAGTTCTTCAACGAACGGCCTTTTCTGAGCCACGACTGTTATTTGATGATCACCCTTAAAGGGCCGGACCGTAAGCCTTCCAGCTCTGCATTGTCATCCTTGTTGCGCAAGAATATAGTACCCACAGAGCTAAAAGATACCAAACGCATGGAAAAACTTCTGGAAGTGATCGGCCAATTTAAACGTATTCTTTGCGATGGAGGTCTTGTTCAGCTGGACCAATTAACAGAACAGGAAATTGTTGGCACAAAGGCAAACCCCGGCATTTTGGAGCAATATCTGTATCTGGGAGGTGGACAAAATGGACCCGCGCTAAGCGAAGTTTCCTTCAAGCCGGAATGGAAAGTCGGGACAAAAACCTGCCGCCTCTATTCTATGGCTGATGTGGAAGATCTGCCCGGAGCTGTAGGGCCACGGATTCATTATGATCCCTATTCAACCGACAGAACCCGATTTAGCGTCGGATTCGCTACTCCTGTTGGCTTATTGCTTCCTACCAATCATATCTACAACCAGTATATGGTAATCGGCGACCCTGCAGCTACCTATAAAAGGCTGGAAGGTAAACGCAGAAGACTGCAGTCCCTTTCAGCCTATAGCAGAGAAAATGCTATTGGCAGAGACGCAACCCAGGACTTTTTGAACGAGGCTATTTCGGAAGCGAGGACGCCCATTCGTGCCCATTTCAACGTGTTATGCTGGACAGATGAGCCTTCACAGATAAAAGAAATGCAGAACCTGACTGCCTCGGCACTGGCAAAGATGAATATTGTTCCCCATCAGGAAACCGATGGCGCCCCTCAGCTCTGGTGGGCGGGCATCCCCGGAAATGCTGCCGACCTTCCGGAAAACGACACTTTTGAATCATTTGCTGAGCCCTGCAGTTGCTTTCTGAACATGGAAACTGCCTACCGCTCTTCAAAAAGCCCTTTTGGCATTCGGCTCGGCGACAGGTTAAGCGGCACGCCTATACACGTCGATATCAGCGATGAATTAATGGGCAAAGTCATTAGTAACAGAAATAAGGTCGTCGTGGGCAGTTCTGGAGCTGGAAAAAGCATGTTCATGTGCCACCTGCTGCACAGTTATGTGCAACAGTTCGCTCATTGCGTGGTGGTCGATGTCGGCCATAGCTATTCTGGTCTTTGTCTTTTGCTCGGCGGATATTATTATACCTATAGCGAGGAAGATCCGATCCGCTTCAATCCCTTTTACATACCTGCTGGAGATGTGCTGGATACGGAAAAGAAAGAGAGTATTAAAACCCTGCTAGTAGCCCTGTGGAAACAAAGTGATGAGCGTTTCCGCAGAAGCGAATATGTCGCCATCTCCAATGCCCTGCAATCCTATTACCTGTTGCTGGACAAGAGGACGGATATCTTTCCATGCTTTAATACCTTTTATGAATTCCTACAGGAGCATTTTGTAAAAGAGCTGGAGGCCGATAAGGTAAAGGACAGGGATTTTGACATGGCCAACTTCCTGTACGTACTAAGGCCATTTTATAGCGGCGGCGAATTTGACTATTTATTGAACGCCAGGGAGAATCTGGACGTGCTCCAACAACCCTTTATAGTCTTCGAGCTGGATTCGGTGAAGGATCATCCCATATTGTTTCAAATCATCACGTTGATCATATGTGAGTTATTCATTTCTAAAATGCGTAAACTAAAGGGAATCAGAAAGGTAATTGTAATTGAGGAGGCCTGGAAAGCGATAGCGAAGTCTGGTATGGCTGAATTCATGAAGTATCTCTATAAAACCATTCGTAAATATTTTGGGGAAGCTATAACGGTGACCCAGGAAATCGATGATATCATTAGTTCGCCGATCATCAAGGAGGCCATTATCAACAATGCGGATTGCAAAATCATCCTGGATATGAAAAAATTTCAGAACAAATTCGATGCGATACAGCAAGTCCTGGGCATGACAGATAAAGGCAAGGACCTGGTACTGTCCATCAACCGGGCCAATGAGAAAAATCGCAATTATCGGGAGGTTTATATCGAACTGGGCAATCAGTTGATGAAAGTATACCGCTATGAGCCCAGCCCGCAGGAGTATTTTGCTTATACAACTGAACAGCCAGAAAAGATGAAACTCCAAAATTATATCGAAAAATATGGCAGCATTGAAAAAGCACTCCGGGTGCTTGCTGCCGAGTATTACGAACAGCATAAACAATTAAGGGCATGAGAACAAGATTTTTAAAAATTGCACTCACTGCTGTGCTCATGATAAGCATTACCGTAGGACCGGTTAAAAAAGCGGAAGCGGTACTACCACTTGCCATCATTGAGGTCATTAAGGCAGGGATCAAAAAAGTGATCAAGGCCGTAGATCTGCAGATCCAGCGTCAGCAGAACAAGGTAATATGGCTTCAGAACGCCCAAAAGGAACTCGAGAATGTCATGTCCAAGCTGAAACTTAAAGAGATTTCTGAATGGACCGAGAAGCAGCGGGCCCAGTATGACAGCTATTTCCAGGAACTCTGGAAAATCAAAAACTCTATCGCTACCTGGAACCGAGTAAAACAGATCATCAAGCGGCAATTAGATCTCGTCGAAGAATATAAACGTGCATGGAACCTATTGAAATCCGATCGCCGTTTTACCGCTCAGGAAATAGAATACATGTACCGGGTTTACAATGGCCTTTTGGATGAGAGCTTAAAGAATATTGAACAGCTTGCAATGGTGGTCAACGCCTTCCGTACCCAAATGACCGATGGGCAGCGGCTGGAATTTATTTCCGCTATCGCAGCAAAACTCGATAAGAACGTTGCTGTACTGCGCAGCTTCAGTGACCATAACTTCCGGCTGAGCCTGGCAAGGGCAAAGAGTAGCCAGGAAGCCGAACAGATCAGAAAGATATATGGACTTAATCCTTGACACAATGGAACAGAAACCGATAGACCTGGAAAAAGCAGTTAGGGATATGGCTAATCTTTTTCGGCAGTATGGATATAGGAACAGCTTTACTATTGCCATGCCGAAAAGCGGTCAACCCAAATTCACGGGTAACTTAAACGACTGCCTTAATCGATATCTCGCAGCAACTATAAAAGAGGAATTATCGGGTATGAGAGTTTTTGAGCTGGAAACCTGGGCGCCTTACAGCAGGAATATACTCTGCCGCTTCCATCTGGATTTCGATCGGCAGGAAGGATTTAAGGTAAATAAAATGGAAGTCCTGAATCTTAAGGGCAAGCTTACCCACGAGTTCCGTCTGCGGCAAAACCGGCAACTACCGGGAGCGCAAACTTTGGAAGGCATGTTTCCCAAACCGAAACCCTGGGATTTTTTGAAGAAAGGGAAACGGAGGCCTTAAGGATAACAAGGATAAATAATAAAACAGTTACGACATGAAAAAATTATTGTGCATTATAATCATTCCGCTGCTTTGTTGCAGCCAGTTTCTAAAGGCCCAAACTTTGGGGGAGTGGTTCAACCAGAAGAAAACCCAAAAAAGATACCTTATCGAACAGATCGCTGCACTTGAAGCTTACAAGTCTTTCCTGTCAAAAGGATACGGTATCGTAAAGGACGGAACAAACCTGATCGGAACCATAACCAGGGGGGAATTGAACTTGCATGCAGATTTTTTTAATGGTCTTAAGATCGTAAGCCCTGAACTGAAACAAAAAAGCAAAGCGGAAGAAATCATAAAGATTCGAAACCAGATGGACCAGGATCGGCGGCAAATAGAAAAGCTAATTTCCGGAAAAGATTTTCTTGCCATCCAGGAAAAGAAAAAATATGAAAACTGGTACGCCAATATTGCGGCAGATGCAGATGGCGACCTGCAGGACCTTAAAACGCTGCTTACCGATGGAAGCCTGGAACTCGAAGAAGCTGAGCGGATCAAAAGGATAGAGGCGGTTTACAACAGTATTCAACATAAATACAGTCAGCAGCGGAAATTCAGCAATAGCCTCAAACAAACGATCCTCCAACGGGAACAAAAAATTGAGGAGTCGAAAATTTTAAAAAAGATGTATGGACTATAATCCGCGCTATAATAAATATACTATGAGAAAGCACATCAAATTCTTATTCATAACAATCTGCTGCAGCCTGCAGCTACACCTTGTTTCCGCCCAATCGGCGGAGGTGACCCAATTGATCCTCAATGTTGAAAAGTTGGCGCAGTTTAAACAGATCCTAAAAGACATGAAAAAGGGGTACGACCTGGTGAGCAAAGGTTATGGAACGATCCGCGATATTTCTGAGGGCAACTTCAGCCTGCACAGAACATTCCTGAGCGGTCTGTGGCTGGTAAATCCTGAAATCGCCAGGTACAGAAAGGTTGCCGACATTATCCGGTATCAGGCTGAAATACTTTCTCAAAGTAAAGCCGCTTTGAAGCGCTATCAGTCCGGCAGTTATTTTAATACCAAGGAGCTTGATTACCTGAGCAGGGTACTGGGGGGATTGCTAGACGAAAGTCTTGGTAATCTCGATGAACTGGTTATGGTCATTACTGCCAATAATATGCGCATGTCCGATGATGAACGGCTACGCGCTATCGATCGCATATTTGATGATATGCAAGCAAAAGTTGTCCAGTTAAGACGCTTTACGTCTAAGACCGACCAACTGGGATCAGCCCGCAGGAACAAAATTGAAGAACTAAAGAAACTTGAAAAAATTACGGGGCTTCGGCCATAACCTTACTACCATGAAAAATAAAATTTTGATAATAATTTTTGTATGCACATTGCTTTTGCCTAATTGGGTGCAAGCCCAGGTGCTGGGAGATGGAATATATAGCTTCAACACGATACTGGAAAAGCTATTTGATGAGATGATGCCCTTATGTAAAGACCTCATTGACGTAGCTCGTGCTATTGCTGGTTTTGCGGCCCTCTGGTACATTGCCATGCGCGTATGGAAACATATAGCAGCAGCGGAAGCGATTGATTTCTTTCCTTTACTCAGACCATTTGCTATAGGCATGGCCATTATGTTGTATCCGTTTATCATTTCACTGATGATGGGAGTCCTTCGACCTCTTGAAGTAGGTACCCGGCAAATGGCAAAGGATTCTCACAAAGCCATTGCAAAACATATTCTCTATCAGCAGCAAGAAGCCACGAAGGCTGACGAAGGTGTAATTACGGATTCAGGCCCAGAGGATTTAGAAAAGTATGAACAACCGGATGGGGCATCCGAAGACGGTTTTTTCTCGGGCTTGAAATCCGTCTTTAGCAAATTTTCGATCAAGCATATGATCGGAACAATGATCAGTGAGATCCTAAATATACTTTACGCGGCCGCAAGCCTGTGTATCAATACTATCAGAACTTTTTACCTTATTGTCCTGGCTATCATAGGCCCCATCGTCTTTGGTCTATCGGTCTTCGACGGATTTCAAAATAGTCTGTCCAGCTGGTTTGCAAGGTTTATCCACGTCTTTATGTGGTTGCCGGTATCCAATATTTTCGGTGCTATATGCTCTAAAATATTGGAAAATATGATCAACATGGACCAGACTTTCATGAGTACATCAGCGTATCTCATATTTATGGTTATCGCTATTGTAGGTTATACCACAGTACCGAATGTTGCGGGCTATATTGTTCAGGCAGGAAGTAGAGATACCTTACTGCACAAAGTAAACAACTATGCAAAAACAGCCGCGACAGTAGCCGCCAAAGCAATTATTTAAAAATTATAGAACTCAGAAAATTTTAAACAGGCAAAAACCTGTTGGGGACTCTTATGGCCTAAAAAAAGTGACTTCGAGTTTAAAATTCAGTAAAAATGTTCAAACAGTTCAGCAATATAGAATCAGCATTCCGGCACGTTAAGCTCTTTACTTACGTCGTCGTAGTTGCCAGTACAATTCTTTGTGCTTTCACGGTCTATGAAAGCTACCGCATGGTCCGCAAAGCAGAAGAAAGAGTATATGTCCTGTCCAATGGAAAAGCCCTGGAGGCTATTGCAGGAGAAAGAAAAGATAACGTTGCCGTTGAAGCCAAAGATCACATCAAAATGTTTCACCACTACTTTTTTACTCTGGATCCGGATGATAAAGTAATTGAAAGCAATATGTCCAAAGCGCTTTACCTGGCCGATGGTTCTGCCGCAAGCCAATACAGGGGTCTGAAAGAGAACGGTTATTATAATTCCATCATCAGCGGAAATGTAAGCCAGAATGTAGAAGCGGACAGTATCCAGATTGATTTCGAGCAATATCCTTTCCGGTTCAGGTATTTCGGCAAGCAAAAAATCATCAGGCCCACAGCGATACTTTCCAGGATACTCATCACTGAAGGAACGCTGCGCAACGTCAGCCGGTCTGATAACAACTCCCATGGCTTCCTGGTAGAGCGCTGGCGCATTGTAGACAACAGGGATATTGAACTTCAAAACCGATAATTATGAGTTTTTTTAGAAAATCCAGAAGGCCTAAGCTCAATCCATTAAAGGAAAAAGTAGCAAAATCAATTGCTCACAGGCTTGTGGCCCTACAGGTATCAGCAGCAAAAAAGCTCGCCCAATGGCAGTCTGTAGTTTCATTGAGGAACCGCAATTGCGTGCTGTTGATAATCGGGATCCTCTGGTTACTGTACTGTATCTACATACTTGTTTTTGCTATCGTCGGATAAAGAGTCAATATGGAGGGGTTCATGGGCCCTACAAGGAATAAAAAATTTAAACAATCAAAAATGAAAAACATGACACAAAAACAATTGCGCTTTCGCAAATTGCTTCTGGTGCTGCCACTTATCAGCCTGCCTTTTATCACGCTGGGATTTTGGGCTTTAGGAGGCGGAAGAAACCAGCCTAAGCCCGAGCAGAAACTCACCGGTATCAATACTGCGCTACCCGATGCTCAGCTTAAAAATAACAGCGAGGACAAGCTGAGTCTTTATCAAAGAAACGGTGGTGATACGGCAATTAATGAGCCCATAAAGCCCGATACCCTTGCCGCTTCCGGCAGCGTATTTTCATGGAACGGTGATTGGAACAATACCGGGGCTTCTGGGAGCAACCTAATGAGCCAGGATATGCAGCAGCAACGGCTTCAACAGCGCCTCGATGATCTCGAGCGACTCATGCGGCAACCGCCCGCATCAGATTATTCTAGTCCTGGATTTTACAGAAACGAACCGGATAGGGATTTCCAGTCATCTGCTGGGCTGCAACGTATCGAGCAAATGGTTAACAATGCGACCGACGATAGCCAGCAGCCGGATGCGGAACTGGACCAGCTTAACGGCATGCTGGAACGCGTGCTCGACATCCAGCACCCGGAACGCTACCGCCAGCGGCTTAAGGACTATACCCTGGAAAAAAGAGGGAGAATTTTGCCCGTAGGTAAGGAAACAGAGATCCTGGCAGTTCCAGTCTCTGGCAATTCCTCTTCGGCTGCCTCTGCTCTTAGCTTAACAAAAGTCAGGCAGACAGGCGCCTTTTTCGGCTTGGATGCAAGTACGGCGCGTGATAGTATAGATATCAGGTCGATTACCGCCATTGTAGCGGAAACCCAGACTGTCGTTTCCGGTTCGAGTCTTAAAATGCAACTGGGTGAGGAAATTTATATAGCCGGTTTCCAGATTCCGAAAGGAACTCCCCTTTACGGTTCCTGTATACTTGAAGGGGAAAGGCTAATGGTTGCTATCACCGGCATCAGGTTGGGCAACCGCCATTTTCCAGTCGAGCTTAAAGTATACGGACTGGACGCCATGCCCGGTATCCGGATCCCCGGAGCTATTACCAGGGATGCTGCCAAAGATGGCGCGGACCGGGCGGTCCAAAGAATGCAGCTTATGAGCCTGGATCCTTCCATAGGCGCCCAGGCAGCTGGCGCTGGCATCGAGGCAGCTAAAAGCCTTTTTTCTAAGAAGGTGAAACTTATCAAAGCCACTGTTAATGCTGGTCTTCAGGTATTGCTAGTAGGTGGTGACGCGAACTAATAAACACATTTAATAAAAAACAAAAACAACAATGAAGAACTTAAAATTTGTTTTCGCTCTACTATTATCCATTTGTAGCCTGACAGCATTCTGTCAGCAAAACGTTAGAGCGGTCGATATCGCGGGATCTTACCCGCTTCAGATTACCGCCCATAAAACTACCCTGCTCATTTTCCCGGCACCGATAGAAGACGGAGACAGGGGGGATGGATCTATCTCTGCCGAACGTGTTGCCAAGGTAAGTAACCTGCTTAAGGTAAAAGCGGTAGATAGTACCATGCAGGAAAGTACACTGCATGTAGTCACCTCCGACGGGAAAATCTATTCCTTTAACGTCACCTATAGTCCGGCGCCATCTCAGCTGACCATTGATGTTTCAAAATTGCCTTACAGGACCAAGGCCAGCTTTAAAGGGGTTTCTCTTAATGAAAAAGAAATTGAAAATTACGCCGCGACAATGCTGGGCGCTGCTCCCTTTATAGGTGGTGTAAAGGCAAAATCAAATGGCCTGAAAATAAAATTGGAATCCATTTATATCAAGGATGACGTGCTTTTCTTTCGCTATAACCTGGCCAATGATACTCATATCGGTTACAATGCCTATGAACCACGCTTTTCTATAAGGGACCGGTCCAGGGCTAAAAGAACCGCTATCCAGGATACTGAAATTGAGCCAATCTATATCCAGTACAAAGGCAAACCCGAAGATCCGACCGGCCAATCCATAATTGTCGCTTTCGCAAAGTTTACCATTGCCGAAAATAAGAACCTGGTGATGGCACTTTCGGAATCAAATGGCGACAGGAACCTGGAATGTAAGTTATCTCAGAAACAGCTATTAAAAGCGAAGGCATTTTCTTACTGATCCAAACTACCTGTAATATGGAGTATACACTTGAAAAACAAGCTGCAAACAATACCCTGTTCAATGATTTCGGGAACTGGAGCCGGCTGGAAGAGTATTTTACCAAACAGCTTAGCCAGAAAGATCTTCAGAGCAGAAGGTACCGGAGCATGAAACTGCGGGAGTATAACAGGATGCTGAGAACATACAGCGGGGGGCTTCTTACTCAGGACGAAAAAGCGCTTATGACGGTGATGAAATTCCAACGCGGATCATTGGTTCGTTCCCTCTATCCGGGACTGCTGAGCCGGATATTCTACCTGGTTTCAAAAGGGGTGGACAACCTGCTTTTCTATAACAAAGAAATGGAAAGAGTAAAGATGGCCAGCGATCAACGCATTATCAATACGAAAATAAGCATTCCGCAGCAACAGGATACTGGCAAACTAAAACTGCCATCGACTCAAAATACTGCTGAAGACCCATCTCGCGAATTGCACCAAAAACGGTATGGTCCCGATCTTGGCGGTAGAGAGCAATTGCAGCAGCAGCGGCCAAAAGGACCATCAATTTAGTTCATAATCTAAATAAACAATATCATGCAAGAAGAAAATTTTGAAGGCTTAAAAACAAGCCTTGAAATCCGGGGCTTCGATGCCTCTATTTTTCCGCAACTGGAAAAGAATATGAAAGAAGGCAAAACTGATTTTGTCCTTCAGTACGAGCATCCTCTGGATGAAAACCGGACCGTACTATGTCAGCTCTCCTTTGATAAGCACCAGGAGCAGGACCATTATTTCTTTAACCGTTATCAGGCCACACTGGTGAACGCCGGTGAGGTGATGGCGCAGATCTCGGTTAGGACATCATGGAAGATTAAGGTTCAGGAAGCAGCCCGGATGATGGAGTATGGTCAAAACGTAGCCGTTTATAAGCAAAACATAATCGGGTACCGTCAGGTTGAAGAGGATCATCCTGCAGAGCAATTCAGATTCAATGCCTATATATCACTGGATCCTGAAGGAAAAACAGACGACAAAGGAAACCTGCTGCTCAATACCTATCATGATAATTATTATGCCAAACGGCCTTTCGATATTATAGACCAGCTGGAAAATCCTGAAGTCCAATTTGAAACCAAAAAAGCATATGAATCGGTTGAAGTGCTGGCAAAAGATCTGCAACATGCAAATAGGATTGCAATCGTTCTGGATCGCAACGGTGTCATGGAAGATGGTTTTTTAGGCTTAAACGCCAGGCGCGGCAAGATAAATTTTATGGATGCCAATGGGATCAGCATCGATATCACTCCTGCAAAAGCAGAAAAATTAGAGGCGAAGGAAAACGCCGAAGTAAAAAAAAAGCCCTGGGTAAACCAGGGGCCACAGAAAGTAGCCTGGAAACCGAAACAGAATAAAGGCTTGTCAAGATAAAGATAGATAAACAGCGAAGTTATGACACCCGAACAAGTTGATATTTACAGAAAAGCATCCCAGACCGGCGCTATATCAAACGAGATGAACCCGCTCTATCTTTTCAGCATTACCCATACGCACCTGCTCATCCGTATTGTAAGCGGTGAGCTGGATGCAAGGGTTTTAGCAGGCATGGAACTCAACCGCAGAAGCCATGAATTAGGTAAGGATTTTCCTGCCGAGGGTATAGAAAAGAAAGCGGCTCAAAAGAAAACGGTTGGCAAAAGCAAAGGAAGAAAACTTTAAACGGTTTGAAATGATAAGAGCAAAAGATTTTAATACCATGGCCGATTACTTGAGCAACCTTGGCCTGCCCTTTAAAGAGATCATCTCCCAGAAAAATATTAATGCCCATGCAGAGGAAATAACCTTGGATGTCATGGACGCCAGCAATGATCAATCTGTTCTTTACTATTTTTCTATTCAAAGGCAAGACAATGGCGACTATGTTTCCCATGATTACAAGGCTAAAATGCTTGTGGTACCCATTGAGCATGGTCATTACGCCGGAATCGATACCCTTGAACTGGAAAAGCAGATGAAAGAAATTAAATGGGCGCTGTTTCCATTATACAAAAATGATGGTCTGCGACCTTTTTTTGAGCAACTGGACCAGCTCCGTACCAGCGGTGATCGTACCGCTGAGGAGTTAGCCAATAAGCTGGCATTGAAATATTTTGCCAATACCATTTTAGAGGATATGCTGCCATTTCCAGACAAGTCTCTCTATGAAAAAATGATTGTTGTTCCCATCAATAATGATGGTAACGATATCGACATTGGACAGGCAGCGTCGTTACTAAAGGGTGGATCGCTGTTAAAGTACTCAGCTAATGATGAGTCCGGTGAACTTTACTGGATTAAAGAAGAAAAAGGTTATTTGAAAGTGTATCCTGATTTCGATGTATCAAACACAATAAAGCAAATGCCCTTGGTAAAGCAGCCGGATATTATCGAGTTATCGGAAATGCTTGCAGGCCTCGGAAAAGGAAAGCCATTTGAAACTGCGCTCATGATTAACAGCAGAATAGTAACTGGCAGTATTTATGTCCAGCCAGAAAATAAAACCCTTGAATTTCGGAATGATAAAGGTAAAACAGTGAACTGGCAGTTGTGGGGCAAGTTGAATCAGAATAAAAAACCGGGCAAAGGCAAAAAAGGACCGGGATTATAATACCAATTTTTAAATCAGTGAGAACGCATTAGTGAGCATGGAAAAAAACACACGACTAAGACCACCTTTAACTTATTATGGTGGTAAACAGACACTCGCCCCCTGGATTATTTCGCTTATACCTGAGCACATCCTTTATTGTGAACCTTTTTTGGGCGGTGGCGCGGTTTATTTTATGAAGCCACCTTCAGAAATAGAGGTTATTAACGATACCAATAAAGAACTGATGAATTTTTATAGGGTGGCCAGCAAGAGATTTGATGAGCTGGCTGCCCTGATAGAGCAGACCCTGCACAGCAGAGATGCCCATCATTCGGCAGTCGTAATTTATAACAACCCGGATCTCTTTGATGAAGTCAAGCGTGCCTGGGCAGTTTGGACTTTATCTGCGCTGGGATTCTCAGGCAAACTTGATGGACCTTTCGGTTATGATAAAACACAGAATTCAACTTCGAAAAGAATCACCGTAAAACGGCAAAACTTCGACGATCGTTATTTGAAGCGTCTCCGAAATGCACAGATCGAATGTGCCGACGCCCTGTATATCATTCAGAGCCGGGATCATAAGGATGCATTCTTTTACTGCGACCCACCTTATATCGGATCCAATATGGGCCACTACAAAGGTTATACGGAACAGGATTATGAAGCACTCCTGAATATGCTTGCCGACATTAAAGGTAAGTTCTTGCTTTCTTCTTATCCTTCCGAAATTCTGGACCGTTTTATTAAAAAGTATAAATGGCAGGTGCTAAAAAAAGAGATGCTCGTTACCGTAAATATAAAAGGGGGCAATCCAAAGAAAAAAGTTGAGATGCTCGTTGGCAATTACCCGCTCTGGCAGTCTGAATAGTAGTTAGGATTTAAACATAATACAGAAAGAATATGGAAAAGTCACCGCACTACATAATAAATCAGGAAACCGGCAAGCTCAATATCTACTCAGAAAAGGAGTTTTTTGAGGCACTTCCTGCTGAACAGAAAGATACCGTAAAGAGGTATTGTTTATGGAGTGGCTCGAAGACCTGTTGGATATCTAAAGCAAAGAGTGAAAATGCCGGATATTTAAGACGTCAGCTCGAAAGCATGGGTTTTATTTATAAGGAGACTATCGGAGAAAAACTGAGTTTTGAACAGCAAATACAACGCGAAAAAGAAAAGTCTGAATCAAGGGCCGAACGGGCCTTGACGAGGGCTGCTAAATCAGATGAGCGTTCAGAGCAACTCTATGGTCAGGCAAAATCAATGGCTGGACAGATTCCCTTCGGCCAGCCGATTCTTATTGGGCATCACAGTGAAAAGGCCGATAGGAATTTTAGGGACAAAATCCACAACAAATTTGGTAAAGCATTCGAAGAAATGGATAAGGCTGAATTCTATAGAAAGCAGGCCGAACGTGCAAAAAAAGAAGCTTTGGGTAAAAAGTTTGAAGATCCGTTTTATCTAGTAATAAGAATTAAGGAATGCGAACGCGATCTTAAAGTTTGTAATAGAAGGTTGGAAGGTAAGTTTTATGCTCATTCGAAACCAGAACCAATAAGTGAAAAGGAAAAACTCTTTTATGAAGAGCGTCTGATACAGATCCAGGAAAAGCTTGATTTCTATAAGGAGTGTTTAAGCAAAATTCCCGATCAGAAAACTATAGAAAACAACGTGAAAGCAAAAAGAAAAGGGTCTATAGCTGCTGTCACCGTAATGCAGATTTGGAGGAGTAAAGATGAGTACAGAAAAAAATGAAGAAAACTATTTGATAAGGGATCTGGAAACCGGCTCCCTTGAAATTCATATCAAAAGCAAGGAAGCCTATTTAAAACTTTCATCAACTAACCTTAAGCTAATTAAGAATAAATTTCGCTGGAGCAGGCCAGGAAATTGCTGGCTATCAAAAGCAGATTTTAATTTATGCCATGCGGTAGTAGATCGCTTCCTCAAGCTGGGGTACCAAGATCAGGGATGGAAAGGAAGTAGGATCCCTTTTGAGAAAAAAATCTTACAGCGACTTAATAAAAACTCAAGTATCGCAATAAAGTATGATGTCAAATCTCAAATGCTGCAACGGAAAGCTGTCAATATTGAGCGATATATTGAACGTCGTCAACAATTGTTGGCAATCGAACCGGATCGTTTCGTCAAGCAGGATTTAAAAAGACAAATCCAGACTGCTGAAAGCAAAGCTGTTTCTGCACTGGAAATGGCAAATTTCTACAGCGAACAGTCTAAAATTTTCCTGGAAAGATCCGCTGTCTTGGTGCTTAATCTGACTAACCCGAAATATCTTAAAAGTCAGCTTAATAAAAACAAGATACAACCGATCCTGGAGAAGCAAAAAAACGTTGGAATTTCTAATCGAATCGACGTCGCTCCAGCCGCCGATAAGCTTAATGCTGATAGACGCTTGTTCATCGGAAGGTTAAAAACGGCACAGGAACAGACTCTGTTTTATAAGAATAAACTCCGCAATATCGTAGAACATATTGCAGAAGACATGACGCTTTTTTATGGTAAACCTGTTTTTATGTCCAAACGGTCGGCACCGGACGGCATCGGCTTGGTTGTAGGCCATATTCCGGAGGATAGTAAACTTGTGCTTAAACTAAATGACGGGACCTACATCGCAAAAGAACTTGAAAAGCTCTCTATTCTGCAACCTGCCTATGAAATCTTGCAAGTACTAAATTCCAGGGAAATAAAAAGTAAGGAGAAAACCAGGATAGAGGGATTTAGGGCCCTTGCTATGATTAAAACAGACAAACCTTTGGAAGCAATGCAGATTATCAGAAAAGCTGGTCTGGCGAGTCAATGCATGGTCCGTTGTAGCGATCATTTAAAAAATCAAATTCAATTAAAAAAGTCGCTGACCCGATCTAAGAAACTAGGGTTTTGATCAATAAAAATTAAATGCAGTATATGGCAGAAATTAAAAAACGTATTCTATCGTTCAGTAATGGTAAAACGATAAAATTATATGGCAATAGTGTTGCCATAGGAAAAAGTATGGAAATCGCCGAAGCCTTTACACCCAATATTTTCGGTTTTATAATAACAGGTGGTGATGGCAAAACTGGGGAGGTATTCAATCCGCATAAACTTACGGCCGAAGAAATGATGGAACTTGCAGATTACAATATCCGTATGTGGATGGACTTTAAAGATGCTGTTAGAAATTATGGCATAAGCAATACAAAAATTTTTAAAAAAGAAGCAATGATTTAGGAGGTGAGTTATGGGAAATACAAATTTAGAAGAGCAAAAATCTATGCAAATTACAAGCAGGGACTTGGAGGCCTTAAAGGAGGAGTTACTGACTGAGATCAGGAGCTTGCTATACGCCAAAATTACTTATCCCAAAAGATGGTTAAAAACAAGAGATGTAATTAAGCTGCTCAATACCTGCTCCGGGAAGCTTCAGACGCTAAGAAAGTCTAAAAAGTTGCCTTACGTAAAATTAGGTGGGGATATGTATTACGACATAGAAGATATCGAAGCGATGATGCAAAAATATAAAGTGGGTTAAATTTTGTATTTAAAGGATGACATAAACGGTCTTGGCAAGCAGGTTCCTCCACTATTAAAACATGTGGTGATATATTTCCTTGAACTGGGCAAAAAGCAGTCGGAAGCTGAAGCGTTTTACAAGTTTTATGAACAGCGAAAATGGCAATATAGGGGAAGATTGATCAGAAATTGGAAAGAGCTTGCATGGCATTGGGTTTACAACAAAAGTATTGACCCATCCTGTTTGTCATGAATTTTTGATGATAAGAAATCGCCAAAATTTAAGTTACAACAAGAAGCTAAATCTAAAAATAGGTAAATTTGAATATCCAAATAATTGAAAAATGAACCGTATCCTTAAAGAAGCGTTAGTCTATAATGATCAAAAAGCATTGAAGCACTTATCAAAATTTGTTGCTAAATGGGTGCGTGACCAACTGGAAGATCTGCACGTTAGAAATGATGTTATGGATGATCAAGCAATGCCTGAAATAAACAGGCAAATAAGAAATGGGATTTATAATGCATTATATATACTTTCCAACTCAGCCATGGATTCGGAGTGCTTAAAGCTTGCTGTCGATACAGAGCAGCGTATTCCAGAGTATTGGGAGGATCCGGTTTTGGATATTTATCTGGAAAAGAATAGACAACAACTGGATTCTGTTGAGCTCAAATTCGAGTCCTCATTTCTGAATGAACAACTGCACGCGGAAAATATTTACCGTCTGCCCGGTACTTCCTTCATCCGGTCAAAGTCAATTTTAGAGCTTCCTGATATGGATACTGAAATGCGCAAAAAAAATCTCAATAAGATCTCTGCCCATCTTAGACGGGAAGGGTATAGTTATGATCCTGATAAAGATGCTTATGTGAAACCATTGAAATTTAACATTTGAAAATTTTACTCTTAAAGGTATTAATTGAAAATCGAAAGCGTGGACCATTACTGCTGCATTCGTTTATTTTATTCAGCTAAAGAACAGGTAAATTATTATAATTTACCTGTTTTGCTTTTAGCCCCTTTCCTACCGAAAAGGGAGCTGAACCTAAGCTTTAATTCCAAATTGGGGACTTCAAAGTATTTGATGACAATCCACGATTTTTCTTACGAGATCGGGTCCATAGACAGCATTATAAAAAAGACAGTGCTAAGATATACGCTGCGAAGACCCTGATCCTCGATTTAAGAAAACAATGCCGGAGGTTCGGTCGCCGCTTATCAGCCGCTATTTCCCTTTATCTATACTAGTCCGATCAAAGAACTTAATGGGATGATACTTGCTTCTGATGATCTGATCAACGTTTATCAAGAAGCACTTATATAGGAACTAAAAGCTGAAAAAGTTGATAGTGGATCAGTTAAAGAGCTCCAGATGCTATTACCATTACTTGAAAAAGGACGTAGCCAGCTCGTAGAAACACCTCCGCCGCCCAAAAAGTATGGTCCAACTATGCCATTGCCGGTAAACGTCGGTATTATCATTAACTACGCCTGCCAAAGTGCAGCTGAACCATTTTTACTTAACTTTAAACAAAACAGTAAGGTTACTCTATTCGGATAGAACACCTTCGGTGCATTTGATTATGTAAACGCAACTTTTACTTACAGTCCATCCGGGCTGTATTTTTTCAAGCTTGAATAGCGGAAATTTTCCGATTCTCACAACCGATCAGAAGATGACTGTCAAAGGTGGCGGTGGAACAGAGGGAAAACCGTAACCTACCAGGGAAGAGATTATAAATGTGACACCGACCGTGTAGAATGGGGAGACGGACGGTATCACTTCCTGGGCTACTAACAGGGAAAGCTTGTTCTTGACTATTGGGGATAACACCTTAATATGAACTAGCAGGTGGTTTAATCGGAAGCTGCATCATGCAGTTTTATCCAGCTTCCTTTTTTTAATCGTAAAGATGATTGTATGAGCGAGTATAGTGCACTATTTTTTTGTCTTTTATCGACCATCGTTTACGGCGGCGACAAATTAGATCAACAAGTTTCCCAGTATTATCATTATAAAAACCAGGCAGAGGTCCACATATTAGACAGCTCATATAAACATGCGCTGGAAAGTTACAACGTGGCATTTACCTATAAATATCCCAATATTAGGGATCTTTACAATGCCTTTGCAGTCGCCTATCTTGTCGCTGATTCAAATGCCGCTAAGCACTTTTTTGACGAAATGGTACTTAATGGGCAAACAATAGAAAAATTTGCGAAGGGCAGATTTGTAACGACTATACATGAGGAGTCCTTATATAAGTGGCTGACAAAAAATTACGATTCCCTAAAAAGTATAGCAGACAAAAGTGAAAAGAAACTGTTGGCTGCTCGTTACGATTCAATCTATGATGAAGATCAGCGTATAAGAAAAACAGAACATAAAACTCAAGGCGAGATAAAAAAGCTCATTTCTGAAGATTCTGCCAACATCAAAAATGCTATTCGCCTAATCAAGGAGTATGGATTCCCCAGTTATGAGCGCATCGGCCTTTTTGAAAAGGATGCTGAAGGATATGCAGCCGCAGACAACTGCATGTGGATGTTACTTTGGCACGCCCGACATTCCAATCACACCCTCAATGGCCCGGTAAGAAAAGCAGTCCTGGCGGGCGATTATCCTCCTGATGAGTTTGCGTTAATTATAGACATGCAGGCAGACACAAGTCTTTATTTTGGTGTATTGCCTCGTAAGGCCGACAAAAATGGGAAAGTCATTTTTGAAGAGGTTCCAGACATGCAAGCCGTGAACGAAAGGCGTGCAACCCTTTACCTGGAATCGTTAGAAGAGTATAAAAGGAAACTCAACTACCAAAAATATGTGGACAAGCGTTTTTACATGTCTTCCGTTTGGGGAGATATTTTAAACTACGCTCCAATGGAGTTCCGAAAATGGGGTGCCATAGAATAGCGCGTTCCAATAATCAACATTTTACCGAAAGCTCAGGGAGCAGATCGACATGATCTGCCCTCGTTCAATGGCCCACCGCATTGAACCAGGATTTTTATTGACTCAAACATAACGGCGCATTATTTAATTCCTGATTTTTTCAGCCAGGGCGTGCCATGCTACAAGTAAGCTGGAGCCCTATCAAAAGACACTATCCAAGTCAATTTCTTCAACAGCAGGCAGAAAAATTATTTAAAAATATAACCTCCCAAACTTCAATTTTGAAACAATTCCCCTTTTATAAGCAGACGGATGCGATGGATTGCAGTCCAACTTGTGTCCGGATGATCACAAAGTTTTACGGCAAAAACTATTCGCTCGAGAACCTGTGTAATAAAAGTTATTTGACCAGGGATGGAGTCAGCATGCGCCAATTCGAGCGCCGTGCATTAACTCATTTGGGCGTATCTTCGAAACTATTTTCCCGGATCACCAGCTTCGCCAATGCGTGCATGTTTAAAGAAGCCAATTATTTAAACTGCAAGAACATGGCTAGGATAGCTTGAGATTAAATGTCCTTGATCATTGAATAGTTTACTACGTACCCTGTTCATGGATTCACTGATACGGCTTTTCCGGACCCTGCAGTAGCGTTCTGTTGTTCTTATGCTTTTATGGCCTAGCATTTTACTCACATCCTCAAGAGGAACACCTAGATTCAGCATCATATCAGCAAAGGTGTGTCTCGCCAAGTGGGTGTGGAGCTCCCTATTTATGCCACAAAGCGTAGCAATTTCCTTTAGATATCCATTATATCTTGTATTGCTGTTAACCGGAATTAGCAAGTTGTTTTTAACGCAATATTGGTGACCGTTATATTTATTTATCAGCTCTTCTATTATTGGTAATATGGGTACCATTTCAGTTACCTTTGTTTTACCACGTTCCTTAATTAGCCACCTTTCCCTATTGACACCGACCTCTATTATATTTTCAGGGGTAAGGGTATAAATATCCTGGTATGCAAAGCCGGTAAAACATTGAAATATAAATGCATCTCTTACTTCTGATAACCTATTAATCGGAAGATCCTTTCGATAAATTGAATTTACTTGGTAAAACTCTAGTGGCTCGATTTCTTTATCACCACCATAGCAAACAAATGCCTTGATAGGGTTTAAGGGGATTAATTTATTCTTAGCACAACCTTCAAGGATCTGTTTTAGCTTTTTGATATACCCTTTTGCAGTGACAGCGCTAATTGGTTTATCTACTTCCAGCGTCATGTAGTCGAAGAACTTTTCAGCAAAAGAATAGGTAATGTTTTCCAGTTCAAAATCCTTCGCTTCGTATTGGAACTTGATAAATGATATTACCTTTTTTTTAGCCGACCTCCAGTGTTTTAATGTATCATTCGATCTGTCCTTTTTCTTAACCAGCTTTTCAAACCGCTTTATAAAGTCATCAAAGACTTTCAACAAAGTAGGTTTTTTTTCGATTTCCATTGACTTCTGGACTGGCCCAATATAATCTAACGGTAGGCCCAGGTAAGCATTTTTAAGCATGAGAGGGGTTATTTTTTCATGCTTGCTCCTCAAAATTTTAACGTGGGTATCAAGGTCAACATCTGCCTTGGAAATCTTTAAATTGTTTTCCCTCGCCGTTGCACTTGATTCAGTGTCTCTTTTGATATTAGTATCCCAAAATTGGGGCTTAATTTTAATACCTAGAGATAATGGCTCTTCTTCGCCTTCGATGGTAATTCTTGCGTACAAAGGGCAAGTGCCATCGCTCGTTTTTTTTGACCTCTTAAGCCAAAAAAGAATGTGGACTTTCTGATTATTCATCCTACACATTTTAAAGGTTGAAAAATGACCCCGCCTTGTCTGCGGGAATTAATTTCCGATCCTTAAATCCAACTGCACAAAACCAGATTTCAAAAGAATGGTGCCCCAATTTACACACTAAAATGGGGCACCGAAAGGGGCACCATTTAATATGCTAGGATATGATATGAGATAGTATGATAATTTGTAGAAAGGCTTAATTATCATAGGATAAACGCAAAAAAGGCGCTATAAATAGCGCCTTTTGTGATCCCGCTGGGATTCGAACCCAGGACCCATACATTAAAAGTGTATTGCTCTACCAGCTGAGCTACGGAATCTTACTTCTTTGTTTCTGAACTACCGTTCCTTGTTTGAAGTGATGCAAAGATAGGGTTAATCCCTATTCCACGCAAGTATTTGTGCGATAAAAATGCGCTACGGCTGTTTAGGGCTTCATTTTTAGTGATTTATTTTTTTGTTTAGGATAGAAATTCCCGGTCTTCATCCGATAATTGGGACTTTCTGTCGCTGTTTTCTTCTTCCGATTCGTCTATTTCTTCCTCTTCATACGCCCGCTGTTTCTTTTTTCCGATTTTCAATAGGGATACGAATACAATTCCGGCAATAAAAAAGGCCAATAATAGCTTCCATAGTGCCACTTGTGATTCCCCAAGAAAATTGAGCTGCACCGATTGCGGATTTTTGACACACACAACTGTGATGATAACCGTTATCAAGATTAAAAAAATATTACGCATGTTACTGTAAACTATATGTCGTTATTCTAACAGCGAATATAGGGAATATCTGTTTTTAATCGATATCGATCTTTGCCCGATTTAAGCGTAAAGAATTCAAGATAACCGAAACGGAACTGAAACTCATCGCAGCGGCAGCAATCATCGGGGACAGGAGAATTCCGAAAGTAGGATATAGAAGTCCGGCAGCCAATGGAATTCCGAGTATATTATAGACGAAAGCAAAACCCAGGTTCTCCTTAATATTACGGAGTAGTTTTTGACTCAGTACCTTTGCTTTGGCTATTCCGATAAGGTCTCCTTTCAGCAAAGTGAGTGAAGCGCTTTGTATGGCAACATCGGTCCCTGTGCCCATGGCAATGCCGATATCGGCTTGAGCAAGGGCAGGGGCATCATTGATACCATCACCAGCCATAGCCACCACATGTCCTTTTTGCTGTAACGCATGAATTTCCTGCAATTTATCTTTGGGCAAGGCATTGGCTTTGAAATGCTTGATGCCAACTTGATCCGCCACAGCCCTTGCCGTATGTATATTATCTCCCGTCAGCATAACGACATCGACTTTATGCTGTATAAGATATTGGATTGCACGCTTCGAAGAGGCTTTTATTTGATCTGAAATACTAAAATACCCCAATAAGCTACTGTCTTTTGCAAGGAAGGATACCGTCTTTCCATGGGATTGAGCAGTTTCGGCCATCTGCTTCATATCATGAGGAATTGTTATGCCGATAGACTCCATCAACAATTGATTGCCCAGTGCTATGCTATGTCCAGCTATATTTCCCGTGATTCCTTGCCCGGCAACATTTTCAAAATCGGAAACTGCAAGGTCCGTTTTACTATTTTCCTTTTTTGCCCTTTCAATAATAGCATGACCTAATGGATGTGTGCTATTGGCGTTTAAAGCGGCAGCCAAAGATAATATCTCGTCTTTGCTGCTGGAAGAGTTTGGCTGAATATCATCAACGGTGGGTTTTCCTTCGGTGATGGTACCTGTTTTGTCTGTTAGAACCACATCTACATGGTTCATTTTTTCCAGCGCACTTGCATCTTTGATCAGGATCCCATGTTTGGCCCCTTTGCCGACACCCACCATGACAGACATCGGTGTAGCGAGTCCCAAGGCACAGGGGCAGGCGACAATAAGTACGGCAAGTGCATTGGCAAAGCCGAATGCTAAGGAAGCGGAAGGAACCCAAAGCCACCAGGTAAGAAATGTCAAAATTGCAATGATTATGACAATCGGAACAAATATCTCGGATACTTTATCCGTTAATCGTTGAATGGGAGCCTTGCTTCTGCTCGCATCATTGACGAGTTGAATGATCTGAGCCAGTAGGGTGTCCGAACCGATACGTTCTGCTTTCATGAGGAAACTGCGGTCGCCATTGATTGTTCCCGAACTAACATGATCTCCTTCCTGTTTTTCTACCGGAATAGGTTCACCCGTCAGCATGGATTCATCAATGTTACTGTTGCCATCCGTAATCTGCCCGTCAACGGGGATTTTGTCCCCGGGTTTTACTTTGAGTATATCTCCGAGTTGAATTTGATCTATGCCGATCTTTTTATCTATTCCATTTTCTACGCGCGTAGCTTCGGAAGGGCTCAGCTTGATCAGCTCTTTGATTGCCGAATTGGTTTTGGAATGTGCTTTGGCCTCCATCACCTGGCCTAATAATACCAAAGTCAATATGACGGTAACGGATTCGAAGTAAAGTGCAATGTAGCCATGGTGATTTTTTAATTCAGCAGGGAAGACCTGCGGAAAAAATAGGCCAACCAAACTATAGACAAACGCAGCTCCAGCACCAAGTGCAATCAGGCTAAACATATTAAGGCGCCAGGTTTTGAAAGATGCCCAGCCCCGTTGAAAAAAAGACCAACAGGTATAAAAAACAACCGGCAGGGATAAAGCCAGCTGAACCCAGCCAGACCAACTCGGCGAAATGATTTTACCTATTGGATTACCGGGAAGCATTTCGCCCATGGAAAGTATAAAGATCGGGACCGTAAATAGGATAGAGACCCATAATTTCATGCGTAGATCACGATATGTGTGATCGTCGGCCTCATCATTCCCATTGGCAATAGGCACAAGGTCCATACCGCATATAGGGCAATTTCCAGGATGATCTTGTACAATCTCAGGATGCATAGGACAGGTATATTGAAGATCTGTCTTTAACATGGGTACCTTTTCCAGATTCATGCCGCATACCGGACAGTTTCCGGGTTCATTATAGCGTTTGTCGCCCTCACAATGCATCGGACAATAGTATTGATCAGCAGACGTATGACCATGTGCTTTGTCAGGTGTAGATATTGTCTGTGATTGATGTACCGTGGCATTTGACTGAGCGGAATGATTGTGTTGCTGTTCGTGTTGGATATGCAAGGTCGCTGCATGCTCAGTATGCAGCTTATTTTTAATTGCTGTTTCTGCATCGAGCTTCACCAAATGCATACCACAAATCGGACAATTTCCTGGCTGGCTGTACGTTTTTTCACCTTCGCAATGCATGGGGCAGCCATATCTCTCCGAAGCTTGTGCTACAATGTGTTGATCGGACTGTACATCACCCTGATGCTTATGTATTTCGCTGAGTTGATAAGGACCTAATTTTGATATTATTTCCTGTAATTGCTGTAACGGAATATGTTTCTGGGATGTTACTGTCATGCTTGGCGGGTTTAAAGTTACCTCGGCATGAACCCCAGGAAGCTCATTCAATGCATGTTCGATTGTGGTTCTACATCCATCACAGGACATTCCCGAAAGTGTATAGTGGTGTTGCATAGCGTTGTCTTTGTTGCCTAAAGTTAAACGTTATATCGAGGTGATTTTTACACTTTTACCGGGTTTTCTTGTAAAATTTCCCGTTGATAATATGTGCTTCCGGTTTGCTCTCATTTTCTAGGTCGAACCAGCGTTATAGTCTTCCGGAAACGAAATATGGTGTAAAAAAAACAGCGAAACTACGCTATGGTAAACACAACCGAACTATGTTTTGTTTGCTCTGGGGATAGGTATGGGATAGGGGAATTTCCCTTTGATTAAGCCAGTAGCATTACTTGGGGATGTTTTATCAATGTATTGATGGTTACTTGTTCTTTCAGAACTGCTTCGTGAAAAGGCGCCGGGATCATCAATTTAAATGTTTTTCGGGCGGTTTTTACTAGGAAAAGAGCACCGTGAATCACTTGCTTATCGTCGATGATCAACGTGTGCTGTGTTGCCGGCTGATTGCCTAATTTTTCCTTTTCGATGAGTTGTATTAGTTGTTGCATTGTATCAGAATATTTAGCCAAAATTACCAAATACTTAGCATTTATTGTTTTTTTTCTAATCGTTGCTATTTGAAATTTATCCACTGCTTTCAACCTTTTATTATTTTTTTAATAGCTAATAATCGTTTTAGCAAAGAAGAGTTTTCAAAACATAGCGCAATCGATTGCGTATTTAGTCTGCTAAAATGCTAAATATGAGAAGGATGTATTTGCTAAAGTTTGTTTAACTTTTTTAGCTTTGTGCAACAAATATCCAATAAAACAACATTATGAGTGGTATAACTACACTAGGTCAATTTATCATTGAAAAACAGGCCGATTTTCCGTATGCTAAAGGGGAGCTTTCTAGACTACTGCGCGATATTGGAATCGCAGCAAAAATTGTAAATAGAGAGGTTAATAAAGCGGGATTGGTTGATATTTTAGGCGATGCAGGCCAGGTCAATGTGCAGGGCGAGGGACAAAAGAAACTGGATGTTTATGCCGATGAGCAGTTTATCAAAGCGCTTCAAAGTGGGGGAGAATGCTGTGTAGTTGCCTCAGAGGAACATGAAAATCCAGTGTATATCCAATCAGGGGTTTCCAAAAATGCGAAATATATTGTGTGTATTGACCCGCTGGATGGCTCAAGCAATATCGATGTTAACGTATCTGTGGGGACGATTTTTTCCATTTATCGACGAATTTCTGATACGGGTGTTTCTTGTAATAGCAATGATATTTTACAGCATGGAACGAAACAGGTCGCTGCAGGTTATGTAATCTATGGTAGTTCAACCATGTTGGTGTACACAACGGGAAAGGGCGTAAACGGATTCACATTGGATCCTTCGATCGGCGAGTTTTGTTTATCCCATCCTGATATGAAAATTCCGGCTTCGGGTCAAATTTATTCGATTAACGAAGGAAATTATTCCAAATTTCCAAACGGCGTTAAGCAATATATCAAATATTGCCAAATGGAGGAAAGTGCAACGCAACGCCCCTATGCGTCACGGTATATCGGCTCAATGGTGGCCGATATTCACCGTAATCTCCTCAAAGGGGGTATCTTTCTTTATCCAACGACTTCTGCGCACCCTAATGGTAAGCTAAGATTGATGTATGAGTGCAATCCAATTGCCTTCATCATTGAGCAGGCAGGGGGTAAAGCTTCGAATGGATCTCAGCGCATACTCGATATTGAGCCAAAAACTTTGCACCAGCGATCAGCAGCTTTTTTGGGCAATACCGATATGGTGGAATTGCTGGAAGATTTCCTGAAAAAATACAGTGATTGATTCTGTAGTGATTCAATGATAGGTAAGATTCTTTAGACAATAAGAATTATTTATCTTTGTCCTCAGAAAATGGCTTCATTATTGCGAAGCCATTTCTTTTTCACGATTTGTAATATGTTACGATTTTTAGTTTTTATTTCATTTGTTTCAGTAGTATTTTTTTCTTGTAAGGATAATCCTCCGACTTATGGCGATGTATTGGCGAAAGAGCTTGAAAATAAGTCCTATAAGGATTTTGACACAGCAGCGTATGTAAAAGTCTTCCATGAAGTATATGGCAAGGAAAAATCTCAATTGGTTAATCCAAGCTGGATGAAGGAATTATCGGATTCTACTGAAGGGATGACTTTAATTGCCGAACACCTTTTTGATGGTAGTATCGACACCATGTTAACTTACTTTGAGCGGAGTGATGCACATGGTATTCGAGCTAGTTATTTCCATACAACTGCGATTAAGGAAACATTATCTTCGCTTCGAAAACTGAAAAGCAAAGATGTTGCTGAAGTTTATCCATTATTGGCCAAACTTGACTTATTGAGTACTGATGGGCTCGTGGCTTATATCAGCAGCATAAAATATGGTGTGGTCAACCCCAAACGCCTTTATGGAAGATATTTCGTTCCTCAAAAGCGTATGAGCTATGGTAAAGTTGTACAAATGCTGGATAGTGTAAAAATTGGAACTGTGTTGACCGATATCCAACCTAAAAATAAGTATTACACCAGGTTTCAGGATTTATTGGAAAATGGGAACCTAAACAGTGCACAACGTAGCCAGGTGTTAATGGTATTGGAAAAATTGCGCTGGATGGGAGATGCTTTTCCGGAGAAATATGTATTTGTGAACATACCTGAACAACGATTACATATTATGGAAGAAGGGAAGACAAGTCAACTGATGAATGTGTGTGTAGGTGAAACTGATAATCCGGCTTATACGCGAAAAGGTGAGAACCACGAGACGCCTGTCATGCAAGGGGTGTTGGATGCCATGCAAGTAAATCCCGTATGGAATATTCCAAGCAGTATTGTCAAGAAAGAGTTATTGTCAAGCGTTCGAAATAATCCAAACTATCTGGCCTCGCGTAATATGGTAGCCTATTACAAAGGTAAACAAGTGGACCCTGCAACGGTCAACTGGAATTCGGATTCTGTGGAGAATTTTCGTTTTAAACAAAATCCTGGCTCGGATAATTCATTGGGGAATGTGAAGTTTTTGTTTGAGAACCCCTATTCCATTTATCTGCACGATACGCCTGCAAAACAAATGTTTGGGCAGAGCAATCGCGCCGTGAGCCATGGTTGTGTGCGTGTTGAAAAACCCGTTGATTTGGCGTCTTACCTTGTCAATAATGAAAAACAGGCCGAAAAAATTGCAAAAGAAATTACCACAGATTCGATCTCAAAATCACGTTGGGTAACACTTAAACGGCAGATGCCAGTTTATATCACCTACTATACGACCTGGTTGGATGACGAAGGGAAAATTGTTACGTATCCGGATATATATGGTTATGATCCGCGTTTGAAGGAAGCGTTAAAGAAATATTGGACAAATTAATCAAAAAGGCTTAACTCATTTAGTTAAGCCTTTTTTTATCGCTAGTATTCAGAGTTGTAGGCTAGTGCTATCCGTACAAAAGGATAGTCTTTGTTGACATTGTTATGGTCTTGATAATGACCTTCCAATCTAAAGTAACCGGAGTAAAGGTTGACACCGAAATTTTTCCAGATACGCATTGAAGCACTCGTGGATACCGCGTGTAGAAAATGGTGGGATTTGTTGCCACTGATTGTGACAAAATATCCGCCACGATAATCTACACCAAATTTAAAGCGGTTTAATGTGCTCAATGTGGCTGAAGCCCTAACATCTGCCCCGGGGCCATAATCGTATGTGCGGCTTTCACCAAAATGGAGATAAGGATCAGGTACAGCAGCCAATACCACTGGACCACCACCAAGGATGGTTGTCAGCTTGGTACGGCTACCAATATTGAAGTTTGAAAAAACATTGTAATTGATGCTCTGTGATCCGTAATAAAAAGCTTCATTGCGTAGAAAGTCGAAGTGCGCAGACACGATACCACGATGACGTCCTGTTAAATTGGATAAAATACGGTTACCGTATAACGAGGCATACACATTGACCGCATTGACGATGGAACTATCATCTGATCCAAGTTCCAAATTAAGGAAGAAGTCATCAAAGGGTTTCTTTTTGTCTAGATCATCGTTGGTGTAAATCAGTTTGATACGGGCATAGATGTCATTCTTTCCTTTATTCAAGATGTCATGTTCCTTGGCATCAAACCGTCTTAGCCCCAATTCAACTTCAGTGTGTACTAAAGAACTGTCGACCACGGCACCTTTTACCTGATCTCCCCAGCGCCCGTCGAGCAGACGGTTTAGCCCGTTTATCGGATTGATCAACATGGCCAATAGTTCTTTTTTATTGCGTTGTCCTTTGGTCAGGCTTGGGCGCGAAAGAATATGATGCGATAGTCTATGGGTCATTTCACCTAAAATAGTACCGCCAAAACTTGTGTTGATGATATCATTGATAGATGGTGGTTCTGTTTCACCTGCAGTTTCCCAGATATAGCTACCAGCTACGGTTGCTGCTGTCGATTGTAAAAAACTGTAGTTGTTGGATCGTAACGAATTAAAATAAAACTGACCGTGATAAGGATGCGCTATTTGATTTGTTGCAAAAAGATTGTCGTCCCAGGTCCAGGCAGACAGTTTTAAATGGCTAAAGAAGTTTTTAAAGGAAATATGGGAAACAGGATCTTTTCGAATGAAGTAATTAACCGAAGCAGGAATAGCTTGGATGGAAAACCACTCAATTCCCGCCCTTAAGAAGTTCTTCTTTTGGTACTCGAATAGACTGTCTGTTTGTTTTACGTTGATAAGATGATTGTTCCAAAGTCGTGGTTGCTCATCGCGGTACATGGGATATTTTTCGACAGGTTTCGCTCGAAATAGGCTATCTGAAGTCATTAAGGAATCTCTAGCTGGTAGGAATGCAGCCTTACTAGGCCGTATACTCCCGAGCTGGACAAGCAACAAAATGATATATATTAAGAGACTATAATGACGTTGGTTAATGCGTTGTTTAATCGAAATGAACATACTGTTTTGCGATAAAATTTGTAAAGAATAACAAATATTGGGGAAAAGTGTTTGTGTGATTAGTACCTTTGCGGCAATTATCCTGTTCAAGTAATTTAAAAATGAACAATACCTTTGAAATATTCAATATAAAATCGATTAATCTTAAGAATGAGTTGTTTGCAGGATTAACGGTCGCAATGACAATGATTCCGGAATCACTCTCATTTGCAATTTTAGCCGGGCTACCACCATTGACGGGACTTTATGCAGCATTTTTAATGGGTTTGATCACTTCCGTTTTGGGAGGTAGGCCAGGGATGGTCTCGGGAGGTGCTGGCGCAACAGTAATTGTATTGATGGCCCTGGCGGCACGTCACGGTATTGATTACCTGTTTGCTGCTGTCGTCTTTGCGGGGCTCCTGCAATTTTTAGTCGGGCTTTTTAAATGGGGGAAATTTGTACGCTTAATTCCGCAGCCCGTTATGTACGGTTTTTTGAACGGACTGGCCATTATCATTTTTATGGCTCAAGTAGTCCAATTTAAGGTGAATACCGGACAGGGAGCGGAGTGGATGTCGGGAAGTACCTTATACATCATGGGGGGACTGACTCTGCTGACGATGTTGATTGTGATTGGATTTCCTCGGATAACGAAGGCTGTTCCAGCCTCTTTAATCGCGATTCTGGTTGTATTTGGTCTGGTTTCTCTTTTAGGTATTGATACCAAAAAAGTAGTAGATATTGCCTCTGTTAGTGGGACATTACCCCATCTACATTTACCTAATGTACCCCTGAGCTGGGAAACATTGCAATTTATTTTTCCGTATTCTTTGGTGATGGCTGGGGTGGGGTTGGTGGAATCGCTTCTGACACTGAACATGGTGGACGAAATAACGGCGAGTAAAGGAAATGCAAACCGCGAATCCATGGCGCAGGGGATAGCCAATACAATCAATGGATTTTTTGGAGGAATGGGTGGCTGTGCCATGGTTGCTCAAACACTGGTCAATTTAAATGCTGGTGCGCGTACGCGACTTTCTTCTTTTATTGGAGCGATGACCATCTTAGTGATTATTTTGGTAGGTGCTCCTTTTATTGAGCAGATACCCATGGCCGCGCTGGTCGGTGTGATGATGATGGTGGCCATTGGAACCTTCCAATGGGTGAGCTTACGGATTGTCAATAAATTTCCCAAATCAGATATTTTCGTTGGGATTATTGTCGCCGGAATTACCGTGGTTTTACATAATTTGGCACTTGCGGTGCTGATTGGTGTAGTGGTATCCGCACTTGTATTTGCCTGGGATAATGCGAAGCGCATTCGGGCAAGAAAATATTTGGATGCCGAGGGCATCAAGCATTATGAAATCTATGGACCTCTTTTCTTTGGTTCAACAGCTAATTTTTTGGATAAATTTGATGTTTTGGAAGATCCCGAGCGCGTGATTTTAGATTTTAAGGAAAGTCGTGTGGTGGATATGTCCGCAGTGGATGCACTCAACAAAATTACCGAACGCTACGCTGCACAAGGAAAAAAAATAGAATTGTGGCACCTCAGTGAAGATTGTCGCTCTTTGTTAAAAAATGCGGCGGGCATTGTGAAGGTCAATATCATGGAAGATCCAACCTATCGGGTCATGCCGGGCAAGTAGACTCTTTTTTGCGCAGCTCAAAAAACAGTTCATTTCCCTGTCTTTGAGGAATACTGTTGGTTGAATCTGTCAGCTGTAAAATGTCAAATTGCGATGCGAATAATTGTTGATATTCCGTTTGATCTCCACCGAAAGGTGGTCCTTGTTGCGCAAATTCCCGTTTAAACAATAAGCCCATCAGTATACTCTGAGGCTTGAGCAAAGTATGCATTTGTTGTACATAGCTGGGACGTAATGAAGGATCCAGTGCACAAAAAAATGTTTGCTCAATTATATAGTCGTACTGACCCTTGTGCTGGAAGAAATCTTGACATACAATCTGGATCTGAGGGCTATTGGCGAACTCCTTTCTTACCTTTGCAACGAGGGTCGGAGCGATGTCAAGTAAGGTA
This sequence comes from Sphingobacterium sp. HSC-15S19, assembly GCF_050433745.1. Classification (NCBI taxonomy): domain Bacteria; kingdom Pseudomonadati; phylum Bacteroidota; class Sphingobacteriia; order Sphingobacteriales; family Sphingobacteriaceae; genus Sphingobacterium; species Sphingobacterium sp. HSC-15S19. The sequence goes on from NZ_JBNPWQ010000029.1 coordinate 32,965, forward strand.
ATTTGATGGAACCCCATGTCAAGTAGAGTCTTTGCTTCATAGGCATTTCCACAACCGGGAATTAGAATAGATGCATCTTTGGCAATAGACTCCGCTGCATAATTGATAATAGCAGGAGAGGCATAGCCAATATCCCAGCCTGTTGCTTTGTTCTTATAACGTTCATCCCAATAATTTTCATCCAATAATGAAGAATTCATAGCTGTTTTGTTCTATATGCTTTAGCAATTTACATAAATATTAGGTCAATAGGGTGCTTCTCTTTGCTGAAAATTGCTTTTAGCTACCCGCTCGGAAGTTGATTTTATTTAGTTGATTTGCACTATCGTGGTCAAAGTTGATTGGTAAGACATCGTATTGGAGAGAAATCTTGAAATTCACTTGTATTCCATACGATATTAAAATTTATAGCGTTCAATTACTCTAGTAGGGATAATCCCCTCATGTTTTTAGATGAATTATATTAAAGTAGTTTTATTTATTGTTTTATTTCTAATTGTTGGTCTTGCCTACGCTAATCAAGATTGGAATGGTTTGGAGAGCGCGCATCACTATATCGGTTATTTGTTGTTATCACTCTATATATCGGGCTCAACACTGTTTATGTATAAACCTCTTAAAGGGGATCGAAAACTAAAACGACATTTTTTTATTCGATTTTCTGTAGTCTGTATCGCCTTTCTGCTACTTCTTGTCCCATATTTGATTCTTAAACAACAAAATGATGCTTTGGGGGCTGGATATTTACTCTATTTTATGACCGTCAGTCTTGCAGCACCGTTGTCCATTTATGCCTTTATTGAGATCCTATGGTTATTTACCCAAAAGAAATATCCGCAAATAGGTGTTAACCTATTACTTGTTGGCTATATCTACGGCCTTTTTTTATTCAGTGGTCTATTTGGATATTAAACCTATGGGAGACACGGACTTGTCATCATCGCCTTTTAATCGGTTAAAATTAAGCATGTTTCTGCTCGTTTTTCTAGAATTACTTTTTTGTGAAAAGAATCATTGATTAAAATTGTTGTTTGCTTCTTATCCGGAAAATTGCTAATTTAATAAGGATTCTTAAACCTGAATTTAAAGAATCTCGAGACTAAACCTGATCAGGTCCTTGTTCTTGAAGATAACAATTTTATAACCAATTAATGGATTGAGGTATGATACACAAAGTAGTTTCCCTTGTATTGGGAGGAGGTCGAGGGTCGCGCCTTTTCCCATTGACACAGCAACGGTCGAAACCAGCGGTTCCAATAGCTGGAAAATATCGTTTGGTCGATATTCCGATTTCGAACTGTTTGAATTCTGGCTATAATAAGATCTTCGTACTGACGCAGTTCAATTCAGCCTCTTTGAACACACACATCAAAAATTCTTACAATTTCAGCATTTTCAGTAAGGGCTTTGTTGACATCTTGGCTGCTGAGCAGACCAATGAGGGCGATCGTTGGTTTGAGGGTACGGCTGATGCCGTTAGGCGAACGCAGAAACATCTCCTGAATGTAGATTACGACTACATTCTTGTCTTGTCTGGTGATCAGTTATACCAAATGGATTATTCGAAGCTGATTGACTTCCATGTTGAAAATGGGGGGGATGTTACCATTGCGACTATACCAGTCAATGGTAAGGATGCTACAGGATTTGGTATTTTAAAAGCGAATGAAGCAAATGAAATTACCGCTTTTGTTGAAAAGCCCGATAAGGATGAAGTATTAAATTGGACCTCAGAGGTCTCCGAGGTTTTGCATAAGCAGGGAAGACATTATCTGGCATCCATGGGGATTTATGTTTTCTCAAAAAACATCTTGCGCAACCTTTTAATTGCCAACCCCGGGATGGATTTTGGCAAGGAAATTATACCGGATGCCATTGAAGCACTTCGCGTGTTAAGTTATCAATTTGATGGTTATTGGACCGATATCGGAACCATCAAATCCTTTTTTGATGCCAATATCGGATTAACGGATGACATTCCGGATTTCAACCTGTTTAATGAAACCGTGTATACACGTGCGCGGATGCTTCCACCTTCGAAAATTTCGGGGACAACCTTGAATAATACGGTAATTGCCGATGGATGTATTTTAAATGGAGATAAACTGGAGAGGTCTGTTATTGGGATACGTTCCCGTATTGGTGAAGGGACGGTTATTAAATCGACCTACATGATGGGAACAGATTACTATGAGCAATTGGAAGAAGTATTGGAATTGGGAAATACACAAAAGCCACCACCGGTAGGCGTGGGTAAACGTTGTTATATTGAAAATGCTATTTTGGATAAGAACTGCCGTATTGGAGATGACGTTCGTATCATTGGTGGACCGGGCTTGAATGATGGCGATTTTGATACGCATATGATCTGTGACGGCATCGTTGTTGTGAAAAAAGATGCGATCATTGCCAATGGTGTTACGATAGGATTTTGATCATTTATATATGTTGAAGCGAAAGTCCGCCGTCTATTTAAAAGCTAAAACAGCGGACTTTCGTTACTTTTCCTTTGTTTAATGATAAAATGGAGATTGATGCCCAATATTGCCGTGCTGTATGGATTAATACTGTCAAAGAGATAGTTTATAAATATTATCTTTGCGCATTATAAAATTTTTTAAGGCTAAAATGATCGATTACTGGAAACAGATTGTTTTTTATTGGCTACTGGTTTTACTTTTTGTAATGCCGGTTACCTCATTTGCGCAGATCTTGTCGGAACAACCTTCGGATTCGAGCAGCAGATCTCATTTTTTTAAGAAAATTCCTTACAAAGAACTGGCTGTTCCTGTAGGATTGATCACCTATGGTATCGTTGCCAAAGGGAATCCCTTTTTAAAAGGGATAGATGAAGACATTAGAGACGGCGTTTCGAGAAGGAACAATCAAAAAATTAAGTTGGACGATTTCACACGTTTTGCTGGAACTGCCGGAGTTTTTGTGCTGGATGCGGTCGGGGTACCTGCGAAACATAACCTTAAACAACGCCTGTTCACAACGGCGGTTTCCAATATTATCATGACTTCAACCGTGAGAATTATGAAATCTACTATACCTGTTTGGCGACCCGATAGTTCAGCGAACAATTCCTTTCCTTCAGGGCATGCTGCCACTGCATTTGTTGGTGCGGAATTACTTTGGCAGGAATACAGACAGGAGTCAATTTGGTACGGAATAGCGGGGTATGCTGTTGCCGCGGGTACCGGTTATCTGCGGATGCACAATGATAAGCACTGGTTCTCGGATATCGCTATGGGAGCTGGGGTCGGGATCTTAAGTACTAAAATCGCCTATTGGTTGCTACCGCTGGTAGACAGTCGATTGCAGAATTCAAAAAAGAGTTATGTGGTATTACCAACCTATAATGGACGGCAATTTTGCCTAAATGCCAGCTTACAGTTTTAGGCTCTTTTTTTTAAGTCCCATTCGGAGCCTCTACATTGATCGTACTCGGCTCGCCTGAAAATAAAATTTCTTAGATATTATTCGTACAGGGATATAAATCCACTTTAAATCCCTGTGTTCACTACCGTTTTTAGGTGTCCTACCTGAAGATTGGGACTGCTGTGTCCGGCATTTCCATTCCCTGTTTTAAGCATGTAACGTTTCTGTGAATTTTGGATTAAAAAATCATATTAGTTTCGTTAATAAGATTTTGTTTTTTAAATTTAATAGACAATCTAATCCACTTTTGCTGTTTTTTATAAAAAGAAAGACATGCAAAGTCAATAAACCAAAGTTGAACCCTACGGTTCTTTATTATTTTAAACCAATTTGTAATTATGATGAGAAATTTTTTTCTTCATGGAAAGGCGAGACCCATTAGCCTTTTGGGGCTCTGCCTGCTGTTTAGTCAGCCTGATTCTTACGCGCTGAATCTGGATCCGATCAATGCTATTGTCGATCAGGATCAGGTTACAGGGATCATCAAAGATGAAAAAGGTCAGGTATTAGCCGGTGCTACCATCACCGTCAAAGGAACATCCGTTCAAACGTCCTCCAATCAACAAGGTGTTTTTTCTATTCGCGCAAAGCGCGGTGATGTTTTGGTCGTGAACTACCAAGGGTTTACAAAACAGGAGGTGGCCGTTTCCGCAGGTAATGTGAACGTGGTCATGGTATCGAGTGATCAAGCACTTGAAGAAGTCGTGATCATTGGCTATGGTAAGCAGCGGAAAGGGAATATTACCGGTTCGGTCGCTACCGTCAATGCAGAACAGTTAAAAAACATCCCCAGTTCAAATCTTTCCAATTCACTCGCCGGTAGAGCTGCAGGTGTCAATGTCACCAATACTTCGGGGATGGCCGGAGCATCGTCGAGCTTGCGTATACGGGGGAGTTTTGCCGAGCCACTCTATGTAATTGATGGCGTGGTTCGCGATAAAGCTGCATTCGATGTGCTTGAAGCGAACGAGGTTGACCAAATGACCTTCTTAAAAGATGCTGCAACAGCCGCAGTGTATGGCACCCGGGCCGGTAATGGCGTAGTGGTGGTAACGACAAAAAAAGGAACGGCGCAAGCACCTGTTTTTAATGTACAAAGTAATTATACTTTCAATACGCCAACACAGGAGCTCCTTGCTAATTTAACGACTGCGCAAGATGAACTCACTTATCAAAACCGGGTCGCCGAATTTCGTGGTCTTTCTATCCCCAATGGACAAAAAGAGTTTGATTATTTCAAGGACAAAAATTACAATGCTAATGACGTTATCTGGCGCAATCCGTTTACACATCGACAATCAATATCGGTTAATGGGGGTGGCGACAAAATTACTTATTATAGCTTGCTGAGCTACCGTAAAGAAAATGGATCTTATAAATCTTTGGATCATGAGAAATTTAATCTAAGGAGCAATATTTCCGCACAGATTACCGAAGATTTTAGCATGGATTTTAATATTTCAGCCAACCAGACTAATTCGAAGCGCTTTTTTTGGCCATTCAGCACATCTTCGAACGATGATGATTTTGATGTATCCGATTTCTACCGTGTTACATTCAACTGGCCAAAGATGTATCCGTTTTACCTGAATGCAGACGGAACACCGAGCAATACACCTACGGCTTATCCTGTACAGACGCCTATGGGAAGCTGGCAGGCGTGGAATGTGATCGATCAGGTCATTGGGGATCGCTATATAGACCGTAAAGTGCGGCAGGTCAATCCTATTATGACCCTAAACTTGAAGCTGGATAAATTGGTACAGGGCCTTTCGACAAAAGTTGTCGGAAGTTACATTGCTCAAGACTATATGCGCAAGCGTTATATGAGTTTTCAAAAGAACTATACCTTTACTTCTTTAAACCCGAATGACAACCGCTTTATACCAGCTCCGCCATCAGAAGCGAATATTAATATTTTTACTTTTAGTCAGAGCCAGCCTTTCATGGATTACAGCCCACAACGATTGTGGGAATATCAGGTAAACTGGTTTTTAAACTATAACCGCAAGTTTGGTAAACATTCCGTCGACGGAACATTGGTTTATGAACAGTCCAAAAAAGGAGGGACTTATGTCACTTCACGGGCAGAAAATCCAATTACAGCCCTGGATCAAATGTTTATTTATCCTACAGATCGCAACTTTAGGTCGACAACTGCCAATGAAACGATCGATTCGAGACGTGGTATCATCGGGCGTGCCAACTACAATTATGCGGATAAATATATTGCGGAGTTTTCTTTTCGTTATGATGGTTCACCATTATTTCCGACGGATAAGCGGTGGGGATTTTTTCCTTCAGTATCAGCAGCCTGGCGTGTGTCGGACGAAAACTTCTTTACGGATATAAAAAATACGATATCGGATTTGAAGTTCAGAGCTTCTTATGGTACAACGGGTAACGATTTGGATGTCAATGCCAATCGAATCGGGCAATTTGGTTATTTAGAAAAGTATACAACCTCGGGCGGTTATATGTTTGGTGACCGCTATTATAACGGTATTGCGTATGGTGCAACCCCAACACAAAATCTAACCTGGACAACTTCTAAGAGTGTCAACTTGGGTTTAGATTTTGGATTTGTTAATAATAAGCTGACCGGTAGCCTTGATCTGTTTTCACGCAAGGAAACCAATATTCTTGGTCCAAGATCGCTGAAGGTCCCTGACAATTACGGTCGTGCACTTGCTCCTGAAAACTATGCGGCGAGAAGTTATAAAGGCGGCGAGATTTCTTTTAACTGGAATGACAAGGTTGGTGAAGTGGCTTATGGTCTCAATGCCAATCTGGGGTATGCCAAAGACCGTTGGGACATCATTGACGAAGAACCATCTTATGCATCGGGCCAGCCGCAGAATTTTCGCTCCAGAATTGGACGACCTGAGAATAGAATTATCGGCTTAGAATCCCTTGGTTTGGTTAGGACACAGACTGAAGCTGATGCGTTGAAAGCAAAAGGATTTAAGACCTACGGAAGGGATCCTTTTCCTGGGATGATCTTATATAAAGATATTCAGGGGGCGAATTACTCAGGTGGTCCGGATGGGAAAATTGATGATAACGATTTGCAGTTATTGTCGGACAATAATTCTCCGCGCATCAATTATGGGTTTGGATTCAATGCGAGCTGGAAGGGTTTTTATGTCTCGGCCTTATTTCAGGGAGTTCTTGCTTATGATCGCATGATCAGTAATCAAGAAGGCGGTGGAATGCGTCAGCACGGTGATACCTTCCGTCCATATTATCCAATTTGGGCTTCCGATGTCTGGACACCGGATAATACCGACGCCAAATATCCGCGGCCAACAGGATACTCTGGATGGGCCGAATCCGGTGCAGCCCCTTCGTCATTCTGGATAAGAAATGGAGCCTATTTGCGCTTACGTGACATTAATGTTTCTTATCGATTGCCGAAGAGCATGACGGAGAAACTGCGTGTGAAAGATGTCAATCTGTTTTTTAATGGGACCAATTTGTTTGTTTTTTCGCCAATGAAAGAGTTTCATGATCCCGAACAAAAGCTGTATGATTCTTATCCAGTCATGAAAACCTTTACGTTTGGACTTGATGTTAAATTTTAAATGAAAAAAAGATGAAAAAAATATATTATCCTTTAATTGCATTGGCTTTGTGCATGTCCTCCTGTAAAAATGTATTGGACATTGAGGACCTCAATTCGCTGGATGAAGCCAAGGTATGGGCTGATCCAAATCTAGTGAACGGCTATCTTGCCAATTTATATCCACTATTTGGTAACTGGAATTCTGGTGCGGACGGAAATTCGGAACAACTAATCGGCATCGCTTTTCCATTGGATGCGGTTACCGTCAACAATGGTTCTTACAAATCATGGGATTATACAACCATCCGGAAAATCAATACGGCCATACAGAAAGTCAATGAAAGTACTTCATTAAAAGACGATTTTAAAAAAACGGTGATTGGCCAAGCGTTGTTTATGCGTGCCTTTATGTATTTTAACATGGTCAGGATCCACGGCGGTGTTCCTTATATTACTGTACCGCAAGACCTAAAAAATGATGATCTTAATGTGCCCCGCAATTCGACAAAAGAATGTTTTGATCTGATCGTTAAAGATCTGGATCAGGCAATTTCACAATTGCCAAAAACAATTGCAAAAGGAACAGCAGATTATGGGAAAATTGATGGTGATTTTGCAGCCGCTTTTAAAGCAAAGGTATTGTTATATAAGGCTTCTCCACAGTTTAACCCTTCCAATCCTTATGGAAATGCCTATTGGCAGGAGGCCAATACCGCAAATAAATTAGCTTATGATCAGCTTAAGGCGGATGGCTATAGTTTGACTTCAGATTATTCCAACATTGCGCTGGTAGAAAAGGGGCCGGAGGTTGTTTTTGCTGTGATTAATACCTATCCAAATAAAGTTGCCAATTGGGATAATGGTGTACGTCCGGGATCTGAAAGTAGGGGGCCGGCAAGTTCCGTTCCATCCTGGGAATTTGTAAAAGCTTTTCCAATGAAAGATGGAAAGTTATATTCCGATCAAGCGGGTAAATACCATAAGACAGAAGATCAATTTTTACAATCCTATTGGGAAAACCGCGATCCGCGTTTTGACAAGTCTATTGTGTGGAATGCCAAAATCTATGAAGTTTCCGGCAAGACTGGCAAAAGACAATACACTTCTGTCGGTATTGCTCCGGCTTTAGATGACTTTGGCATTAACCCGAAGGCAAAAACTCCATCGTCCAATTTGGATCGATATAGCGGGTTTTTTATCTTAAAAAATTCCAAACTGTCATTAAAGCAAACCGAAGTGGAAACTCAGTATGATGTCGACTTTGTGTTGATGCGCTATGCCGAGGTCCTATTGAATTATGCTGAAACGGCAAATGAAACAGGAGATTTTGCGACAGCCTTAGACCTGGTTACGCAAATTAGGAAAAGAGCGGGAATCGAGCCGGGCGCAGACAATAAATTTGGCATAACAGCAACCACGAAGGAACAAATGCGCGAGGCCATTTTGGCAGAGCGTAATATTGAGTTCTGTTTTGAGGGACATCGTTTTTGGGATTTAAGAAGGTTACGTAAGCTCAATATACTGAACAATACAACCAAACATGGAGTTGAAGCGATAGCAATAAATTCAAATGGAACGGAGATGAATCTGGATGATGCCAATGCATTGGCCAAAACATATACATTGAAGGAAAATCAGTTCAAATATAGCGTCTTGCAGGTGCCCAGTACAGGAAACAAAGTGAATTTGGTACCCGATACCTATTATTTCTTTCCCGTCGCGCAGTCGGTCATTGACAAGAACCCAAATATCAAGCAGAATAAAGATTGGGGCGGAACATTTAATCCAACCATGGAATAGTATTTTTGTCTAAACCTATTCAATAAAAAACACCCGCAACAGCTAAAGCCGTTGCGGGTGTTTTATTTAAATCTCATTTATGGTGAGTTTATTAATCACCCGATTGAGCCTTATTTGGATGATAATTTAAAAACTCTTGAACTGAGTCTACCCTGGCCTTTGATTTTGATTTCTTTCGGATAGAGTTCCAAAAGTCCATAGGCGTTGCTGGTAGCTGTTTCGATCATACCCTCCATGGTTACAAAAGGAATATTATTTGCCATTACATAATTGCCTTTATGATTATGACCGGAAAGTACCAACTTAACTTCGGGGAATTTGTATAGTATATCAAGAACCTCCCGGTTATTGAGTGTTTCATAGCCGTTTTCTGGCAATAAAGGATGATGTGTCAATACGATCACATGCTCTTTGTTTTTCCACGCTTGGGCAAGTTCGTTTTGTAACCATTCGAGTTGTTTACGGTCAACTCCGCCATTCCAGGGTTGCGTATTTTTCCTTCCGCTTGTCTGTAGGCTATCCACCAGGGTTTTCCATTCACGTTGGTCTGCTGAATTGGGCGTTGTGGCATATTCACTGAGCGCATTCGTATTTAAGAAAACAAACCGCCATTTTCCTTTTGTAAATGCATAGTATTTAGCTGGCATCCCAAAAGCAGTGTGCAAAAGATCCGGTTTGGATACGTTAACATAGTCGTGGTTTCCAAGTAGACAATAAGTCGTTTTTTTTAAGGGGGAGAGATGTTCTAACAGTACTGGAAGATCTTTTGGACCTTCGTCGACAAGATCGCCAAGAATCAATGAAAAATCGACCTTATTGCGATTGAAGAAGTCTACAGCCGTATCGACCTTCATTAATGAATTGTGGTAGAAACGGCTACCGTGGTCTGTTTTGTCTGCGTATTGCATATCGGCCATGATACCGATACGGAGGACCGGTGTGTTGGATTGTGCCATGCTGAATAAGCCGGGTAAAGAGCAGATGACGAATATGGAAAGAAACTTCCATTCCTGTTTGATTTTTAAGCCAATCTGTTTCATTTTTTTAGCGTTTTAAAATATGTTGCTATAAGAATATATTAGTCCGTATTCCGGTAATGTTGCTTTGCTGTCTGTTTAGTCTATTTTTTGAACCACTGTTCTAGGTAATTGATTATAATGTTATCACGAGTATACTGAGAATAAATTAGAGATTCAAGTAAATTGAATACACAAACGTTTGTGTAAATTGATGGATCACTAACGAATTATAAATAATTGCCAACACATATAAACTATCGATTTTTTAGCTATTGTAATACTGTAAATTGGCGATTGTGGTGTTTAACGAATAAAAGGTTTTAACTTCTGTGTTGATTGTAATTTTTTAAGGACTTATTATTTGAAACGAAATGCAAAAATAAATACGTATGATAAAGAAAATCCTGATTAGCTTGACTTCAATTACCATTATTGGCTGTTGCTGGTTTTTTTTACGCTATTCGACGCTATCGACTTGGCGCCTACGCAAAATAATCATTTGGCAAGTGAGGGAAAATGGAAAATAGAGCAGCGGGCTGATATTGTCAATAGGACAAGCTGGTCGTTGTTCTGCAAAACATGGATGACTAGTATTCAAAAAAAACGTATTTTCACAATAGACAAATTTTATCCATACCAGTAAGGACTAAAAAACTAAATAAATGATCAAACAGAATTCGGCGGAGAGAATCACTATTTACCTGAATACAAAGGAAGAGTGGCGATTTTGGCTTGAGAACAATCATCACATAGCACAATCAATTTGGGTGATCTGTAATACTAAAAAATCAAATTTACCGGTGGTCAACTGGACTGAACTTGTGGATGAAGCTTTGTGTTTTGGCTGGATTGATAGCACACGGAGGCCGATTGATGCCTATTCATTCATGCAGTTATTTAGCCGAAGAAAACCCAATAGTACCTGGTCTAAAATTAACAAAGAAAAAGTTAAAAAACTAATCGATGCGAATCTGATGACTCCAGCGGGGCATGAGGTTATAAAAATAGCGCAAGAAAATGGCTCTTGGTCAATTTTGGACAGTGTGGAAGAATTAATTATTCCCGAGGATTTGGATGAAGCATTTCAACATTACGCTGGTTCAAAAGATTATTTTCTTGGATTGAGTAAATCCGTCAAAAAAATGATGTTGCAATGGATTGTTCTCGCCAAAAGACCAAATACCCGCAAAAAACGCATTGATGAGATTGCCGCAAGAGCAGCAGAAAAAGACAGGCCTAAGCAATTTCAGTAAGTTTCCAGTATTTTGAACTGCTATTTCGAGTGGTGAATAAAGGATTTTTAGTCAGATCTAAACATCTGGTTTTAGAAATTCTATTACCTAATAGGGCTGTTTAAATAGTGCTATTTTCATGGCTATTTATTTAATAGCAATCTTTTGGAAGCGCTTCATTGTAAAACTGATTTTCAATTTTTCCTACAAAACGTATTAATTAATTTATACCAGTTCTACTATTAGCAGGGGTTTAACAGGGGGATAACAGGGGGTTAACAGGGGGTTAACAGGGGTATAACAGGGGTAAACCCTTGCTAACACCCTGTTAATCCCCTGTAAAAATGGTATTATTCCGGTTTAACTTACGAACGTGATCGCAATGTGGTAACTTGGTTAGCGGATAAAGAATAGCTGTCTCAACAATGCCATTTTTATATTGGGAATATGATAAGAGGTGATAGTGCGTGTTGTATAATGATGAAACGATCAAAAGACCATGTCAAAGCTTATATTAATAGCAACTTGATTTGCTGTATTTGATCAATTTTTGTATCATTGGGGAGATGATAACCAATGCAGCAGCTTAAGTCTTTTTTATACGCGTATCTCCAACTCTTTCTTCTCCTTTTCTTAGGGCAATCTTCAGTTTGGAGCCAGGTCAATACGTATGCGTTTAAAACCTTAACTTCTGACCAGGGCCTGGTGCATAATCATGTCAATTGCGCACTCAGGGATAAGTACAATTACTTATGGTTTGGTACCGAATCTGGCCTGAGCCGATTTGATGGAGCGCAATTCACAAATTTTCGCTATTCCGCCAATAAACGTACCGGGCTGAGTGGAAATTCGATTTCCGCAATCTTTGAGGGACCAGAAGGTAATGTATGGATCCGTACCAGCAACCGGATGAATGTGTATGATCAGCATTCAGGCATTATCGTCCAGCAGCTTGATTCCATACTGACCCGCTTAAAGTTGCCCGTCAAAGACGTACATACGATAAGACCGCTGGAAGGGCAGACCTTTGCACTATTGTATAGCGATCGTTCACTGATCTTGTACGATAGCCTAAAGAAAACCTATCGTACTGTACCGCAGTTGACCAAAAACAACCGAATAGCCGATGTGATAGCTGGGCAAGGGCAGACGATCTGGGTAATCTACGAAAATGGCCTGCTGGGTCACATTGATACGAAATCACTGCGAAGTACCAAAACTAGCTTATTGCCGATCAGCAATAAGCTGGTAAATTATAATCTATTTGCCGATCAGGACGGGGCGATATGGATCTTCTCAAAGGATATTCCAATCGGTGTATACTGGCTTGATCCGAAAGATGGATCAATTCAACATCTCCAAAAAGAACTATCCAATCCTTTTGTAGGCAATATCGTGCAAGATGATAAAGGGCATCTCTGGCTAGGAACTGACCATGGTGGGATCAATGTTTATGATAAAAAAACAAAAAGTGTACAAATCATCGGTAACGATAAATATGATTTACGGAGCCTACCTTACAATAGCATAACGGCTTTATATCGGGATAAGTCAGGGATTATCTGGACGGGAACATACAAAGGCGGCATCAGTTATTATCATCCCAACTTGTTATTATTCTCCTTAGTCAAGAACTATCCTGGACTTCCCAAATCACTTCCCTTTGACGACGTCAATAAGTTTGTACAGGATCGAAAGGGTAATCTCTGGATTGGGACAAATGGCGGGGGATTGCTCTATTATGATCTCAGTCAGAAAACCTTTACGCAATACCTGCATGATCCTCAGGATCCCAATAGTTTGAGCAGCAACGTGATTGTTTTCTTATTGCTGGATGCGGAAGACAGGCTGTGGATAGGAACTTATCGAGGTGGTATGTGTCGATTTGACGGCAAAAGTTTTAAGGTTTTCCACCGTGACGCGGCCCCCGGGAAATTGAATGACGATAGTGTATGGGAGATCTATGAAGATAGTCAACATCGGTTTTGGATAGGAACGCTAAGTACCGGCCTGTACCTGTTTGATAAAAAAACAGAACAGTTTTCGAAAACATATACACGGCAGGGCCAAACCATCAACAGCAATTATATCTCTGTCTTATTTGAGGATTCAAAAAAACGTCTCTGGATCGGCACAGCTACAGGATTGGCATTGTTGACACCCGACGACAAGATTACTTATATCAATACATCCAGTTCGCCTATGAAACTCATGAATGATCTAATTTATGATATCAAAGAGGATAAAACTGGTCGTATTTGGGTAGCGACACAAGAGGGACTGCATGTAATCGATGGTGCGAAAATAAGCTATCTTACACAGCAAGATGGGCTTAGCGACGATGCAATCCTGGCGCTCTTGATAGATGATCAAGGTGATATTTGGGCTTCCACAAACAAAGGCCTGTCGACGATTGTCGGTACAGGGCAGGCAGAGAAGTTTATCATCCGCAATTTTACGCAGGAATTGGGCCTTCAGGGTAATGTATTCAATGAAAACGCTGCTTTAAAAATGCGGGACGGAAGACTTGTTTTTGGTGGGCCAAAGGGGTTCAATTTTATTGATCCTGCGAAAATTAGCCGCGAAAGTGAACTGATCTTGCCGCTTTTGTCCAATCTCTATTTATTCAATAAGCGGGTCGCCGTAGGTGAAGAATTTTCGGGCCGGGTCATTTACGATCAAGCCCTGAATAATCTTAAGGAACTGAGGCTTCCGTACAACCTCAATGCCATTTCGCTGGAGTTCTCGACCTTTGACTACCTACAGCAACATAATGGACTCTATCAATATCAGCTTGCTGGTCTAAGTGATGAATGGTTTGATTTTGAACCGGGAACCATGCGGGCCAGTTTTACCAATCTGGACACGCGCAGCTACAGCTTGTATATTCGGCATGCTATCGATTCAAGTAGCTGGTCAGATGGTGTACTACTTTTGACAATCGATATACAGCCACCGTTTTGGCGTTCAACAATGGCCTTTCTTTTTTATGCCTGTTTGATATTAGTCGTCCTATGGGCTTATTTTTATTTGACAAAACTGCGTGTCAGGACGCGTAATCAACTCTATCTCGCACAAGAGCAAGCTGCACAGGCAAAGGAATTGGATGCGTTGAAAACACGTTTCTTTACCAATATAAGCCATGAATTCAGGACTCCGATCAGTTTGATTCTAACTCCAGCACAGCAGCTGCTGGATGAAGAGCAGCATCCGGAAAAAAAAGCCGACCTAAACTTAATCAAGAAGAATGCAGACCGTCTGCTTAAATTGGTCAACCAGCTGCTGGACTTTAGAAAATTGGAGAAAAGTGAACTTGAACTGAACGAAGAATATGGGGACCTCATGGGATTTATCCGCGAACAGCTTGATGCCTTTGCCGGGATAGCTCAAAGCAATCAGATCTCGCTGCAGGTCAATATCGCTCCAGACACATATCTGTCCTGGTTTGACAAAAACAAATTGGAAAGCATTATTTTCAATCTGATGTCAAATGCGGTCAAATTTAGCCCAGTATCCGGTATTGTGACATTCAATGCCGAAATCACTGAACAAGAAACAGAAAAGATACTGTGTATTGAAGTTCAAAATCAGGGTATAGCGATTCCCGAAAATTTACAAGCCCGCGTTTTTGAACGTTACATACAACTGGATGTGCCAAATGGAAAACTGAATCAGGGTACAGGCATCGGGCTTTCTATTGTCAAAGACTATGTCGAATTCTTGAGTGGAAATATCAGGCTGAGCAGCAATGCGCACTGGACGACATTTAATGTTCAGTTGCCCATAAATAAGGCCATAGCGAGCGCCGATCCCGTCGAAAGCAGTAAGCAGGATAAACCCGCTATTTTATTGGTGGAAGATGATATTGACTTCCTTCATTACTTGGAGCGGACCCTGAGTTCGGTCTACCTAATTTACGCTGTACAAAGTATTAATGATGCAAAATTGACCCTAAGCAAGCAGCAGGTCGATCTTGTCATCACCGATCTCAGCCTGCCTGGAGAGAGCGGACTGGATTTTTGCCGCTTTATAAAAGCCCAGGCTAAGCTGGTCCATATCCCTGTGCTGATTGTAACTGCGGTAGTCAATCAGAAGATCGAACTGGAGGCCTTACAGGCCGGTGCAACAGATTATATCAACAAACCTTTTAATATCAGTCTGCTGCGTTCAAAATTGGCGCAGATACTCCATCAGCAGCAGACGTTAGTAAAACGGTATAAAAAACAGATCAACGTTAATCTGGCGCAGCCCGATATCGAATCTGCTGATGAACAGTTTATCCGTGTGCTTGTAAAGGAAATTGAGCAGGATCTCAGTGACTCTTCGCTTTCTGTCGAACTGCTAGCCAAAAGAATGAACCTCACCCGCGTAGGGCTTTATAAAAAGGTGCTTGCCATCACAGGCTATTCACCGATGGAATACATCCGACATATTCGGCTCAAGCGTGCCATGCATCTGGTTCAGAACTCGAAATTATCGATGGCTGAAATTGCTTATGAAGTAGGATTCGGAAATCCGAAACAATTCAGCAAATATTTTAAATCTGCATTTGGTAACCTGCCGTCTTTTTATCGAAAAAGCTTGTAAATAAGTGAATTATCGATAGTGTTGCCCGCGAGTATTCCCGCATAAGTTAACAAAATAACCCCTAAAAGTTAACAAAACATACCCCTTATACAACCGGTTGCATTCTATATTTGATCTGTTCTTTCAATAGGAAAGGACGTGTAATAACCAAGGGAATATAATAACCAATAAATCTTATTTAAATGCGCAACTTAACGTACGCTTTAAGTGGTTTGATGCTCTTCGCAATCGTGCAGCAGGGATTTAGCCAAGCCAATAAAGCTCATTATGAAAAAATGCCTTCCGGTATTAAGGTCAGCTTCAAAAATTCGGAGACCTCCATTGATCAGGATATTTATTTGGATGTCGTAACCGACAAGATTGTGCGTGTCACAGCTGTTCCGGCTGGTGCAGTCTTACCGGGACAAACAAGCTTAGTGATCGTCGATTCAGTGCGCCGGCAAGTAAAATCACTCGCGGTAAGCTCGACAGACTCGACGGTAAATGTACAAACGGCCAATATGCAGGCAGTTGTTTCCTTGATGAATGGTAACGTGGAATTTTTTGATCTTAAGGGGCAATCCATCCTTAAAGAAGCAAAGCGGAATTCAAGTTCTTTCTTAGCCAATAGTTATCAAGGTGATGCATTTTATCACATTAACCAAGACTTTATTGTCAATGCTGAAGAAGGGATCTACGGACTCGGCCAACATCAGAATGCGGTGATGAACTATAACCGTGGAAAACAGGTTTCGCTGCTGCAATATAATACAGAAATCGGAATCCCCTTTTTACTGTCCACCAATAACTATGGTATTTTATGGCACAATTACTCCATCACAAAAGCGGGCGACGTGAGACCGTTATTGCCCTTAAATGCTTTTAAACTACAGTCAAAAGAAGGTGAACCGGGCTGGCTCACAGCAACCTATGTAAATCGGAACAAGGGCGAAGAGGTTTATCTATCCCGACCGGAATCGATCATTGACTATGGCTACCTAACAGATCAGCACAAGTTTCCAAAAGGCGTAAATCTGGCCGAAAGCAAAGTCATCTATGCCGGAAGTTTCTCTTCGCCCTACACAGGCAAACATGTGCTGCATTTTAAATATTCGGGTTATATGAAAGTCTGGATTGATGGGGAGCTGGTCGCCGACCGCTGGCGGCAATCCTGGAATGCAGGTACCTTTGAGATTGAGAGAGACCTCCAGAAAGATAAGACCCACCAGATCCGCATGGAATGGATACCAGATGGAGGGGAGTCTTATTTTACCTTAAACTGGCAGAGTCCTATCCCGGAAGTGCGTAAAAACGTATTTTCCTTTAATTCGGAAGCTGGCGATGCCATAGATTATTACTTTGTTCAGGGCGCATCAATGGATGAGGTCATTGCAGGTTATCGCCACTTGTCCGGCAAGGCACCGATTATGCCGCTTTGGAGCTTCGGATTTTGGCAGAGCAGAGAACGCTACAAGACGCAAGCGGAAATTGAAGCGGTCGCAGCTGAATTTCGCAAACGTAAGATTCCAATCGACAATATTGTGCAGGATTGGTCTTACTGGGCTGAAAATGACTGGGGGAGCCAGAAATTTGATGTAAAGCGTTTCCCAGATCCTCAGGCCATGGTGAAGAAGCTGCATGATCAGCACTTTAAGATCATGATTTCGGCCTGGCCCAAAATCAATGAAGAGTCTTCCGTATACCAAGAATTTAAAGCCAACAAATGGATCTATCCACGAAATATTTATGATGGCAGAAAAGACTGGATCGGAAAGGGCTATACCTCGACATTTTATGATCCTTTCAACAAAGCGGCACGCGATGGGTTCTGGAAATTGTTGGACAACAACCTGTTCAAAATTGGGATCGATGCTTGGTGGATGGATGCCAGCGAACCAGATATTCACTCCAATATTGATCTGGATGAGCGTAAATCGGTTTTTCAGCCGAGTATAGGGTCATCTGTTCGCTATTATAATGCGTTCCCTTTGCAAAATGCCAAGGGTATCTATGAGGGCCAGCGTGAAACAGATCCTAACAAACGGGTATTTATTCTGACGCGATCTTTTTTTGCAGGGCAGCAGCGCTATGCTGCGGCGGCCTGGAGCGGCGATATTGCTTCGAGATGGCATGACATGAAAGATCAGATTGCCGGGGGCATCAATTTCTCGATGTCCGGGACACCTTACTGGACCATGGATGCGGGTGGCTTTTTGGTTGAAAATAGGTTTCACAAACCTAATGCGGCAGACTTGGAGGAGTGGCGCGAGCTGAATAGCCGCTGGTACCAATACGGGGCATTCTTGCCTTTGTTCAGGGCGCATGGACAATATCCCTACCGTGAGCCGTATAATATCGCTCCTGTGGATCATCCGGCCTATAAAAGCATGACCTATGCGATCAATCTACGGTATAAATTACTGGCCTATAATTACAGTCTTGCCGCAAAGACTTTTTTTGAGGACTATTCGATGATACGTGGACTTGCCATGGATTTCCCGCAGGACAAAGATGGATTCGACAGCAACGACCAATACCTTTGGGGGCCATCCTTGCTCGTCAGTCCAGTCACAGAAAAAGGAGCAACCTCACGCAAGATACACTTTCCAAAAGGAGCCAGCTGGTATGATCTATACAGTGGCAAGATGGTAGCAGGCGGGCAGGATCTGCTTATTGCAGCACCATACGAACGTATCCCTGTTTATGTCAGAGCCGGAGCAATAGTGCCCATTGGACCTGTCATGCAGTATACGGCCGAGAAAAAGCCGGATGTGCTGGATATTTATATCTATGCCGGAGCAGACGGTCAGTTTTCACTCTATGAAGACGAAGGGAGCAATTATAATTATGAAAAAGGGAAATATAGCCGCATTGATTTCAGCTACGATAATTCTGAACAGATACTGTCTTTGGCCAGCCGTCAGGGAGATTTCGACGGCATGCTGACCAAAAGAAAGTTCAATATCATTTTTGTCAGCGACAGGAATGCCGTCGGACTGGATGTTTCATCAGCAAAATCTACAGTGGTAACCTATGCAGGTAAAGCCTTGCAGGTCAAATTAAAATAATAAAAACCAATTTATAAATCAAGACATATGATAAGCAAACAATTGTTGAGCAGGGGCATGGCCGTCGTTGTCATGACCAGCGTGACCTCTTTGGTCTGGGCACAATCCTTCACCGGATCGGTTGTTTCGGCTGATTCAGGATTGCCGATCGGGGGCGCGAGTATCAGCGTAAAGAATCAGAAGATTTCAACGAGCAGCGATGAATCGGGCAAGTTTTCTATTGCAGCCAGCACAGGGACTGTATTGACCATTACTTACGTAGGGTACAAAACGGAGGAAGTTAAAATTACTGGTCCCAATATGGTGATCCGCCTACAGCCGCAAGCTTCCGATCTCGAAGAGGTGGTAGTCATTGGCTACGGTGTACAAAAGAAAAAACTGAATACAGGAGCCAATTTGAAGGTGGAGGGTGAAGAACTGCAGAAGCGCAATCAATTGAACCCGCTGCAGTCGCTTCAGGGACAAGCACCGGGTGTATCCATTACATCAACTTCCGGTCAGCCGGGAGCAGATATGAAGGTCGTCGTCCGGGGGTTGGGAACAATCGGTAATTCGGGCCCCTTGTACGTCATCGACGGCGTTCCGGGAGGTGATATTTCGGTCTTGAATGCGGCCGATATCCAATCTATCGACGTACTGAAAGACGCAGCTTCGGCCGCCATCTATGGTTCGCAGGCTGCCAATGGGGTTATCCTGGTCACCACCAAAATGGGCGCTGCGGGAAAAAACGTGCTGTCGTTTGATGGCTATACGGGTATTCAGAACGTTTCGCGTAAAGCAAAATTGCTGGATGCAGATCAGTACAAGCTGATCATGAATGAGCAATCGCTGAATTCGGGGGCCGCGGTGATTGATTTTAACGGCATGGACGGTCTGGCCAATACCAATTGGATGGATTATATGTTCAAGGATAATGCAAAAATGGACAATTACAATGTTGCCCTGACCGGCGGCAATGAAAAATCCACCTACGCCTTATCGATGAATTATATTGGTCAGGAGGGGATTGTCGGTGGTAAAGATGTTTCCAACTATCAGCGTTATGGTTTCCGGACGAATTCGGAACATAAACTCTTCGATAACTTTGTGAAAATAGGTCAGCACCTCAACTTTAATTACATCAAAAATCGAGGCATCAGTGTCGGCAATCAGTACAGCAATACGCTGCGTGGTGCGTTTGCCACTTCGCCCTTGTCACCGGTGTATTCAGACAACGGTTTGTACGGAAGTCCTTTCAATGATACTTCCAATTCACCTTGGTACAATGGGGACAGCAATCCATATGGGGTGATGATGACCAATTCGAACAACGCCAATGATGGCCAAAAATTATTGGCCGATATCTTTGCGGAAATCGAACCGATCAAAGGCCTAAAGGTGCGGTCATTGCTGGGATTCAACTATTATGCTTCAGAATACAGAAGTTTTACGCCCTTATACCGCTTCTCCATCTACACCTACAACCAAGATCATACAACAACCTCGCAGAACATGAGCAAAGGTCATACGCTGACCTGGACAAATACAGCTTCTTATGACTTTGATATCAATACGGATCATCGCTTTTCGGCGATGGTCGGTATGGAATCGCTACGTTACCAGGGAACTTACCTTTCGGGGTCCAACTGGAATCTGCTTTCGCAGTTCAATGATTTTGCACATGCTTACCTGGACAATACTACAGGCCAGGCACACCTGGATGAAAAAGGAAACGTCGTTGAAACGCGTACGGTGTCTGGAAAACCTGAGAACATCACCCGTAGGGTCTCGTACTTTGGACGGCTAGGCTACAATTATAAAGAAAAGTACCTGTTGAATGCTACATTGCGTGCAGATGGATCCTCTAAATTTTCGCGCAGCAACCGCTGGGGATATTTCCCTTCGGTATCGGCAGGCTGGGTAATTTCTTCGGAAGAGTTTTTTAAAGAACATTTAGCGGCTGTAAACTTCTTTAAACTCCGCGCTTCATGGGGGCAAGTGGGCAATCAGGATATCGCTGATTTTCAATATGCGGCACCAATCAGTACCTCAACAGGCATTACATCGTCCAACCCCGGCGCACATTATGTCTTTGGAACGAGCAACAATAATATTGCCGGGGCTTATCCGAGCCGCTTATCCAATCCGAATCTGACCTGGGAAACTTCCGAACAGACCAATATCGGATTTGATGCCAAATTTGCGAACAGCCGTCTGGATGTTGTTGCCGACTTTTATGTCAAAAAGACGAAAAACTGGTTGGTTACAGCGCCTGTTTTGGCGACAACCGGAACGTTGCCCCCTTTTATCAATGGCGGTGACGTGAAGAATACAGGGGTGGAACTGGGACTAAATTGGGCGGATAAGATCAATGAAGTCAAGTATCGCATTGGGGTAAATGGTGCCTATAACAAAAATAAGGTGGGACAGATACCAACAGAAGATGGTATTATCCACGGACAGACAGCCATGTTATACGATAACTCGGAAGAATTTTACCGCGCCGCAAACGGCCTGCCCATTGGCTACTTCTGGGGGTATAAAACAGACGGTCTATTCCAGAACCAAGCCGAGATCGACGCCTGGAAAACAGCCGGAAAAGGTATCCTTCAAGCGGATGTAAAACCGGGCGATGTGAAATATGTAGATCAGAATAACGATGGTATTATCAATGCCTCGGATAAGACAAATTTGGGCGTGGGCATGCCTAATTTTACCTATGGATTTAATATTGGACTGGATTATAAAGGATTTGATTTCTCGGTGAATGCCTATGGTTCCCTTGGAAACAAAATTGTACAGTCTTACCGCAATCATGCCAATAAACAAGCAAACTATACCACACGAATATTAGACCGATGGACCGGGGAAGGTACTTCCAGTACGATCCCCCGTGTTACGGAAACTAATGTCAATTGGCAGTTTTCAGACCTTTATATTCAGGATGGAGACTTTCTTCGGATCAGCAATGTGACCTTAGGTTATGATCTGTCGAAACTGATCAAATGGAAGTATGCTAATCAGATCCGCTTCTACGTACAAGGTCAAAACCTGTTGACGTTCACCAAATATGATGGGATGGATCCCGAGATTGGTTATGGAACAGATGGTTGGGTATCGGGTATCGACCTCGGTTACTATCCAAGACCAAGGACTGTATTATTTGGCCTAAATGTTAAATTCTAAACACAAGAAATCATGAAAAAAACGAGCTATATCTATCATTCCATGTTATTTGGATCCTTAATCTTAGGATCATGTTCATCCAGTTTTTTGGATGTCGAACCGATGACAAGCGTTTTGGAAAGCAATTTTTATAAAACGGTAGCCGATGCCGACATGGCTCTGGTCGGCTGCTATGATGGTTATCAACGGACGACCTCCAATGGGAGCCAGTCTTTCTATCTGACAGCAGAGGTGGCCGCCGACAATTGTTTTGGCGGAACAGGTACAACAGACGGTCGCTCATTTCAGGCAATAGACCGTTTTGATATTGCGCAGTCCCAATCGGACAATAATATCTTTGATGGTACCTGGTCTGATTACTATGCGGGAATTTTTCGCTGCAATACGCTATTGGGAAAATTGGACGGCACTGATTTTTCAGGCAACACAACAGCGCGGGCGCGTATCGAAGGGGAAACGAAATTCCTGCGGGCCACCATGTACTTTGATCTCGTCCGTCTATTCGAAAACATCCCTTTGCTAACGAGCCCGACCAATGAGAATATTCCACAGTCGGACCCCAAAGCGATTTATCAACTGATTGTTTCAGACCTTAAATTTGCGGCTGCCAATATACCAGCAACAGCTTACCCCAAGTCAGCTGCGGCAACCAATGATGGTCGGGCAACTCCATTTGCTGCTAAAGCGCTACTGGCCCGTGTTTATCTATTTTATGCAGGCTATTATGGCGGCGAAGATATCGGTGTCTCCAAGGTCGAAGCCCTGGCGGGACTCGAAGAAGTTATCAGCAGCGGCCAGTTTGCGCTGGTGGCAGATTTTAAAAATCTGTGGCCGGCAGCGAGTTATATCCCCAATGCAAGCAATAATACGCTAGATATCTCCAAATATGCCGGTAAGGGAAATGCTGAGGTTGTATTTGCACAGAAATTCAACAATACATCGAACTACAACGGTTATGTTGACGGCAACCGCTGGGTCGTCTTTCTGGGCTTGCGCGGTAAAAATTGGTCGCCTTATGGCCAAGGATGGGGGGCATGTACGGTAAGCAAAAAGTTCTTCAATGAGTTTGACAACATGGATACACGCAAAACTGCCTCAATTATTGATATCGATGGCGAGAATATCACGGGATTTGATCTGAAAGACCAGCGTGAGTATACAGGTTACACCATAAAAAAATACGCCCCCACAGCATTGCCGGACGGCACCACCAATACTGGAGGGGATAAGGATATGCAACTGTCCCAAGACCAGGATTACTTTGTCATCCGCTATGCTGATGTCTTGCTTATGGCGGCAGAACTTGGTTCCGCAAACGCACAGAAATACTTTGACGAGGTAAGGAAAAGAGCGTATAAGACCAATTTTGTGTCGCTAGCAGTTTCAAAAAACAATATTCTGAAGGAAAGAAAATTTGAATTTGCGTTTGAAGGTATCCGCTATTGGGATGTATTGCGGCAGGGGCTGAATAATGCCGCCGCTACACTGGAAACAACCGAAGATGTGCTCAGTGGATCTGTACCGGAGAAGGTCACTGTGACTAAAGAGCGTTTTTTGACAACGAAAGGATTTATGCAAATACCTAACAAGCAGATTACCTTATCCAATGGTGTACTGAAGCAAAATGCTGGATGGAACTAAACACAGGTATACTAGGACTTACTATTGGTTGAATTATAACTAGACAAACATGAAAAAGATATTCACATATGCCATCTGCTTTTTTGCGGCGATGGTACTCTTTGGAGCCTGTTCTCCCGAGAATTATACACTGGGAGACATTGATGTCACTTCGGCGCAGTTGGAGAAGGGAAAGGCCTTTATCGTTGAACATGACGCCAGCAATCCCAATATTGTGTATTTAACCAGCTTGATGGATTCAAAATACACCCCATTGTGGGAACATCCACAAGGACGGAGTCAGGAGAAAAAGGTAACCCTGAAAATGCCTTTTCCCGGTGAGTACACCGTTAAATTTGGTGTCGAGACGCGTGGTGGTATTGTCTATGGCGAGCCTGTGACATTTAAAATCGATCAGATGTATGCCGAGTTTATCAGTGACGAGACCTGGAGCTTATTGACGGGCGGGGCAGGGGAAGAGAAAACCTGGTACCTCGATCTGGATGCTGAGGGTATTTCCCGCTACTTTAAAGGTCCAATGTATTTTTACGGCACCGGTGACTGGTGGGGAAGCATCAATAAAACAGCCGCGCCTTTAAATAGCGATAGCTGGAGCTGGGAACCCGATTGGAAAGGCAATAGCTGGCTTATGCCTGCCGGTGATTATGGAAGTATGACTTTTGATCTGAAAGGCGGTGCAAACATCAATGTGAATCATGCTATGCTGGGGAAAGTCCAGAAGGGGACTTTTAATATCGATACCGAAAAGAAAACCATCCGTATGACCGGCGCTTCGCCTTTACATGGAAAGCCACAAGATGGGATCGTTGTCGACTGGGGCGATGTCCGTATTATGTCGCTGACCGAGAATACGATGCAACTGGCGGTATTGCGGGATCCTGTGCTTTCGAACGACGGAGCAGCTATGCTGACCTTTAATTTTATCAGCAAGGCCTACAAGGAGAGTTTGACCGAAAATGCCTCGGATACCAATAAGACTAAATAAGCCTATGTTGAAGCGACTATTTCACACAGGATATAGCCGAATGATGATCCTGCTCTTCCTGTTATTGGGGGCGACGGTCTCCTTAAGGGGACAGTCCAGAAAGGTTATTGATTTTAATGGGGGCTGGTGGTTTAAACTGGACAGCAGCCAGCAATATGGCCATGGACGAAAAGGAGAGGGCTGGCGAAAACTCGATCTACCCCATGACTGGAGTATCGAAATGCCATTTAGAGAAAACAGCCCCGCAGGTAGCGGGGCTGCTTACCTCGATGGTGGCGTAGGATGGTATCAAAAAACGTTTAAGCTGGCTCAGGCTGAGTACGGGCAACGGATATTTATTGCATTCGAAGGTGTGTACGAAAACAGTGAAGTCTGGATCAATGGGCATTTTTTAGGAAAAAGACCCAATGGTTATATCGGATTTGAATATGAGCTTTCCCCTTATTTATACTGGGATGGTAGAGACAACCTGCTTTCAGTAAAAGTAAACAATAAGAATCAGCCCAACTCGCGTTTCTATTCGGGGTCGGGGATCTATCGGGATGTCAAATTAATCAGCCGGAATCCAGTCAGCATAGGAACGAACAGTACCTTCATAAGAGCTGGGCAGCTCAGTGAGAAACGTGCTGTCGTGGATCTCTCCCTGGAAATTGAGCATAACCTTGAGGAATCAAAAAAGATTACGCTACTGACAGAGGTTCTTTCGGCTCAAGGTGCTGTTGTCGCAAGCGAACGTACCATGTTGAGCGCTGTCAAAGCAGGTCTGTACTCCATCGCTCAGCAGATAGTCCTCGAAAATCCCGTCTTATGGGGTATTGAAAATCCCTATCAATATACTGCAAAAATTAAACTTATTGTTGATGGTCGGGTTTTAGATGAACAGCTTACGAAATTTGGCTTACGTAATTTTAGCTTCGATCAGCAACGGGGCTTTATACTGAATGGGAGGCAGCTTAAAATCCGGGGTGTCTGTTTACATAGTGATCTCGGCGCTTTGGGCATGGCATTCAATACGTCGGCAGCATTACGTCAGCTCCGCATCATGAAAGCAATGGGGGTCAATGGGATACGCACCTCACACAACCCTGCGGCTCCAGCGTTTTTGGACCTTTGCGACAGCTTGGGTTTTGTCGTGATGAGTGAAACTTTCGATGTCTGGAAAGGGCATAAAAACCCTTATGACTATCATTTATACTGGGACGAATGGTACAAGCGGGACTTTGTTGACCATGTCAAAAGGGATCGGAATCATCCGTCGCTGTTTATTTGGTGCCTGGGCAATGAAGCGCAGGAGCAATGGCATTCCAAAGCTGATGGTACAGCGATTCCGATCGCGCTGGCAGCAATCGTCGATAGTCTAGATGGCACACGTCCAACCACCATTGCCAATAATGAGCTCTCCAAAGCCAATCCGGTGCTGATGAGTTCGGCGGTAGATCTGATTGGCTACAACTATAACCATAAGAAATGGGCAAGCTTCCCACAGGATCACCCCGGAAAGAAGTTTATCGTAACGGAAAGCACTTCGGCGTTGGAAAGCCGCGGAACGTATGATTTGGTTCCTTATGATTCTAGCCGCATGTGGCCTGAACGATGGGATATTCCTTTTTCTGGCGGGAATGAAGACAGGAACATATCGGCTTACGACAATGTATTCACACCATGGGGTTCAAATCATCAGACAAGCTTGAGGTTGATGGAAAGGTATGACCATATTGCTGGGATGTATGTATGGACGGGATTTGATTATCTCGGCGAACCCACACCGTACACCTGGCCGGCACGAAGTTCGTACTTTGGTATTGTGGATCTAGCCGGGTTTCCGAAAGATGTCTACTATCTGTATCAAAGCGTATGGACAGAAAAGCCGATCTTACATGTATTGCCTCATTGGAATTGGAAGCAAGGTGACCGGGTAGATATCGTCGTGTATTTTAATCAGGCTGACCGGGTGGAGCTTTATCTGAACGGTAAAAAGATAGGGGAGCAGTCCAGAGACCCAGACCGGTACGACCTTGTATTTAAGGCCGTTGAATTTGAACCAGGGGAGATTGAAGTAATATCGTTTCAAGGTGGCAAGAAACTGCTAAGTAAAACGATCCGTACGGCAGCAAAAGCGCATCGTATACAATTGTCTTCAGAAAACCTGACTTTCAATTCGGCAAACAAAGAACTTTCCTTTGTGCATGCCTATATCGTGGACGAGTTTGGTACGATCGTTCCTGATGCAGACGATAAAATCGAATTTGAGGTGAAGGGAGACGGTGCAAAAATTGTGGCGACAGACAATGGCAATACGACGGATCTGACAAGCTTCCAATCAGCTTCTCGCAATGCTTTTCATGGTAAAGCCTTGGCGATTGTCACGAGCAAAAACAAAGGTGAAATACGGGTAAGGGCAAAAGGTGAAGGACTAATTTCGGGGGTTATTCAGCTTGAAGCCAACTAGCTATTGCCCCCGTTCTGCGCCGGATCTGTATGTTTTTTGTTCACTAATAAGAGCAAGGTTTTACCATGGTAGGACCTTGTCTTTTTGTTGTATCGTGCTATCGGCAATTTGTTAAAGACGTTGTTTCTCCATTATTACCGATAAAAGACTGTGGTAAGTACAATATATCCTAAAAAGGAAATAATTTGATAAATGTTCGTGAAGATATTTATATTTGATCAGAAGCCATTATTAGCAAATGATACCTGTATCGCTGACACAACAAGAAAACTTACAAGGTATTATTAAGTATTTTATCATAGGATCTTAATTAAAAATAGCATGAAAGAAAAAGAATTAAGCGAACTATCGGACCAAGAATTATTAAAAAAACGGAAAGATTTGCTGATCTTCAAAAGGTTCTCTGTAATATTAACC
Organism: Sphingobacterium sp. HSC-15S19; assembly: GCF_050433745.1. Taxonomy (NCBI): domain Bacteria; kingdom Pseudomonadati; phylum Bacteroidota; class Sphingobacteriia; order Sphingobacteriales; family Sphingobacteriaceae; genus Sphingobacterium; species Sphingobacterium sp. HSC-15S19. Next base: position 60,316 of record NZ_JBNPWQ010000029.1, read on the forward strand.
GTATTGTGCCTTCCGGTTGTGGTTTATAGTATTGTGAAAAAATAACTTTTCCTGTTTAAGAAGAACAAAGAGTAAATTAGGTGAACATTTTGTGATATATTTGTATTCTATCCCTAACAAAGCAAAGGAAAAATGGATTATGATCAAAGTATTGTTGTCAGCACTTCTTTATTTTTCACTAGTATTCTCCGTATTTGCTCAAAAAGCTTCTAAACCGATCTTCGGTACGTATGGGGAATATTCGACCCGTCTGACTCTAAATCTAGACAGCACATTTGAGCTTATTGAAGCAGATCCTATTTTCCCCTATACATTTGAATCCTATACGAATAGAGGAGATTGGGAAGTAAAGGGAGATACAGTAATTTTAAATCCACACCTGGAAAAAAGATTACCCAGGGTATCGGTACGGGAAAAGTCAGTCCAAAAAGATAACGATTCTATTTCAGTAACGATCAACTATTATTTGGAAACTTATGAGAAAAACGAGATGAGCAGTAGAACTCCGTTTTACTTCGAATTACTTTCCATATATATTAACAAAAAGAAAAATTATCGAAATATTGTCCATGTTCCGCAATATAGACATTGCATGTTTTCTTCCAGACTAAGAAAACAAATCGTTATTGATTCAACGAAAACATTTAATTTTCCGAGACAGGACGTTTACAAGTTAGGTGTATATTCGTACGGCTTTGAAAAAGCTATCGAAATTAAAGTCAATAATACCCAGGCCAACCATTACGAGATCACTGTTATACAACCCGTGGACAAAGAGCGGATGCCTAGGAGCAAAAAGGTTATTATCAAAAGGAGGCAAGCCTACTACTATGAATGGAATGGAAAGATCTCCAGTGGAATTTTCTCTTTGTCTCCTTTGGAGCGTTTAAATTAGTCTGTAAGAATAAATGTAAGTAACCAGTAAGGTTGTCAAAATCACTCCCGTGCTTTAATTTATCCATTTTAGGTACATAAAAACCACTAAATGCATTATTGTAATTGAATCTATAACTAGAGAAGTTATTTAAAGTATATTTGACCGATAAAAGGAAGTTATATAGTATATGCAGTAAGCAACTGTAAATAAATCCATATGGAGCTCTAGCATATTCTAGGATCCAACCCCTTGAAAAATAGAAAGCCAATAAAAATGGGATTAATAATAGGTTTTCAAAAGTCATATTGTAGCGCTTATAGTGAAGTATTGCAAAGATTATCGCAGACAAAATGAATATTCTACGTTGATTATATGTCCAAAATTTATTTAATGCATCCTGATTTTTAGAGTATGCGATACCGTAATAAAAATTAATATCGAAAAAAGTGAATCTTCAATAGTTGTTTTTTATAATCATAGCACTACGGCAAGTCCAGTCCATGTAGCTGTGAGAAATTCTAATGGACAGTATAGCTGGAAAGTAGGTGGGTTTAATTTTGAAGAAAACCAGGACTATTCAGTTTTATTTGAGCGGTAATACATTTTAAAGATAAACATTAATAATGAAAAAAATCACTTAAAATGTTTATTTTAAGTGATTTATAATCAATGATGGTTATTGTTTATTATCGTTAATTAAGATTTACTTTCCGATACAAAACTTGGAAAAGATATTATCCAATAAATCGTCTGTAGAAACACTTCCGGTGATTTCACCAAGATGATATAAGGCTTGGCGTATATCCATCGCTAGGAAATCAGAAGTGACAGGATTGTCAATCCCATAGATTACGCGTTCCAGTGAATCTGCTGTTTTTTGTAGCGCTTCTACGTGACGGATGTTGGTGACCATGACATCGTCGGTATTTAAATTTCCTAAATGTACACGATTGATCAATTCGTCTTTCAGTTCCTCGACACCGATTTGTTCTTTCGCTGAAATGTAAAGCGGATTAAGGACATTGTAAACCTCTTTTTGCGCCTCAGAAAGCAAATCTGATTTATTGATAATGGTGACAAATGGAATTTGTAGGCGCTCGATTTCAGGTAATTGCGCTTGTACTTCCTCGACTTTGTCCTGTGTAGGGTCAAATAGGTAAATGATCAATCTCGCCTGTTTCATCTTTTCACGGGTACGCTCAACACCTTTTGCTTCAATAACATCTGCCGTCTCACGTATACCTGCTGTGTCAATAAATCGGAACGTGACGCCATGAATATTAATTTCATCTTCAATGGTATCGCGCGTTGTTCCTGCAATATCTGAAACAATGGCACGTTCTTCGTTTAAAAAAGCGTTCAATAGGGTTGATTTTCCTACATTAGGTTTCCCGGCAATAACAACAGGAACACCATTTTTTAGGACGTTACCCTGTTCAAAAGACTGCACTAATTTTTGAACAATAACCTGTATTTTATTGATTAGATTTTTTAGCTGATCTCTGTTGGCAAATTCCACATCTTCTTCCGAAAAATCAAGCTCTAATTCAATCAGTGAAGCAAAGTGAATGAGATCTTCACGAAGGGATTTAAGCTGATTGGAAAAGCCGCCACGCATCTGCTGCATCGCCACTTGATGTGAGGCTGCAGAATTAGATGCAATTAAATCGGCAACTGCTTCTGCTTGGGATAAATCCATTCCGCCATTGAGAAATGCACGTAGGGTAAATTCTCCCGGACGGGCGGCACGTGCTCCTTTTTTGATGAGTAAATTTACAACGCGCTCGATAATATATTTGGAGTTATGCGTTGATATTTCCACCGAATTTTCTCTCGTATAGGAGTTCGGAGCTACAAATAAGGAGACCAATACTTCGTCAATGATCTCTTCGCCATCGCGTATGGTTCCAAAATGGATGGTATGTGATGCTTGTTGAAGTAGGTTCTTTCCTTTAAATATTTCGTTCGTAATTTTTATGGCATTTTGGCCCGAAACGCGTATGACAGCAATAGCGCCATTTGTTCCGGAAGATGTCGCTAATGCAACAATGGTATCTTCAGTGATATATCCCGTATTTGACATGGTACAAAGATACGTTAAATTGAAGTAATGGATTCTATATATTGCAGCACAAATTAAATTCATCTTGATCGATTAAACCTTTGTTCAAACATTGAAGTCATACCCATAGAAACGCTTGTAAAAAAGAATGGAACACAGGCAGAGTGGAATTGATTTTTAAATTTAAATTATACTGTTATGAGAAAGATGATATACTTCGCGTTGGCAATTGGAGGGCTGGTTTTAATCGCTCCTCAACAATCTTCGGCTCAACATCGTGGACATGAACGTGAATGGAAACAGGACAAAGAGCGTAGAAAATATGAAGAGAAAAGGGATAAGGAATATCGAAAATATTTAGAAAAACGCGAAAAAGAAGACCGTAAGTATCATAAAGAAGTAGCTAAGTCATACCGAAAAGGATACCGTCATGGAGCACCGGCCTGGGCAAGTGCACATCGTTACGATAGTAGACACCATGTATACTTTAGAGATTACAAAACATTCTACGATCCTTACAGAGGAGGTTACGTGTATATGCGCAATGGTCGTTGGAATTTTTCAGCAAACGTACCTTCTTTTATGTTGAATGTCAACTTGGGAGCAGCCAATATCCGGATTGTAAAAGATGTTGCAATTAGCAGACATCCTGAAGATTTTTACAACGACTACCGTTGGGATTAGAAAGAATTTATCTTGTTGTTTGAATAAAAAAGCCTCAATCTTTAGGAAGATGAGGCTTTTCTTTTTGCTATTCTTCTTCGAAACTGACTTTATTCACTTCAAGCGACTTTATCCGCGCTAACGATTCAATTCTTAAATCGGGCAATTCTCTTAATCTTTTGCCACCTTCCTGGAAGGATTTTTCAATAATAAATCCCATGCCCAATACTGAAGCCCCCGATTGTTTAACGAGATCGAGCATACCAAAAGCGGCATTCCCATTGGCCAAAAAATCGTCTATAAAAAGAACATTGTCGCTCGGCGTAAGAAACTCTTTGCTGACACAGATGTCATAGGTTCGGTTCTTGGTAAATGAATGCACCTGGCTTACATACATATCAGCCATGGTGGTCGGTTTTGCTTTTTTTACAAATACAACCGGTAATTCCAAAAGGTAGCCAAGCATGATCGCTGGGGCTATTCCGCTTGCTTCAATTGTAATGATTTTATTGATCGGGAGGTCTGCAAAACGACGGACAAATTCCACCGCAATAGATTTCATCAATACGGGGTCCATCTGGTGATTGATGAAGTTGTCTACTTTAAGTATGCCTCCTGCAAGACTTTTACCGTCATGAAGGATTCTATCCTTTAATAATTTCATGTTTTACTCGTATAAATATAGCGCGCTATGTCAAAATTTTGATTTGTTAATCCTTAATCCATCTCCATCTGATAGAGGTTATTGAACTCTTCTTGATGATGTTCGAGAATTACTTTTCGTTTCATTTTCAAGGTTGGTGTTAACTCTCCATTTTCAATAGTAAATTCATCTGTTAAAATAATTGGTTTCTTAATCTGCTCCCAGTTACCAAAGTGCTGGTTCGCACGACGTACCTCCTGATTGACTTTTTTTACAATGGCAGGGTCAGTCAGAAAATCATCCTTTGTCATGGTTGCAAGTTCAGGAGCATCTGTTCTGGCCCAATCCAACAAATGGGCATAGTTTGGTACAATAAAGGCAGAAGCAAACTTCATCCCGTCACCGATAACCATTGCCTGTTCAATAAATTTAGATTCAACGAGCTTGGTTTCGATAGGTTGTGGTATGACGTACTTCCCGCCCGAAATTTTGAACATCTCTTTTTTTCGGTCAATGATTTTCAAGAATTTTTCATCTTCCCACTTTCCTATATCTCCGGTATGCAGCCATCCATCAATGATCGTTTTATCCGTTTCGGCCTTGTTCTTATAGTATCCCATCATGACATTAGGGCCTTTTACTAATATTTCTCCGTCTTCAGCAAGTTTTATTTCAACAAAACGGACAGGAAGCCCAACAGTACCTATGCGTATTCCTTTGATATAATGATTGACCGAAATGAGTGGGGAGGCTTCGGTCATGCCGTAACCCTCATATAATGGAATTCCTGCAGCTAAGAAGGCACGTGTTAGTTTACTATGAAGAGAGGCTGATCCAGAGGCAACGGTAAGTAATTCGCCACCTAATGCTTCATACCATTTGTTAAGGACAAGTTTCTTGGCAAGCTTTAGTTTGAGATTATAGGATAGACTTCTTTTCTCAGAATTTGGATCATATTCTTCTGCAACTGAAACAGCCCAATCAAATACTTTGCGTTTGAAACCACTGAGATCATGACCTGTTTTCATGATTTTCTCATAAACTTTTTCAAGAATACGTGGGACAACGGTCATGATATGAGGTTTTACTTCCTTCAGATTATCACCAATCTTGTCAAAAGATTCTGCGATATAGATCGTAAAGCCAAGATACATATAGGTATATAAAACCATACGCTCGTAGGCGTGACAAGGAGGGAGGAAGGTCAGTCCGCGGTCATAAGCTTTACAAGGGGTAATTTCTGCTGCGCCCAATACATTGGAAAAGATATTATTGTGTGACAGCATTACGCCTTTTGGTTTGCCCGTTGTACCGGATGTGTAAATCAGGGTAGCGAGATCTTCAGGTTTAACCTGGTCACGTAGTGCTGCTAGTTTTTCTAGGGAGCAATTGGAGCCTATATCATTCAGTTCTTTCCAGCTACGTGTGCCTTCCTGATCTGCGATACAAAAAATATACTTCAATGTATAGATTGAGTCGGTTAGATTCATCAGGCGATCGTACAGGCTTTTGTTACTGACGATGCAAACCCTGATTTCGGCGTCATTAAAGATATATTGATAGTCTGTATCCGTAATATTTGGATAGATGGCCACCACCACTGCACCAATTTGCTGGATTGCAAAGTCAATCAAATGCCATTCCATACTGCTGCCGGCAATGAGGCCAACTTTCTCGTTGGGTTTCACGCCAAGTTCAATCAGCCCTTTGGAGAGGCTGTCTACTTGTTCAAGAAAATCTGCTGTTTTGATATAATTCCACTTGCCGTCCACTTTGTGTGCAAACATATCAAGATCGGGGTATTTGCCCATCTGTTGACGTGCAAGATCAAATAATCTAAGTTTTTCTTCCATTTCAAATCGTATTCTTTTAAGCTCCGGGGGAGCACCCTTCCAGTATGAACTTTGTTTTAAGGGAAAAGTTTGCAAACATAAATAATAGTTTCAAGAATATGGAATGATTTTGTAATTAGCTTGTTTCAAAAGGATGAAGGGGAGTCGAGTGATAGGTAAAGTGCTTTTGTGCTTTTCAAAAGTAGGGTGTTTCTTGGAGACCATTTGAGCATAGTTCCTTGAGTAGATGGACTTGATGCCCGCCAATTATAAAAAAAGCTAGTCGTTATCGACTAGCTTTTCTTCTTTGTTTTTCTTTGATCAAAAGCCCGAGCTCCCGACCTGTCGCTCCTGCGACGGAAGTATTTTCTTGTGCTCTACGGAAAAGGTATGGCATCACCGCTTTAACCGGTCCATAAGGCATGTATTTAGCAACATTATAGCCATGTGCCGCTAAGTTAAAGCTCAGGTTGTCAGACATACCCAATAATTGCGCAAAGAAGATGCGATCGGTGGATCTATCGATACCACGTCTGTCAATTTCCTTCGCCAATAACATGCTACTGTCCTCATTGTGTGTACCCGCCATTAGCCCAAAGTTGTCCAGGTGGTCCAAGATAAATTCAATAGCTTCATTATAATCTCTATCGGAAGCTTCTTTATTTGGCTGGATGGGATCGGAATAACCTTTTTGTGCAGCACGAGCACGTTCGATCTCCATGTAGGCACCACGAACGATCTTAGCACCCATGTGAAAGCCTCTAACTTTTGCGTATTCAAAGTCGGCTTTCAAAGATGCCAACTTATCACTACGGTACAATTGATAAGTATTATATACAATTGGTTTCTCCATATTGTATTTTTCCATCATTTCACGTGCAATATCATCGATCGCATCTTGAATCCATGAATGTTCAGCATCCACTAAAACTTTTACACCGGCGGCATGACATGCTTTACAGATACGGTCAGTACGATCCAACATGCGTTGGTATTCTCCTTGTTCTGCCTCTGTTAAAGTTTCTTTGGCGTTGACCTTTTCAAATAACTCAAAACGTCCTAATCCAGTTGGTTTAAATACTGAAAATGGAATGTACTTGTTTTTACTGGCCGCAACTACGGTACGTAATACCTCTTCGCAGCAGGCGTCAAATGCACTTTCTGTTTCTTCTCCTTCAACGGAATAATCCAATATTGTCCCTACACCATTCTCTCCCAATTCGTTGATTGCTGCTTCGCAACCCGCGATGGTTTCTCCACCACAAAAATGTTTGAAGATTGTTTTACGGATAATGCCTTGGATAGGCAGTCCTATGTTCAGGGCAAAGTTGGTCATTGACGGACCTACTTTTGTCAAGAAGTTATTCGCTATTATTTTGAATAACCAATACGCTCTTTCCAAATCCTTATCGCTTTTACTTTTAAAAGCAATCTCTGTATTATCAAAGGATAATGTCTTGGGCTCAGAATTCTCAATCATAATCTTTATTTGCAATAAGGCAAATGTAGCAATTTAGTAAGCATTAAAACGATGATAATTCTTGTATTCCTCAGTGAAACCACTATTTTTGTGAAATGCAAGAATTTAAAATCGAGGGCGAATATATCCAGCTTATACAGTTACTTAAAGCTTTAAATTGGGTGGAGCATGGTGCTATGGCTCAATGGGTTGTGGCGGAAGGGTATGTGAAGTATAATGGGCAGGTTGATTACCGGAAAAGACTCAAATTAAGACCAGGAGATGTTGTTGAATTTGATGGGATGGAAATAAAATTGGTGTAATATTAAACAATATTGGTAAATAGAAAACTTAAACCTTAAAGAATCATAGAATGGAAGTCATAGAAAGTTTGGGCTATCAGGTATATTTTGATGATACGTTGGCCTCTTTAGAGGCGTTTTTAGCTGAGCGCAATTACTCAAAGATCATCGTATTGGTGGATACCAATACTTTGGATAATTGTTTGCCGCTATTTCAGCAAGCTTTACCCAATTTAGCGAATTATGATGTGATAGAAGTAGATCCGGGCGAAGAAAATAAAAATATTGATTTCTGTATTGGTGTATGGCATAATATGCTCGATTTCGGAGCTGATAGACATTCATTGATGATCAATCTTGGCGGTGGTGTGGTGACTGATATGGGAGGATTTGCCGCATCGACTTTCAAAAGAGGGATGGATTTTATTCAAATTCCGACGACTTTACTTTCCCAGGTAGATGCATCAGTAGGGGGTAAAACCGGTATTGATATGGGAAGTGTGAAAAATATTATTGGAACTTTTGCACAACCCCAGGCTGTTTTTATTTCAAGCCAGTTTTTGAAAACTTTAGATCAACGTCAGTTAATCTCAGGTTTTGCTGAAGTAATCAAACATGGCCTGATCTTCGATCGGGCTTATTATGAGCGAGTGAAAACATTGGAGATCGATCAAATCGATAATTCTTTGGTCAAACATTCTGTTTCGATCAAAAACCGTGTTATCCTTGAGGATCCGAAAGAAAAAGGACTGCGTAAAATTTTAAACTTTGGCCATACAATTGGTCATGCTATTGAGGGATACTCTTTGTTGAACGATGCTTCACCTTTATTACATGGAGAAGCTATTGCAGTAGGAATGATTTGTGAGGGGTATCTATCGCATAAATTGAATGGCTTGCCTTTGGATGAATTAAACGATTTGATCCAAACTTTTAGAAAATATTTCAACGATTACACATTTGATTCATCCATTGATACAGCCTTGTTGGATCTGATGCGAAATGATAAGAAAAACCTGTCCAATCAGATCGGTTTCGCATTGCTTGACCAAATTGGCAGTTGTCAATATGATATCTACGTTTCTGAGGATGATATTATAGAAAGTCTTGATTTTTACCGTGAGCTAATCACACAATAATAAAACAGAAAAGCCGTGTATCGGGAGAATGCGCGGCATTTCTGTACAGCTATTTTTATCGCGATTTCGTTGCGGAAAATAGTAAACCTAAACTTAAATCATCATAATAACCATTTATATCATGAATAGAATCTTCATTTTTCTGTTTCTCCTGTTGGGGATATCAGCTGCTGTTCAGGCACAAAGGCAAGTATTGATCTTTAGCAAGACAAAAGGGTTTAGACACGGAAGCATCGAAAAGGGTGCGCAGGTACTTAAACAGTTGCTAGATAAAGAAAAGATAAAATCTGATCATTCGGAGGATGCTGCTCTGTTTACAGATCAGGGATTGAAAAAATATGACGCTGTTATCTTTCTGAGTACAACTGGCGATATTCTCGATAATGCGCAACAGGAAGCTTTTGTGCGGTATATCCAATCAGGAAAAGGGTTTGTGGGTATTCATGCAGCGACGGATACGGAGTTTGATTGGCCCTGGTATAACGGCCTTGTAGGGGCATATTTTGCATCTCATCCTGCCGTACAAAAAGCCAAAATTGATGTGCTGGATAGAAAACATGCGGCCACCAAGCACCTCGATCCGATCTGGTGGCACAAAGATGAATGGTATAATTTCAAGGACGTGAAGGACGGATTGCATGTGTTGATGAATTTGGATGAAAAAAGCTACCAAGGTGGAAAAATGGGGGATCAACATCCAATCTCCTGGACCCAGACCTACGACGGAGGGAAAGTCTTCTATACCGGGCTTGGACATACCGATGAGTCCTATGACGAACCCGAGTTCCAAAAACATTTAATTGGGGGAATTTTATCTGTTCTTCCCAAGAAAAAGTAACTTATTTTATAGTTGGCGTTTTCTTAACTAGGGCATGGTACATGCTTCTATGTGTCAATAGCACAATGAAAAGTCCCAAATGGTCATTCCATTTGGGACTTTTTTATAATTGATGGGAAAAGGGAAGAGAACCGATTTTGCCATTTGATCGGGTTTAATAGTTCAGTTTATATTTTGCGCCGATACTAAACCAACGACCGGGCATTGGAACGGCGGCAGCTTCTATATAACTCTTGTCAAATATATTCTGAACATCCACAAAGATGTTTAAGTCGTGGAGTTGGTACGATCCTCTTACGTCAGCGATGAAATAAGATTTGTAACTGATACGCTCATTAAAGCGGTTTGCAGAAGTTAACATCCAGTTCTTGTGGTTTATGGTAAAGTTGGCAATAACTTGATGCCTTAAGCTTTCAATAGCATATTTGGATAGTATCCCGTCTGCTAATGTTATGCTTGGGTTGAGATAATTATAACTTAGCGTTGTAAAGTATCGTGTCGTTGCGCTGGGATCATTGATATTATATCGGAATGAAGCATTGAATCCATCAATTTTATTTTTTCCAATATTTATTGGTTTCCAGGGAATGATCGTTCCGCTTCCTGTAGTGGCATCCTCTTTTTGCCAGTCTATGAAATCGCTTATCCTTCGATGGAAATAGCCCGCTTGAGCAATAATCCGATTGGATAAGTATTTTATACCACTTTCGATCTGATAGGCATTTTCAGAGCTCAGTGTGGGGTTTCCGACGTTGGCTGTCTGATTGGTGTAAAGATCCGTAAAGGAAGGGATCCGCTGGCTAGAACCTGCGTTGACTACAATCTTCCAATGTTCGGTAATATCATATCCCAAATCTAGACCCGGGAATACCTGCCAGCCAAATTTTGAGTTGTAATTGATGTAGGCACCAGAGTTGATCATCAGTTTTTTGATCGCCTCTGTTTTGAATTCAAGGTAGCCGCCGTAATTCTCCCGGTTATGGTCGCCAATACTGGTGCTATTGATGCGTTCAAATCGACTTTCTAATCCTAAGCCAAATGTACCATAACTTTGCTCCAATGTAGCATTGATTTCTGCTCCGAAGACGTTGCTGTAATGTTTGGATCTACCTTTGGTTGTTTCTCTGCCTAAATACCAATATTCATCTTCGTTGTAGCGATTACTGAGACGTGGACTGATGGAAAATGCCTGTGTTAATTGATGCTTGGACTGCAGGGAAGCGAAAGCTGTCTTAACCTGTTCATAAGCTTCCTTGTCACTCGGCGCAGCATAGTAACCATTGGCTCCAAATTGATTGTTGATATAGCCAACATTGGCTTTTATCATATTGGCTGTATTCGGTTGATATGTACCGTCATAATAGAGTTTATTATTGTTGGAGGCTGTATTATAGCGTTGTCCATTCGAATCTTCGTGACCAAAATATAAACCGTGGCTTGTTTGCTTGGTTAAGAACTGTGAGCCAAGCTGAACACCTTTACCATAATACTTGCCTGCACTTGTCTGCTCATTATCTTTGAATGAAGAACCACTATATACCTGGGCGCTAATTTGATTTGATTCAATTTTCTTTGTTACGATGTTAATGGCACCGGTTAGTGCATTAATACCGAAAATCCGTGAAGCCGGCCCCCGAATTATTTCGATGCGCTCGATGGCCTCTAGAGGAACCGGAAGGTTCATGTTGTGATGGGCACTCTGTGGATCAGTGATTTTAACACCATTGAGTAGGATCGCCGTCTGTTCAAAAGACCCACCGTCGATACTTATATCTGCCTGCGAACCAAATGGTCCACGTTGGCGAATATCAACGCCTGGGATATTGCTAAGCAACTCGTTGATTGATCGATTTGGTAGTCTCTGTATATCTTCCTGCGTCAATATTTGGATATTTTTGCTCTGTTTTGAAAAAGGGATCTGTAAGCGATTTTGATTAATGATGACTTCGCCCAAAGTGGTTGTGTCTTTAATCTGAGCAGTCGCAGCTCCAATACTCAGCACTAATGCAAGGTTTGTTAACGTAATATTCTTATTCAACATGCTTTCCTAGATTTTACGCTGCAAAAGTAGCTTAGCTGACTAAAAAATAAATAGTCCGGCATGAATAATACTGGTAGTCCGGATGATATTTTGTAACCTTCTTACATCCATTCTTCTCGGCCGATACGCTTTTTCCCCGTTATATCGATGTGATCTTGCTTGTCGCTGCTTTTTATTTTTTCGATGTTAGTCAAGTCGGGTTGGCCGGATTCGAGCCAGGCTGAATACCAATAGGAAGCAACGCGTAAAATGGTTTTTTGCATTCTCCTTTCAACCATACCGTTCATGGCTTCATGATAAGCTCTAGCATAACTGTCGGAATAGGTCCATACCAATTGATTGTTTCGCTCAATAAAAGATTTTTTTTGAGATGCCTTAAATTGACGATTAAGCCGGGCTTCAATGCTCAATACAGAATCCACAAGGCGATTGCTTTCACGGACGATACCCCAGGCTTCCGCTAAGGGATCTTTGATATAGTTGGCTTTTCCAACGCGAAGGTTGTATTTTTCTGAAAACATTTCCGGTAAGCGGCTCTCCCAGAATGCGTGTATACCGAGTTGATTCGTCAGCTGTCCATTATAATTTTTAGTCGTGTGCAATGGAACATGGGCATCAGCAATATAATGGCCGAGTTCTGCTGAGTGTTTGATGATCCGTTTATAATCTTTTGCTTGAAAGGCCTTAACAAGCTTTTGATAGGTAAGATTGATTTGCCAGGGCACAATACCATTTTTTAACAATTGCCTTTCTTGAAATTTCTCTTTGGCCTGTGACCAATGTATCGGCATGGAGTCAACTGTACTTTCCTTGCGGTAGTCCTCTAAATCTATAAAATGTCTTGGGCCTTCAGCGCTGTCTGTGAAGCAGCGTTTATCTGGATCAACAGCTTTTTCGGTAATAAGGTCAATATTGGATTTATAGAACTTAGCCAACTGAGCGGGGAGCGCAAAGACGGCATAATGATTAATTTTTTTATGAGCAAAAAATCCCCACGATGTTAAAATTAGCATGGCGACTATGCAAAGCATTCGATAAAATAGAGACTTCATGGGGTATCAAACTGGCTATTAATTAATTGTTGATATTAAATATACGTAAAGGAAAATTAAAAATGGATTAACGATTTTTTTTATTGATGTTAATTTATATTTTCTTAACATAACTAAACAATAAAATAATATTGATACTCGTTAAAATTGATTAATTTGCCGACACAAAATACAGTCGTTATGAAGATATTGTATGCCGTACAAGGGACAGGAAATGGACATCTGAGCCGGGCAATGGATATTGTCCCCTGTTTGAGAGAGTTAGGGGAAGTCGATGTTTTGGTTAGTGGAATTCAAGCAGATCTATCATTACCTTTCGAAGTGAAATACCGTTTTCACGGGTTGAGTTTTATCTTTGGTAAATCCGGCGGAGTAGATCTGTGGAAAACATTTATGAGTTCGACGATCCGTAAATTTACGAATGAAATTAAGAGCTTGCCTATAGAAAACTATGATTTGGTGATCAATGATTTTGAACCGATTTCTGCTTGGGCTTGTCATTCAAAAGATTTGGACTGCATTGGGTTGAGCCATCAGATCGCTGCCTTAGATCCATCGAGTCCTAAGCCAGAAGATAGTGATATGCTGGGCAAATTTATTATGAAAAATTATGCTCCGTCTACCCATTCCTATGGTTTCCATTTCAAGCGGTACGCCAAGAATATTTACCAACCGGTTATCCGTAATGCTGTTCGTGAATTGAACGTGACAGATCAGGGACATTATACGGTTTACCTCCCAGCATATGACGATGCGCATCTTTTAAAGCATTTGATGAAGTTTCCGGATGTGAAGTGGGATGTTTTTAGCAAACATAATTCGAAGGCATTTGACATGAAAAATGTAACGATAAGACCGATCAATAACCAATCTTTTATTGATAGTATGGCATCTTCTTCTGGAGTTTTATGTGGGGCAGGTTTTGAAACACCGGCAGAAGCGTTATATTTGAAAAAGAAACTGTTAGTTATCCCGATGAAAAACCAATATGAGCAGCATTTGAATGCAGCGTCATTGGAAGAGATGGGGGTGCCTGTAATTTCGAGCTTAAAACAGAAAAACATGCTGGCGATAGAAGCCTGGCTCAACAGTAAATCTAGGGTTGAAGTTGATTACCCTAATATCACGCAGGAAATTATAAATGAAATCGTGCAGAAGCACCGTTGAACAAACATGAAGTATATTGCATTAGCCCTATTATCCTTGACAACAGTCACAGGATTTGCCCAACAAAAAAAAACGAACATGACGGCGAAGAAGAAGGTCGTCGCAACTAAATCAAGTACAACAAATCAACTGAAAACGAAGGCCGATTCTGTGTCATATGCGTTTGGTGCCGATATCGGAAATTCACTAAAATCTATTGAGATCGATTACTTGAAGTCAGATGTTATTGCAAAAGCAATTTCGGATGTCTTGAAAGGGGAGAAATCGCTATTGGAAGATGGCCAAGGAAGAGCTGTTATCCAGCAGGCGATCATGGACGTTCGTGCTAAAAAAGAGGCTGCTAGCCGTGCTGAAGAAGATAAATTTTTTGCCGAAAATGCAAAGGTTGTTGGGATGAAATCTACAGCTGAAGGAATTCAATATCTTGTTCTAAATGAGGCGGAAGGTCCAAAACCAAAAAGTGACGATGAGGTAACAGTACATTATAGAGGTACCTTACTCAATGGAAAGCAATTTGATAGCTCATACGACCGTAAGGAGCCATTGAAACTATCCTTGGGTCAGGTGATCAAGGGTTGGCAGATTGGAATCCCGTTAATGTCCAAAGGGGCAAAATATAAATTTTTTATACCTAGTAGATTAGCGTATGGCGAACGGGCGACAGGTGAAATTCCTGCAAACAGCACATTGGTGTTTGAGGTAGAATTGCTTGATATTGGTGCAGATGGAACAACGTAAATTAGGAAATACAAGCTTAATCGTTTCGGAAATAGGTTTGGGCTGTATGTCGCTAAAAGGCAATCAGTCCAAACAATCCAAAGATATTATCCAAAAAGCTTACGAGAACGGGATCACTTTCTTTGATACCGCTGATCTCTACGATAAAGGCCTAAACGAGATGATCGTCGGGGAGAGTGTGCAAAGCTTTCGCAAGCATATTGTTTTGGCGTCGAAAGTTGGTAACCTTTGGCGTGCAGATGGATCCGGTTGGGATTGGAAGGCTTCGAGGGACTATATTATCAAGGCTGTGGAAGGTTCGTTGTCACGTTTAAAAACGGATTACATCGACCTCTATCAGTTACATGGTGGTACAATAGAAGATCCGATAGAGGAGATTGTTGAAGCGTTTGAGTTGTTGAAGAAACAAGGGAAAATCCGTGCTTATGGCCTTTCATCAATTCGCCCAAACGTTATCAAGGCATTTTTGTCCAAATCTGACATTGCCTCAGTAATGATGCAATACAGTCTATTGGATAGAAGACCAGTAGAAGAAATCAGTGGCTTGTTGGAAGAACGGGGTGTAAGTATCGTCGTACGCGGTGTATTAGCCAAAGGTGTTCTCATCAACAAACCTATTGAACCTTTTCTTCAGTATAGTTCGGGAGAGGTGGCCCATATCGTGAGAAACTTGGCAAATCTTTCCAAACGTATCGGAAAAGACAATATGATTGTTGCACTATCTTATGTGCTTTCTAACGCAGCTGTTGGTACAGCACTCGTTGGTGTGAGTACCAAATTGCAATTGGATGAATTGATCAGAGCAAAAGCGCAGATGATCAAATTAAGTGATTCGGATAAGCAGGTACTATTGGAAGGTGTCCGGTCGTTATACTATACCGAACACCGGTAAGCTTTACTATTTATTAAAAAATAGTCTTAATATTTTAGCGAGGTCTTCTTTTGTATCCACCGCGACAGTTTCATGCATTGTAATTGCCGTTTGAATGGTGTAACCGTTTTCTATCCAGCGCAGCTGTTCCAATGCCTCTGCTTCTTCTAGCATAGAAATGGGAAGTTGTGTCAGGGCTTTTAATGTATCTACCTGGTAAGCATATATTCCGATATGTTTATAGAATGTTTGCTTTTGTAACCATTGGTCTTTTTCCACACCTCTTAAAAAAGGAATGGTCTGCCTACTAAAGTAGATTGCTTCTCCTTTGCTGTTTCGGACAACTTTAGGGATGTTTACATTGAATAGTTCTTCCTCCGCAGTAATTTCTTTGACTAGGGTCGCTATCTGCGTAGTGGTATCTTCAAAACAATGTGCTAAAAGATCAATTTGCGCGGGGTCAATAAAGGGTTCGTCACCCTGTATATTGATGGCAACATCATAACCTTCTATATCCGTTATAACTTCGGCGCAACGATCTGTTCCCGATTGGTGGTGCTCTGCTGTCATGACGACTTTGCCACCAAAGGAAAGTACAGTTTGTGCTATCCGTTGATCGTCGGTTGCGACAACAACTTCGTTTAATTTTGTTGATTTTTTGACCTGTTCGTAGACACGCTGGATCATCGTTTTTCCTTCGATGTCGATCAGGGGTTTTCCAGGGAATCTGCTCGATGCATATCGAGCAGGGATAATACCTAAAAATTTCATCTTTTATTTTTTATCAATGGATGGGCAATTGGAATTTATCAAAAAGCCTGTAAAATAACGTTATTTTACAGGCTTTTTAATTCGTTGATTATTCGAACAATCCGAATAATTCGGCTTCGATCTTTTGAATGATATCGCCGAGGTCTTCTGGGTTTTTGGTGAAGTCCAGATTGTCCTTGTCCAGAATCATGACCTTACCTTCTTTGTAATTATTGATCCATTTATCGTATTTATCGTTCAGCTTCGACAGATAATCCAAGCGAATTGCGGATTCATAGTCACGGCCTCTTTTTTGGATATTATTCACCAGGGTAGGGACAGAGGCTTTGAGGTAAATCAATAAATCTGGCGGTTTGATATAGTGGATAATGCTTTGAAAAATATTACTATAGTTTTCAAAATCACGTGCGCTCATTAAACCCATATCATACAAGTTTTCGGCAAAGATATAAGCATCTTCATAAATGGTACGATCCTGAATCATATCAATGCCAGTTTCCTGCAATTTTACAATATGTCTAAAGCGACTGTTGAGGAAAAAAATCTGAAGATTGAATGCCCAGCGTTTCATGTCCGAATAAAAATCTTCCAGATAAGGATTGTTGTCTACAGCTTCAAACTGAGGTTCAAATTTAAAGTGACTGGCCAACATTTCGGTCAACGTTGTTTTGCCGGCACCTATATTTCCAACGATAGCGATGTGCATATTATTTCTAGCTTAATAAAATCTTTTAATACCAATAATCTCACGAACCTCTTTCAGTGTCTTGTGCGCAGATTCGCTTGCTTTTTCAGCGCCCATTTTTGCAACTTTAGCAATGTATGCATCATCGTTTGATATATCCTCAATACGGGAGCGTACATCGTTGGTTGCAAGTACCATATCTTCTGCCAATTGTTTTTTGAAATCACCATAACGAATTTCACATTTGTTATAGAGTTCATCAAAATGCTGTAACGTATCTGCAGTAGATACGACCTTCATTAAATCAAAAAGATTTTGGATAGCTTCAGGCTTAGGCTGGTTCATCTCAGTTGGGCCAGAATCGGATACAGCACGCATCACCTTTTTACGAATTACGGTTTCACTATCCGATAGATAAATACAATCTGCCTCACCATTGGATTTACCCATTTTTCCCTGGCCTGCAAGTCCGGGAACTTTCACCAATTTGTCGGAATAGGAGAATGCAAATGCTTCTTTAAAATAATCTACGTTGTATAAGCGATTGAAGCGATTGCCAAAAGTCCGCGTCATCTCCAAATGTTGTTCCTGATCTTTTCCTACTGGAACTTTTGTGCCATGGTGAATCAATATATCACAGGCCATCAAGACCGGATAGGTCAATAAACCTGCGTTAACATTGTCGGGATTGCTTCTAACTTTATCCTTAAATGCTGTAGCACGTTCAAGCTCGCCGAGATAGGCATTCATATTCATGTATAGATAGAGTTCCGCAACTTCTGGAACATCTGATTGAACGTAAATAGTCGATTTTTCGGGGTCTATTCCTGCAGCTAGATATTCAACAATAACTTGGCGAACCGTTCCCTGAAGTCCATGAGGAGTGGGGTGGGTCGTTAGTGAATGTAAATCCGCAATGAAAAAAAAGCAATTATATTCGTTTTGCATTTTCACAAAATTGCTCAATGCGCCGTAGTAATTTCCTAAATGTAATTTTCCGGTACTTCTGATACCGCTAACAACTGTTTCCATATTCCTGCGAATTTACGCATAAATTTGACAAAGTCGAATTAAATTCGGTCGGTGACTCCCTTTTTAGGAATTGCTTTATTTTTTTAATTTTTTAGCTTCATTCCAATAAACGTCCATTTCTTCTAAACTCATTTCCTGCAGCAGCTGCTTATTTTCAGCGGCTTTTTGTTCTAAATAGGTAAATCGCTCAATGAATTTTTTGTTGGTGCGTTCTAGAGCATTTTCAGGATTGATACCAATATGCCGTGCATAATTTATTAAGGAGAATAAGAGGTCGCCAAATTCCCCTTCTGCTTTTTCCTGATCCATAGGAAGTGCTGTCTCCAGATTAAATTCTGCTTTAAATTCGGCAAGCTCTTCCTCTACTTTTTCCCATACTTGTTTCTTATCTTCCCAGTCAAAGCCGACACCGCGAACTTTATCTTGGATACGATAGGCCTTTACCAAAGCGGGTAGGCCTTTCGGCACGCCGGAAAGAACAGATGTATTGCCTTCTTTGAGCTTGATTGTTTCCCAATTGGATTTGACTTGATCTTCTGTATCAGCACTGGTGTCGCCGTAGATGTGGGGATGGCGCGTAATCAATTTATCACAGATTGCATTGAGTACGTCTACGATGTTGAAATGTCCGTCTTCTTCGGCAATGCGGGCATAGAATACAAGATGCATCAAGACGTCACCAAGCTCTTTTTTGATTTCTGGATAATCTTTTTCCAAAATGGCGTCGGTTAATTCATACATTTCCTCCATGGTCAAATGTCGAAGGGATTCCATGGTCTGTTTTTTATCCCAGGGACATTCAATCCGTAAGGTATATAAGACATCGAGTAATCGTTGAAAAGCGAGTTGAGGTGTATGCTGATACGCTGGTGCTGCTAGATTTGCCATATTTCATCGTGTTTGGTAGCACAAAAGTAGAAATATGATTTCGAATAAACTATTTCAAATTGCGGAAAACAAAACTCTTTTGTCAATCGTTTTATAATAAAAATTAGAATTTAGATCGGATTTAGAACAATCAACTATGGAAAGAATGCATGGATACTCCTCTGCAAGTGTTGCCTTGGAAAAGTTAAACAACTTAGGTTACACGATAGATTATAATATTGAATTTGACGATTTGTTGGCTCATGCAGATCAGTACAGAATTGACTACTTATTTCGCTATGAAGGTGCATCAGATCCTGATGATGAATCGTCGGTGTATGGTATTAGCAAAAATTCGGGACAGAAAGGTGTTTTTGTTGCAGGCAATTTGTCTTTAATTGAAGGTAAGAAGCGGGATATTCTATTACAAATGGAACTTAAAGAGCGGGAGCGATAGCCTTATGGAAAAAAATGGAATGGAAACAACGGAGCGGCTTGAGCAGCTTAAGCTTTGGGCCTTGAAACGTGATGGTAAAGAGGCGGA
Organism: Sphingobacterium sp. HSC-15S19; assembly: GCF_050433745.1. Taxonomy (NCBI): domain Bacteria; kingdom Pseudomonadati; phylum Bacteroidota; class Sphingobacteriia; order Sphingobacteriales; family Sphingobacteriaceae; genus Sphingobacterium; species Sphingobacterium sp. HSC-15S19. The sequence continues at coordinate 79,899 of NZ_JBNPWQ010000029.1, forward strand.
TGCGCAATACCATGATCTTGCTTCGGATCGATGGTTGCAGGTTTATAGAAATGAAGCATTAAACCTCATGAAAGCGGGATTCTACAATAAAGGCTCGGCTTTGTTTGAGTCTTATGTTGAGGTTCATTATCCGCATGAACTGGAAAAATTGATTGGCAAATTAGAACGTAGTTATGACAGTTTACAGCGTTTTAGTCCAGGATTGCTTGAAGATGGTTTTTATAATCTCGTTTTGGGTGATATCCCTTTGCTCATGGCTGGTACGATCGTTGTTTTGCTTAGGGCCAAAGAGTCTGATTTTCCATCCATTTACAATAATGATGAGGATGCCGACATGCGAAGCTCTCCAAATTGGCTTATACAGCAGTCAAACAATGATATTTGGGTTGATATGCACCAGACAGCTTTAAATAATATTCACTACCCGGATAAAATTCTTTAGTCTGGCAAAATTTTTGCGGCCGATCGTGCCAGAAAGAGGAAACCTGAATAGGTTGTTCACTTTTTGGACTTTTTATTGAATTATAAACCCATTCTAAATTTTATTTTATGATGTTGTACATTGGTATTTTTGCCGTTATCGTTGTGGCTTGCGTATTCATTTCTCTTATGATGATGAAAAAGCAAAAGGAGACGGCCAAAAAGTATGAAGGTGAATCCGGGATTGCCCTAGCTCCAGGCGTAAAGGATGAATTGTTAAGTGATGAATTTAGTGAATTAAGAAAACAGTTGAACGGCGCTCCGATCGACGCCTTTACGCAATGCGCGTATATTGCAACAGTTGGCGACAAAGTTGCTTCAGCTGCAGCTACAGCGGCCAAGACTGTTGCTTGGGCGGCTGTAGGTGTAAAGGCTCGTTATAATGAACGGGATAACGCTTCTTATCTGGTGCTTAGCAACAACGAGTTGCATTACGTATTTTTTGATGAGGGTGAGGTGAGAGATCATTTGGTTTTTGATCATGAAACCTTGCTCGATGCGCGAACTGCGCAGATTACTAATTCTGAAAAAGTAACACGCATGGGCTCTGTCATGGGCTTGAAACCTAAGAAAATGCATCTTGACGTCAATGGAAATGGGCTCGATATTATTTATTACGGCACTGTTCAGCGTATGCCACATGGTATTATTTCTCCAGGTTCAGGTATGTTCGAAACACAGGCGAGGCTTCAATTGATGGGGCGTTTGTTTTTGGATAGATTATATAAAAAATATCCGCAGCTACAGAACTAAGCCGCCGAGAAATGTCATTTTAGTTTCGTTTTAATTGAAGTAAGTGGCCTTTTTGACTTGATTCCGCATTGCTTTTAGTAAATTGTCTGTATCATAAAATTTATATCATATGAAAATTTTAGCAGATAAAGTAGCTTTAGTAACAGGGGCGGGTTCGGGGATCGGACTGGCAGTTGCATTGGCTTATGGTAAAGAAGGTGCAAAAGTCGTTGTCTCGGATATCAACGAGCAAGCGGGGAATGAAACCGTAAAACAAATTGAATCTCTAGGAGGAGAAGCTGTGTTTTTCAAAGCAGATAGCTCATCTCCCGCTGACAATGAGGCCTTGGTTGGTTACGCTGTCAAGACATTTGGCCGGCTTGATATTGCATGCAATAATGCTGGTATTGGTGGAGAGGCTGCACTAACGGGAGATTACAGTCTCGATGGATGGAAAAAAGTAATTGATATTAATTTCAATGGCGTATTTTATGGATGTAAATATCAAATAGAAGCCATGGAGAGGAATGGAGGCGGTGTTATTGTCAATATGGCTTCCATTCATGGTACCGTGGCTGCACCTATGTCAAGTGCTTATACTTCAGCCAAACATGCTGTAGTGGGACTGACAAAGAACATCGGCGCAGAATATGGTCAAAAAAATATTCGTTGTAATGCGGTTGGACCTGGTTATATTGATACACCGTTATTGGCTAAGTTGGATAAAGAGCATATCAATGCGTTAATCAGTAAACACCCCATTGGACGTTTGGGAAAGGCAGAGGAAGTCGCTGAGCTGGTTCTTTTTCTAAGTTCGGATAAATCGTCTTTTATGACCGGTGGGTATTACCTAGTTGATGGTGGTTATACTGCTGTTTAACAGATCAGTTTAAGAAAAAAGGGATCCAAATGTGTCGTGTTGGATCCCTTTTTTTGCACTATAATTGTGCTGCCGGACGTATTTCAGTCCCTTCCATGTTATTTAATCCGTCACCCAACGTGCGACGATATTTATCTGCTACCTGTTGGAGTTGTTTGACAATTTCGGGATATTGATCTTTTAGGTCTCTATCTTCACCGGGATCAATTGCAAGATTATATAATGCCAAGGGGACTTTTACTGTAGCATATTTTCCTGGATACCGATCGCCGCCTATGGTTGCAGATGCTTCGTATGTTTCGGTTTCAGCAGGAAAAACAAGCTTCCATTTTCCTTTTCGGATTGCTTTCAAATTGTTTTTATTATGATAATAAGCGAGTTCATCTCGTGGAGTACTTTGGGTATTACCCAATAGAAGCTCTGTAAAATCAATCCCATCGATTTTCTTTGTTGGCTTGACTGCCTGGGTAATATTGACAATCGTTGGTAGTAAGTCCATATTGGTCAAAAGCTGGTTACTTACAGTTGCGGGTTTAACATGACCGGGCCAGCTTATAATGCAAGGTACTTTTAATCCACCATCAAATATAGTTGCTTTACCCTCTCTGAGCCCTCCTGTCGAACCGGCGTGGTTTCCAAACGTGAGCCATGGACCATTGTCACTCGTGAAAATAACAATAGTGTTTTCGAGCAGATGATTTTGTTCCAACGTCTTCATCACTTCGCCTACGGACCAGTCTACTTCTTCCATAACGTCCCCAAACATACCGGCACCGCTTTTGCCTTTAAATTTTTCGGAAACGCCAAGTGGGACATGTACCATGGCATGGGCTAAATAGAGAAAGAAGGGGTTATTTTTATTACGTTTGATAAAAGAGACCGCTCGGTTTGTATAATCGGTGGTCAATTGATCCTGACCATCAAAAGAATCGATAATTTTAACTGTTTTGTTGCCTTTTACTAAAGGAAGTGGGGGGTATTGGGCCCGCCAAAAAGTTGAATCTTGCCATTTTTTTCCTTCATAATCGTAGGCCCACATATCATTGGAGTAGGGAAGTCCATAGAACTCGTCAAAGCCATTTTGAAGGGGAAGGTAAGGTTCTTTATGTCCAAGATGCCATTTTCCGACCATACCGGTTTTATATCCCTTGCTTTTCAATAGTTCGGCGATCGTTTGTTCATCGGGGTTAAGTGCAAATTTGGCATTATGGTCAATCGCGCCGCTAATGCCAATTCGCGTAGGGTAGCAGCCAGTTAATAGGGCACTTCGGGAAGCTGTACAGATTGGCTGCGCGGCATAAAAATCGGTGAAACGAAGACCTTGTGCTGCGAGTTTATCGATATTTGGCGTTTGGTAAGGGCCACCACCATAGCAGACTGGGTCGGCATAGCCCATATCATCCATTAAAATTATAATGATGTTTGGGGGTGGAGCTGGTTTATTCTCATCCGTAATAGAAGCTGCTGAAGCTCCAAGGGTAAATAGTCGTTCCTTAACAAAACCCACTATTTAATTTATTTTTAAAAACAGGATTAGAAAACAGCATAATTTGTATCTTATAAAATAAGAAAAT
>NZ_JBNPWQ010000030.1:0-82929 GCF_050433745.1 Sphingobacterium sp. HSC-15S19
GCAATCGGCTCTTTCTTTAGTAGCGGGGACCAGACTCGAACTAGTGACCTTCGGGTTATGAGCCCGACGAGCTACCAACTGCTCCACCCCGCAATATATTTTTGAACAAAATTGCTTTTTTCTTTTGAAAAAACAAGATTATGATCCTTCCGAATTGGAGTACAAAGATATATTTTGTTTCTTTGTAATCCTAATAAAATTTAGAAAAATGTCACATAAAGCAGGATTCGTAAGTATCATCGGAAAGCCAAATGCTGGTAAGTCCACCCTAATGAACGCTTTAGTGGGTGAAAAAATGTCTATCATTACACCCAAAGCGCAAACGACAAGACACCGCATTATCGGTATTGTAAACGATGAAGACCATCAAATTGTGTTTTCGGACACCCCTGGTGTTATCAAACCAAACTATTCTTTGCAAGAATCAATGATGAATTTTGTCCAAGGATCGTTGATCGATGCAGACATTATTTTATTTGTGACAGATATCCACGAAAAATACGATGAGAACGATGTCCTGGAGAAATTGCGTAAAACAAATTCCCCTGTTGCCGTGCTTATCAACAAAATTGATAAATCTTCGGAAGAAGAGGTCAAGGCCAAGATTGAATTTTGGCAGGAAAAATTAAATCCAGATACCGTTTTTGCGATTTCAGCAAAATTAAATCATAATGTTGCTGCCGTGATGCACTACATTAAGGATAAATTACCTATTCACGAAGCCTATTATGAAAAGGATGAGTTAACGGATAAATCCATGCGTTTTTTTGTCTCTGAGATGATTCGTGAAAAAGTATTCAAACTATACGATAAAGAGATTCCCTACAGTACAGAAGTAATCGTTACATCTTACAAAGAAGAAGCAAATATCACACGTATTGCTGCCGAAATTATTGTTGAGCGCGACTCTCAAAAAAACATTATCATTGGAAAAGCAGGAGCCATGATCAAAAAAGTCGGCACCTATGCGCGCCAGGATATTGAAGAGTTTATCGACGGAAAAGTATTTCTCGAGCTTTTTGTTAAGGTAATTCCTGACTGGAGAAGTAAAAAGAACTACCTTAAACGTTTCGGGTACGACGATTAATCCGCATTGAAGAGTTCGTACGGAGATCTTTTTATACCGACCTCCCCTACACGAATTGTTCTTCTTGTAAATTTTTACTTTGCAAAATATTCACGAAGTGCTTTAATCTGTTTCAGATTAAGCACTTTTTTTAGCTCTTCATCTGAGGCTTCCTTCGCTTTTTTCACCGATTTAAATTCAGTTAATACTTTCTCAACGGTTGTTTTACCTATGCCCGGAACGTTTTCCAGCTCTGAAACGAAGGTCTTCCGGCTCCGTTGATTCCTGTGGAAAGTGATTCCGAAGCGGTGTGCCTCATCCCGAAGATGTTGAATGATCTTGAGGGTTTCAGATTTCTTATCTAAATAAAGTGGATATTGATCACCTGGATAGAAAAGCTCCTCCAGTCTTTTGGCAATACCGATGACGGTTACTTTTCGCTCTATCCCCAACAAGCGCAAACTCTTTAAGGCTGCGCCTAGCTGCCCTTTTCCGCCATCGATAATAATCAATTGCGGCAAAGGCTGGTCTTCATCCAATAATCGCCTATAGCGTCTAAAAACAGCTTCCTCCATCGTGGCAAAATCGTTGGGCCCCTCAACTGTTTTCACATTAAAGTGGCGGTAATCTTTCTTCGAAGGTTTTGCATCCTTAAAGACAACAATAGCCGATACGGGATAATTCCCCTGAATATTCGAGTTATCAAAACATTCAATATGCTGTGGCAGCACATTCATGCGAAGATCTTTTTGCATCTGCTTTAAGATGCGCTCGGTCCGAATATCAGGATTAAGCTTTTCATATTGCAACAGGCGCTCTTTTCTAAAAAATGCCACGTTCTTTTGGGAAAGCTCCAGCAATTTTTTCTTTTCGCCCAGCTTCGGAATCGTAAATCGAATCCGTTCGTTCTCTTCAATATCTAATTCAAAAGGTACAATAATTTCCCGCGAAAGGCTTTTGAAGCGTTCCCGAATCTCCGGTATGGCCAAGGCTAAAAGCTCCTGCTCACTCTCATCCAAACGCCGCTTCATTTCGAGCGTCTGTGTCTGAATAATAACACCATTCATGACTTTCAGGTAATTGACAAAAGCGTAGCCCTCATCTGAAGCAATACTAAATACATCCACATTTGTAATAGATGAGTTGACCACTGTAGACTTGCTCTGGTAATTGTCCAGCTTATCCAGCTTCGCCTTAATTAACTGCGCTCTTTCAAAATCCAGAGCTGCAGCTGCGGTAGCAATACTCTCCTTTAAACGATTGGTCACCACAGCAATCTTTCCGTTCAGAATATCCTTGATATCACTCAGGTTCTGATCGTAATCGTCTTCGGACTGATACCCTTCACAGGGCCCCTTACAATTTCCAATTTGATATTCGAGACAGATCTTAAACTTGCCTTTCCGTATATTTTCCTGTGTTAGGGCCAAATTGCAGGTCCGGAGGGGAAACAATTCACGAATCAGATCCAATACAATATGCATCATCCCCACGGAAGGATAGGGGCCATAATAACGGGACCCATCCTTAATATATTGCCTGGTCCAAAAAACCCGCGGAAAAGGTTCGTTCTTGATGACAATCCAGGGATAGGTTTTATCATCCTTCAACAGAACATTATACTTGGGTTTGTGCTTTTTGATCAATGAATTCTCAAGCAACCAAGCATCAATCTCCGTGTCAACGATAGTAAAAGATATACGGTTGATCTTCCGAACCAAAACACGGGTTTTGCCATTCAGCTGATTTTCATTAACGAAATACGAGCCGACCCGATTACGCAAATCCTTCGCTTTACCGATATAGATCAGTTCGTTATTTTTATCAAAATACTGATAGACTCCCGGTCGATGCGGTATCTTCTTTAATTCTTCTCTATAGTCAAATACGTCCATTATATTCCAATATCAAACACCGTCAGCAAAAAAGCCAGACAACAAATCTCGAAAAAATTTATTGTCTGGCCCAATGGTATTCGTTAAAATAACTTAGAAACCTAAGCGATCATCTTTTAGTTTAGTCGCATCTTTGCCGCTTGAATCCGTAGACCCATCTTCGACATCAGAGCCACCACCGCCCCAATACTGATTACAGTCAATGACACGGGTAAGCCCACCCTGAGGTTGCTCAAAATCACCTTTGGTATACTTCAAATTTGAATCTTTATACACTTTCTGCATGTAGTAAGCGAATACTGGCATTGCTGCTGCTGCCCCTTGTCCGTACTCCATCCTGTCAAAACTAATGCCTCGATCTTCTGCACCAGTCCAAACACCCGTAACCAGTTCTGGTGTAATACCAATAAACCAGGCATCTGAGTTATCGTTGGTTGTACCTGTTTTACCGCCAATTGGATTTGTTAGCTTATACATCCATTGAATACGTCTTGCCGTACCTTGGGATACCACCTTTTTCAACATATCAACAATAATATAAGCCGATTCACTATTTAAGGCTTTTACGACCTTTGGTGCTTTATCATAGATTGGTGTACCATTTTTATCTTCAATACGTAGGATCGCTGTTGGCTCAATCCAGGTTCCTTGATTCACAAATGCCGAATAAGCACCTACCATATCAAAGACGGACGCTTCATAAGCCCCTAATGAGATCGAAGGATAATTGGGCACATCACTTGTTATACCCATCCGTTTAGTCAATGCAGCTACTTCCGCAGCACCAACTTCGTGCACCAGATAGGCCGTCGCATAGTTTTGCGAATAAGCCAATGCTTTCGCTAAGGTAATCGGGTTTCCACCTTGTGCATTTCCTCTTGGTGTCCATCCGTTATAAGTTTGTTGGTAATTGGGAATACTGTAACATGGTGAATAACCATTGTCAATCGCCACAGCGTACGTAAATGGTTTCGCCGTTGATCCGACTTGACGCGTACCCATTTTTACCTGATCATATTTGAAGTGGTCAAAGTCAATACCTCCAACCCAAGCTTTGATATGTCCGGTCTTCGGTTCCATAGACATCATCGCATTGCGCAACATGAGTTTATTGTACTTTATGGAGTCCATTGGCGTCATCATCGTATCAACACTTCCCTTCCATGTAAATATATTCATCGGAACCTTTACATTGAAGGCCTTTTTGATCTCGTCTTCATTCAAGCCCTCTTCTTTCAAAATACGGTAACGATCAGAGCGCTTCATTCCGCTAATGAGCAACTTGGCTTTATCCCCTTTAAAAGCATCCCTATTTTTCCATTGCGCAGCAAATTTAGACTGCAGTTGCTTCATCCACTCTTTTTGCGAATCCTCTGCATATTGCTGCATAGACATATTGATCGTCGTATAGATTTTCAATCCATCACGATCGAGGTCATAAGGTGTGCCATCTGGTTTGGTGATGGACAATTTTGCAAATTCCTTTTTGATTTCATCCTTTAATACCGCTCTAAAATAGGGTGCCAAACCTTCACCGTAATTTGCAATCTTCAGTTCTAAACCAAGTGGTTTCTCCTTCGCTTTGGTAGCTTCCTCTGCCGAAATAAAATTAGCGGCAACCATATTGTTCAATACTGTATTACGGCGCGTACGTGATTTTTCGGGGTACCGCACAGGAGAATATGCTCCCGGGCCTTTAAGCATTCCTACCAAAAGGGCTGCTTGTTCCGCCGTCAGTTTATCCGGAGTCGTATTGAAATAAGTCCGCGCAGCGGATTTGATTCCGTAGGTATTATAAGCACCAAAGTCTACCGTATTAAAATACATGGTAATAATCTCATCTTTGGTATAATTTCTTTCCAAACGAACAGCGGTAATCCATTCCTGAAATTTTTGGATGACACGCTTTAGAAAATTCTTTTGCCGTCCATCCGAAAATAGATTCAGAGCCAGCTGCTGTGTAATGGTACTTCCCCCCTGTTTGTTACCGGTCAAGGTGTGAAAGATAACTGTAAATGTCCGTGAGTAGTCTATCCCGGAGTGATCATAAAAGCGTTTATCCTCTGTCGAAACCAATGCTTTGACCAAATAAGGAGACAATTCGCTATACTTTACATTGGAGCGGTTTTGGACATAATAGGTTCCTAATACCTTATGATCTTCCGTGATAACTTCGGAAGCTAAATTACTTTTGGGGTTTTCCAAATCACTGAAGGAGGGTAATTTTCCAAATACGCCAAGACGTATACTCAATATAAAAAGGAAACCTATCGCGACGATCCCGACGATAATTTTCCAAAAATTGAACGTATACCGTTTGACATCAGCCTCAGTAAGTTGATTTTTTTTTGATACTCGTTTCATCTATTTACTAAATTTCAGACGTAAATATTATTCATTTTAAAGACCGCATTGCATAGCCCATTTTTCCGTCCACAGTTGTGTTTTGCAAACTTGGATACTGCATTATTTTGATCTTTAAAGATTTCAATTAAGACATTAATGCTCACTCTATCAGATAGTGTGCCAAGAATCCCTACTTTGGCAAAGGTATTACTAATTGGGCCAAAAGCAAGAATTTAAACGTGAAAATATTGAGGCGAACTACGCGCGTTCAATCAAACAAACCGCATAGGCAACCACCCCTTCCTGACGACCGATAAATCCCATCGTTTCATTTGTTGTTGCTTTAATAGAGATGTCGTCGATATCCAAACCCGTTGCTTCAGCCAGTTTAACTTTCATTTGTGGGATATAGGGTTTGATCTTAGGAGCTTCCAGACACAGCATCGCATCAATATTGCCAAGCGTGTATCCTTTCGCAGCAATCAGCGCCATACATTCTTTTAACAACAATAAACTGCTAATGCCTTTCCAGCGCATATCTGTATTTGGAAAGTGGTAGCCAATATCTTCTAAATTGGCGGCCCCCAAAATGGCATCACATATCGCATGGACCAACACATCGGCATCAGAATGCCCAAAGGCACCAGCATGATGCTCCAATTGCACTCCACCTACAATAAATGGATGACCTTCTTTCATCTGATGGACATCAAATCCAAATCCTACCTTAATTTTCATTACACGAATTATATATAATAAAATACAGCCAATGTATGCTATTTGATAACCTAACCTATGAGGTATAGATCAAACCCGATTTATCTTCGCGGAGATCCCCTGGTATGGATATCTAAAAACAATGACAGATTACTGCGAAGATAACAATTCGCAGCTATATTTACCGCGACAAAAGGTTTCTAGCGGGTAGCGCAACGAAAATCATTGAAATAACGGTTCGACCGGAGGAAAAAAAAGACGCATAAAAAAAGGCTATCCTTGAGAATAGCCTTTTTTATATTATTGTCTGTTTGTTTTTCGAAACGCTTCGACAAGTAAAGCTTACGCTTCTACTTCTTCGGGCGCAAACTGATCATACACTTCTCCAAAAGCATCGTAGTCCTGATCGCCATTAGGCTCAAAAACCTGAATATCTTTTGATCGAGCAAAATCAACTATTTCAGTGTTGACATTTTCGTCAGCGACAACCACCATATCGGTAAAATGCAAAGCACCTTTGTAGATCGCCTCATAACTACCATCACCGTACACCTGCGCATCCGCAGCTTTAAAGGAACCTTCTGGCGCCATTTCAGCATACTTTGTACCTAATGTACCTTTAAATTCTTCATTGAACAAAGAGTACATCACTTTTGCATCCTTGAATGTAGGATCGTCTTTATAAGTTGTCTTCACGTAAGCCGGTACCAAAGCAGAGAACCATCCATGACAGTGTACCACATCAGGGGACCATCCTAATTTCTTCACAGTTTCCAACGCTCCTTTACAGAAGAACACCGAACGCTCATTATTGTCTGCAAAGAATTCGCCATGCTCATCACTAAAAACTTTTTTACGCTGAAAGTAGTCTTCATTATCCAAGAAATACACCTGCATACGGGCCGCAGGTAATGAAGCAACTTTAATAATTAGCGGATTATCATTATTATCCACAACAATGTTCAAGCCTGAAAGACGAATAACCTCATGTAATCTATTTCGACGCTCATTGATATTCCCAAAACGCGGCATTAAGATCCGGATCTCAAAACCCTTTTCTTGCATCGCTTGTGGAAGTTGACGTGTAATTTCAGAAATTTTAGTTAATTCGAGGAAAGGCGACATCTCGTGAGTAATAAACAATATCTTCGTTTTTGCCATCTCCAGTTATTTTTATTTATTATTTTCGAACAGTAAAATCGGTCTACAAAGGTACGAAAAAAATACTTACTATGCAATTTACTATTAATCATCGTTTTATATTCCCAAAATATTATGCACCTTTGCCAACAAAAAACTAAATAGCAAAGTGGAAATTTTCAAAACGAAAGCATCTCTCCAAGCATACCTGCAAGAAGCCCGATCAACAGGTCAAAAAATCGCCCTAATCCCTACGATGGGCGCTTTACATGAAGGACATTTATCCTTATTAAATTATGCAAAACCAATCAGTGATATTCGTGTTTGCAGCATTTTTGTTAACCCCACACAATTTAACGATCCGAAAGATCTCGAAAAATATCCACGGCCCATCGAAAACGACATCAGATTACTGGAATCTGTCGATTGCGACATCCTTTTCTTACCAAGTGTTGATGAGATGTACCCCGATAAAAATGAGGCCTGGCATCTCGATCTTGGCGAACTGGACCAAATTTGGGAAGGTGAAAAACGCCCTGGCCATTTCCAAGGTGTCACCCAGGTGGTCTATAAATTATTTACATTGGTACAACCGGATATTGCGTGTTTCGGGCAGAAAGATTTTCAGCAGGTCATGGTCATCAAGCGCATGATAGCCATGAAGGATCTCGCGATTCAATTGGCGATATGTCCTATCATTAGGGATCAAGACGGCCTAGCACTGAGCTCTAGAAACGCGCGCTTAAGTGAAGCTGGGAAAAGAACAGCTTTGGCACTCTCCCGCTCCCTGCAATATGTAAAAGATCATATACATGACGCTATCCCGCTAGCGGAAATAAAAGACAAAGCCTTACAGATTTTAACAGACACCGATGGGCTTAGCGTTGAATACTTTGCGCTATGTGAAAGTTCAACGTTAAAAGAAGTCAACCACATCGATTTCAGCAAGCAGCATGTCGCACTTGTCACTGCCTGGGTTGAAGGTGTCCGTTTGATTGATAATATGATTCTGAATAATTTGTCAAATTAATTGACAAATCTTTCAAATTCAGCAGAAAGCCCTACCTTTGCGCCATGGTAATAGAAGTAATGAAATCCAAGATTCACCGCGTTAAAGTCACACAAGCGGAATTGAATTATGTGGGTAGTATCACAATAGATGAAGATTTGATGGATGCCGCAAATATCATCGCTAACGAGAAAGTTCAAATCGTAAACAACAATAATGGCGCCCGTCTTGAAACATACGTCATCCCAGGTCAACGTGGATCAGGTATTATCTGTTTGAATGGTGCTGCGGCTCGCCTTGTTCAAGTTGGCGATATCGTCATCATTATTTCCTACGCGAACATGGACTTTGAAGAAGCTAAGCAGTTTAAACCTTCCGTTGTATTTCCAGACGACAACAATCATCTGATTAAATAATCAGGAAGATCTGTAAACTTCGCAACTAGATACTTCATATTTTTTTAATAGGTATTTCACCTATACTCAACAATAAAATTGTATTTTTGAAGCGTTACCCTAAAAAGTAGCGCTTTTTTATGCACCGAAAAACAACGAAATCCCCACGTCAGCTTATCGCATTATGCCAATTGGTATTAATGTCGCTGATCATTATTTCGGGTGTTGTTTTCATGCACAAAGAGGTAAAATCGACTGGTGAAATTGTCATGCACACCCACCCTTATGATTTTACCAAAAAACAAAAGCCGCAAGAAACAGATGACCAAATCGAATACCTCAATGTCATCTATCACAATACCTACGTACAAACTGAATTTACCGTCCTTGAATTTCCTATTCCGCGTGAAGTAAAAGAAGAACATTATAATTCATTTTGTCCGGAGGCGATCACCACAACGATCGATCATTACCACTTACGTGGTCCCCCCAGCTTAGCATAAACCAAAAATCAAAGATTTCGAAGGCCTGTCCCTAGTTCCATAACGATCAAACGAACTTGGCGCAAACAAGTAAGAGATTACGCATGTGCTAAATCGCTTGGCTCCAGAACGACAGCATGAAATACCGCTATCGATATATCATCTTTGACCCCATTTTTATTTGCCTCTACTTTGAGAATTGTCCCTGTTACAATAGCGAACTTTCGCTGAATACTGTTACTATGGTTTCAGTGAGCTCATTGGCATACTTTACCTTGTCGGAAACAAGCTATTACCCTGCTTCCGATAAGACGCAATGCCTTGAACGCCGTTCATAACGAGGAACAGACCATGCTATACGAGGCTTGTATTTATAAAATTTTTATAAAATTACGATGCTAAAGCAATACACTTTATTGGCCACATTACTGGCTGGTACATCCACTATATACGCCCAATCAAAACTTGAAGGCTACTTATTCAACAAAAACCATGAGGCGGTTCCTTCTGGTACACTGACTTTAAAAAACAGCAAGCTCGCAACTACATCTGATCCAAATGGGTACTTTAAGCTGTCTGCAATACCAACGCAAAAAGTAACCTTAAATATATCGGCAGTGGGCTATCGCTCCATCAGCAAAGTCGTCTCTTTAGACACGTTGAAGTCGCCTTTGCAAATTCAACTGGAAGAAGACAACCTCAATTTGGATGAGGTTGTTGTTTCTGCTACACGCTATGGCGTCAAACGTAAGGACGCCCCCGTGGTTGTCAATGTCATCGGTCCAAAATTATTTAATGCGACACAATCCGTTGCCATGTCGGAAACATTGAATTATCAGCCGGGTGTACGGGTAGAAAACAATTGCCAGAATTGCGGCTTTTCACAAGTCCGCCTGAATGGCCTCGAAGGCCCCTATTCACAGATATTGATCAACAGTAGGGCGGTATTTTCCGCATTAAATAGCGTGTACGGATTGGATCAGATTCCAACGAGTATGATCGATCGTATTGAGGTTGTGCGCAGTGGTGGTTCGGCATTATTTGGTGCCAATGCGATCGCTGGAACCATCAATATTATTACAAAAGATCCTGTAGAAAACGACTGGCAAGTAAAATCCACCAACTCACTCATTGGCGGCACAAGCTGGGATAATACAGTAGATTTTAATACCTCCACCGTTTCGGAAGACCTCAAAAGAGGAGCTACATTCTACGGTATGCACCGTAATCGAGAAGCTTACGATGCAAATGGCGATGGTTTTTCGGAAATAACCAAACTTCGTAACACCACGTTCGGCACAAAACTATTTTACAAACCGAGTGACCTAGATAAGATAACGGTTGATTTTAGTACCGTAAATGAGTTCCGCCGCGGTGGTGATCAACTCGATAAAGTACCGCACCTGACGCAGATTACCGAGCAATTGGAAACCAGTTCGCTTGTTGGCGGAATCACATACGATCACTATTCCACAGATTATAAGCAAAAAATGTCGTTGTATGGCTCTGTACAGAAAACTGTTCGCGACAGTTACTATGGCGGTCTTGGAGGCGGAACAACCCTTGCGGACAGCACATTAGCCGCAAATGCCTATGGAAAAACGAATGATATCGCGCTAGTTGCCGGGGGACAATATACCTACAACTTTGAAAGAGATGTATTTACTGCCGGAGTGGAGTTTTCATACAACAATACCCAGGATGAAATACCGGGATATAAACGAACCATTGATCAGCAAAACAAAGGGTTAGGCAGTTATGCCCAATATGAATGGAAGCCTTTAAGCAATTTTAAAACGTTGATCGGAGCACGATATGATTATACCTACGTTGACGGTAAATATAGTCTTGCAGGTATAGACCGAAACTCGGATCAGCGCTTCGGCACTTTTAGCCCACGGTTGACCATCTTATACGATATCACAAAAGACCTTCAATTTAGAGGCGGCTATGCACGGGGCTTCCGTGCCCCCCAGGCATTTAATGAGGACATGCACGTCACTTCCATTGGCGGAAACCAAGTATTTGTATTGATCGGTGAAAATCTGAAAACAGAATACTCCAATGCATATACAGGCTCTTTTAGCTACAATAAAAATTTTGGAAATGTACAAACAAGTTTGCTCGTGGAAGGATTTTACACGGATCTCAACAATCAGTTTGTCAACGTCATGGCGTCTGAAAAAGATGGATTGATTATTCAGGAAATGCAAAATGGTGAAGGAGCCAGGGTGTACGGTTCCAATATTGAAATCAATATCGCACCATCCTCCTGGTTTTCTTTCCAAACCGGTGGGACGATCCAGCGCTCACGCTATAAAAAAGACCAACTCATCTATACAGGAAAAGAAGACGGGCAGGACATCCTCACCAAGAAATATGTCCGTACGCCAAATATCTATGGTTATATGAATAGCAACCTGAAAGCGACCAAACAATTTGCGATCGATCTAACGGGCGTGTACACTGGAAAAATGATTGTTCCACATATCCAACAAGATGTAATGACCCTTAAAAATGCCCGGGACTTTGTGGAATTAAATCTCCGCCTAGGGTATACCTTTCCAATACATAAAGATTTCAGCATTGAAATTTTTGGGGGTGTACAAAACATGTTCAATGCTTTTCAGAAGGACTTCGACAAGGGAGCGCTACGTGATTCAGATTATATCTATGGTCCAACACGCCCTCGAACTTATACATTTGGCCTTCGTGTTGGTCATTTTCATTAACATGGATTTGGGATATGAAGCATTTCCAAAAAATATATGTGCTATTGATCCTATTCTTTTATCCGCTCTGTTCTCATGGACAGGAGCGGATAAATTGGATTGATTTTGCACAACTGGATTCACTCCTGACTGTTTCTCCGCGCGAAACGCTCCTCTTTATTCATACGGATTGGTGCAGCTATTGCCGGAAAATGGAACAGGAAATCTTTACAAAAAAGGAGATTGTCCAATTAATCAACAAGCGCTACTACGCCGTTCATTTAGATGCAGAATCTATCCAAGACATTTCTTTTGACCAAAGTATATGGAGGCCCTTAAGCAAAAGAAAGAAAACAGGACAATACCATCCTTTAGCTTTGCAATTGCTACAAGGAAGAAAAATGATCTTCCCAACTCTCCTACGTTTTGACAGCGAATTTCGCCTAAAAAGTATACGACAAAAATATCTGAACTCAAAGGAGTTAGCCGTTTTTTTAGAATAATTTAACATTTACTTGTAGCGAACTCCATTATTCCTGCGTTTTGGATTTTATAATTAATACACACTTTAAGAAATTATGAAAAATATCACGAAATTATTAATGGCGTTTTTGTGTCTGGGGGTTCTTTTTACGGCTTGTAATAAAGATAATATCGATTATGATGCATTGAATAGACAACAAATAGAAGCTGCTAGAAAAGAAAAAGCACGCAGGGATTCCCTATTAAGAATACAAGCACCTCTTTTAGAGCAATACGCCAAAACCAAATGGAAAGAAAATGCACGGTTTTCCGACTCTACAGGAATCTGGTACAAAGTAGAGCTTGCAACAGATAACTCAACACCATATAGTTATACAGGAAGTATCGGCTATTATGGTCCACAAGCAAACGCGTGGTCTGCAACCTTAAACTTCAAAGGCGAACTGATGGATGGAACTGTGTTCGACAAAAATACAGATGGTGTTCCTAAAGTTTATGACGACATTCGCGTTGCCATAAAAACTTATGGCCAAGCATGGGTGCAAGCATTTATTCCTACCATTATTAATATCCAAGGTCAAGATGTAAGATTTGAAGGTTTATTACAAAAAGGATTGCAAAAAGGAGACAAAATAAGCTTTATTGCTCCTTCTTACTATTCTTTTGATCAAGTAGAATATACAACAGGAAGCGAAAAGGTAACTGTTCCTAAAAATACACCAGTAGTATACACCATCGACCTAAAAGCTGTTGGTGCTGTTAAATAAAAAATAAAAACAATGCATTCATCGAAGCCGTTCTCCTAGTGAGAATGGCTTTTTTGTAAGTACACGTTCAGAAGTGTAAATTAATGTATCAAAATGTTAATTGTTATAGCGAAAACCTTTAACGAAGAAAAAATAATATACATTTGCAAAGCTACTTTCATAAGAAAATAGCTTTTCCTTGAAAAACCAAAAAAAAATATAATGAAAAAACTGTTATCACCACTATTCATGGGAATTGCAGCAATCGCTTTCCTTATTATCAGCTGTAACAAAAGCGACGATGCGCCGGTTTATGATGCGAATGCACAATTTAAAACGGATTCTGTAACACTTAAAAATTACGTTAGCCAAAATTACCCTGATGCGCAATACAACAGCGAAACAGGAATTTGGTATGAAATTCTTGCCGAAGGAACAGGGAACTATGAATATAAAGTGGTTGACACATTAAATGGCAAATACTTAAAATTTAAACCGACTGTAAAATACGTTGGAAAATTATTGAGTGGAAGTGTATTTGATCAAACTGATACTGCCAAAGAATTTGAAATCATCACAAACACAGGCTATCAATATCCATTTTACAGCACCATTATTCCTGCTTGGACCTTCGCATTTGCTCCGCAAAAAATCGGTGACATGAAATTAGGTGGCTTAACGGAAAAAGGTCTACAAAAGGGCAGTAAAATTCACATCATGGCACCTTCCCTTTATGGATACCAAAACCAGGCTGTGGGAACTATTCCGGCAAACTCGCCATTGGATTTTGTGATTGAAGTAACGGATATCAAATAATTATAGCTTCTCTTGAAGCAATAAAGCATAAAAGCTCCTAAAATGACATCATTATAGGAGCTTTTTAGTTCAATGAGGTTTTCAACAATTAATGTGTTTATTGTACGATAGTTTTATATGCTAGCAAAATTATCCAAAACTTAAAAGTAAGATAGATCTTAAAACTGATATTTTCATATCAACTTATACCTAATAACAATTTTCAATCGCTTTTTAAACAGTGATCAGTCATTGATCATTCAGTCTACACTGAGCAATCACTGAACAAGCACTGAACAATCACTGAATAAGCACTGTCAAAAGAGTTAATTTGATCACTATCTGATCCTAATTTGCCGCTAAAAAATAAAAGAGAAAAAAAGTAGAAGCTATACTTACGTAACAAAAAGATCGCTGTTGTGCGACAATAGTATGATCCATAAACAATACCTTAAATTAATTAAACAAAGAAGGAAATTGAAACACGACTTGAAACAGGTGTCTAGAAAAAATAAAAGCTCGAAGTGGGGAACTCCGAGCTTTACCTAACCAATTATTAACCTAAATTATGAAAAGTTCTTTATATATTATTTTTAAATATCTTTCGTTTCTTTTGATATATCAAAGGTACTACAGATCTGCTTTCATGTCAAGAAATTTAACAGCATTTAACGTTGTTAAAATTATGTTAAAACAATTTAGCACATTCAATACCGTCCCGCGTTGTAAAAAACATACATCTAAAACGATAGCAGCTCAACAGATCGGCTCACCATGGACTCACTGTGCATTCATTCCACTTACAGGCCATAGCTGGTAATACGATGTTCTTCAATTGATCGGAAGATAATTTAGCGCTTTTATTCGACCAAGGGCGGTCTGAGTATCAAAAAAAAGAAATAAATTTGTGAGAAGATCCGACATCAATTGGTATCTTATTTAGTTAGACGATTAATAGCATATGAAAATAGCTTTAGCACAATTGAATTACCATATCGGTAATTTTGAAGCAAATACTAAAAAAATAATTAGCGCGATCCAACAGGCCAAAGAAGCAACGGCCGATCTTATTATTTTCGCCGAACTCGCAATTGGTGGTTATCCTGCCAAGGATCTTTTGCGGAGTAAGGCCTTTAAACGTCAATGCGATGAAGCTATTCATCAAATTGCTGCTCATTGTCAGGATATCGCCTGTATCATCGGAGCCCCAGTAAAAAACAGTGATCCTGAGGGCAAAGAGCTTTATAATACCGCTGTATTTATTGAGCATGGGGCAGTCCGAAACATTGTTAAAAAAGGCCTTTTGCCCGATTACGATGTATTTGATGAATATCGTTATTTTGAACCCAGCAGACGTTTTGATTGTATCGAGTTGAACGGCCTAAAAATCGCCTTAACCATATGTGAAGATTTGTGGGATGATGACGAAGGGGGCAACTCTTACGTTGGTGACCCCATGGCAGAGCTGAGAAAAGAAAATCCAGACCTCCTCATCAATATTGCGGCATCCCCTTTTTCCTATACCCATTTTGATGAACGGATCAAGGTCCTCAGCCAACAGGTAAAAAAGTCTGGCAGACCGCTAATTTATGTCAATCAAATTGGCGCTCACATGGATATTATCTTTGACGGCCGCTCAATCGCCCTGAATAATGAAGGAACAAAAATTGCTGAACTAAAAAGCTTTGAAGAAGATCTTCAATTTGTCACCTATCATCAACAAAATATAACCTCCACCACAGCATCTTCGAAAGAGTCTATTGCTGAGATGGCTCTTATACATGATGCATTGATCCTCGGGCTACGTGATTATTTTCAAAAATCTGGTTTCAAGAAGGCGGTTTTAGGTTTGTCCGGTGGGCTAGATTCGGCCTTAGTTGCTGCTTTGGCCTGCGAGGCCCTGGGTGCCGATAATGTATTAGCCATACTGATGCCATCGGTCTACTCTTCCGACCATTCGATAAAAGATGCGATGGATCTTGTCAACAATACCGGTTGCAAACATTATATCGTTCCGATCAAAGATATTGCCAATGCCTTCGAACATAGTTTAGCTCCTCTTTTTGAAGGGCTGCAGCCAGATACGACTGAAGAGAATATTCAAGCGCGCGCACGTGCGGTAATTCTGATGGCCGCTTCCAATAAATTCGGCAATATTTTACTCAATACATCCAACAAAAGTGAGGCTGCTGTAGGATATGGTACACTCTATGGTGATATGGCAGGTTCCATCTCTGTAATCGGTGATGTTTA
This sequence comes from Sphingobacterium sp. HSC-15S19, assembly GCF_050433745.1. Classification (NCBI taxonomy): domain Bacteria; kingdom Pseudomonadati; phylum Bacteroidota; class Sphingobacteriia; order Sphingobacteriales; family Sphingobacteriaceae; genus Sphingobacterium; species Sphingobacterium sp. HSC-15S19. The sequence goes on from NZ_JBNPWQ010000030.1 coordinate 16,039, forward strand.
CAAATCCAAAGCCTATGATTTAGCGCGCTATATCAATCGAGAAAGGGAGATCATTCCAGTCAATACCATTGAAAAAGCGCCTTCTGCGGAACTTCGGCCAGATCAAAAAGATTCGGACTCGCTGCCGGAATACGATCTATTGGATCAAATCCTCTTTGAACTCATCGAAAATGAGAAAGCGGGATCTGAGGTTGTAGCAATGGGCTTTGAAAAATCGTTAGTAGAAAGGGTATGTAAATTGGTTAATAATGCGGAATTCAAACGTTTTCAAGCTCCTCCCATCCTGCGTATTAGTCCAAAAGCTTTTGGTCCAGGAAGGCAGATTCCGTTGGTGGCAAAATATCCCTATTAATTTTACAATTCGGATTAAACCATATTTATAGTTTTTTGTCTAAAGTAATAGATTGTAAAATCAAAAAGGATGGCAGCATCCCAGACGATAAAAAAACAATTGCCATAAAGACCGTCAACTGTACTATTTTTTACAATTGAAAGGTATGCGGATAAAGAATAAGAACAAATTAGTTAAATTAATATAAGTTCCATATAGGCCATGAACCATCATGAGTGTGGTTGTCCAATGCAGCGACAGAATACTCATGGTAGATTCATCACAGTTGATAAATAAATTACTACGATGAAAAAGATTCTATTATTTTTGGTGCTTTGCGTTGCACTCGCATCATGTTCGTCTTATCAATACAATACCACTCGGGTAGAAAAGATGGATTTTACTCCTTTCAAGACGTATGCTTGGTTACCTCCGGTAGACTCGCTTTCGAAGTCTTATTTTGACAACGATATCGCCAAAGCTAATATCCTGGATGCCGCGAATACTGCGCTGGAGGCAAAGGGCCTACAATATTCTAAAGATAATCCTGATTTACTATTTCGGTATATTACCATTGTCAACAATAAAAGCCGTTTGATCTATGGCGGCGGCGGTTATTACGGATGGGGTGGCCCCTGGGGTTGGTACCGTCCATGGTTTTCACCTTATTACTATGGCGGCGGCTATTACCCAGTTGCAAAAGAACGCTATCGTTACGGCCATTTGATTATCGAAGCCATCGATCGTAAAACAAACGCAGTGATTTGGCAGGCTCGTGGTTCTGGCGATGTTGATAACCCCGAAAAAGCAATTAATAACATCAGCAAGGTTGCAAAAGGTGTTATTGACCTGTTTCCTGTAAAAACTATAAAGAAATAAGAATAAAGGAGCTGCTTCTTTGATTATTGCATCATAATACGCAAAGAACTAGAAAATATTTATCAAAAAAACAGGCTAATCAGCGCGATTAGCCTGTTTTTTTTGCCTATACAGAAGGCCTAAGTTTTAAATAGAATGGGACTTCAACACGATCCTTGGATTTACTTCGGATCAATTCGGCAGCCAATCGCCCCATCATTTCAAAATCGGTCGATATCGTCGTAATACCATTCAATATAAATTTTTTCAATGGTGTTTCATTATAGGATATAACCCCAACATCCATCCCGATGACTAACTTTTTCTGTATAATCTTATTCAGTAACTTAACGAGATCATCTTCAATAATGTTGATGTAGCAAGTCCCCTTTACAACCTTTTCACGATGGAGGTCGGCAACCAATTCGTGATCAAATGCATATTGCTGACAGAATTTATAAAATCCTTTAATAATAGCTTTTGGAAAATCGCTATGATCTGGAAAGACCAATTTGAGCATCTGATATTTACTTAATGACTCGTTAGCCTCCTCCAGGGCACTATAGATATCCTGTTCATAATTTTCATAAACAGCTGGAAATTCACCCGGTACATCCTCAATAAAGCGACCCAATAACATGAGTTTTTCTGCCGGAATTTTTCGGATGATATCCGGAGCTTTATCCCGTCCTTCTTTGAAATGCGGAAATAGCACGTAATGATCATACGTCTTGGTCAAACTTCCAAGCAACGTATTCAGATAAGAAAGATCCGAGTTGTATACAAATAAATCCAAATTGGCATAATCACCCAACTCACGCGCAAAGGAGTCATAGACAATTTTTTTATGTGTGCTGAGCTTATTTAAAAAGAGCGCGATCTTTACCTTGGACTGCACATCTATTTTATTGATATAATAACCTTTCCCCGGATTAGATGCGATAATTTCCTGCTGTTTTAGATAACGGTATGCTTTCTCCACCGTATCGCGTGAAATATCAAGATAACCGCTCAGCTCGTTAATAGAAGGCAACATATCATCTTTCGATAAAATTTCATTTTTAACGGCATCAACAATTGTATTGGCTAACTGCAGATACTTGGGCGTAGCAGAAAAGTCACTTATTTCAAGTATTTTTAAAAATTGAGCTATTGCATTGGTCATATTCATAGCTTGAACATCTACATGGTAAATACGCTAAAAACTTTATACGTTACAACTGGTCTTATTTCCTCTCGGAGAATACATACTAAGATACTTTATATAAATCAAAAAATAGGAATGATGTTGCTTTAACTATCCTGCCCTTACCTGCACGAAAAAAATAGCCGGTATAATTAACTGAAATACGAAATCTGTACTTTTGGTTATCAATTCAGTAACAGCGTATAAACCTAATTATTATGAGCAGCGCAACTATTGTCGTTTTAGGCAGTTCAAACACGGATATGGTGGTCAAGGCAGCACATCTTCCTGCACCAGGAGAAACTATTTTAGGTGGTCAATTTTTTATGGTGCCTGGTGGCAAAGGAGCCAATCAGGCGGTTGCTGCGGCGCGGTCCCGTAGCTCAGTTGCTTTTATCGCTAAAGTCGGCACAGATATCTTCGGTCAACAGGCTATTGCGCATTATCAGCAAGAAGGCATTCTGGTTGACACGATCTTCCAAGACGAAGAAAATCCTTCTGGCGTAGCCCTCATCTCCGTGGATGCGAAAGGTGAAAATTGCATCCTCGTCGCACCAGGAGCCAATGCGACACTTACACCCAAGGAACTTCAATCGGTTAAGAATACAATCATCTCTGGCAATGTACTGCTTATGCAGCTTGAAATTCCAATAGAAACCATCGAACAGGCCATTGACATTGCCGTGCAGCATGATACCAAAATTATACTCAACACAGCTCCTGCACAGGCCCTGACAGATCAACTACTCCAACAAGTCGATATCCTCATACTTAATACATCCGAGGCACAATTTTATACCGGCATGACGATTGAAAACTGGGAAGAGGCCGCCCTAGCGGCAGACTACCTGTATCAAAAGTGCCCGGGTATAATCATCATAACCCTGGGCGCTAAAGGTTCACTGCTCAAGGAAAAGGATAACTATATTCAGATTCCAGCGGAAGAAGTCAATGCAGTGGACAGTACCGCAGCAGGAGATACGTTCTGTGGCGTCCTTGCCGCCTGTGTTGCCAAGGAAATGCCGATCGTCGATGCAGTCAAACTAGCTTCCAAAGCTGCAGCAATCTCTGTTACCCGCATGGGAGCGCAGACGTCCATTCCTTTTTGGCAAGAATACAACATCTTATAACCTGAAAATCAATTATTAACCTTATTTACATGATCATGTCTCTTCGTCTAATTTTAGCAGCTACAGCATTGCTGCTGTTTGCCTCGATTCAGTATTCCAAAGCACAGCTGATTACCACAGCGGCCAATCCTAAAGTCGACTATGTTGTGCCCTCTCGCTACGACCTTGAAATCCCTCAAATAGATCTGATCAGTGGCTATTTGGGTAATCGCTATCAGCTTAATCTCGAAAAAAGACTGCTTCAGGTAGATGAAGAAGGTTTATTAGCCGGGTTTGAAAACCGTCCCGGAAAACAACGATGGATCGGTGAGCATATTGGAAAATATCTTGAGGCCGCAGCAAACACTTGGCTTGTCACCAAAGATCCTCGATTGAAACAACAGATGGATCGCATGTTTCATCGCCTGCTCGAAACACAGGATACAGATGGATATCTGGGCACTTACCTGGCTGAAAACCGTTGGACCTCCTGGGATGTCTGGGTGCATAAATATGATCTCTTTGGATTGCTTGCTTACTATGGCGCCGTTGGAGATACCAAGGCATTGAAAGCAGCTGTACAAATTGGCGACCTCCTTTGCAGCACTTTCGGCGATACCCCCGGAAAAAAAAATATTCTGAAATCAGGATCGCATGTCGGCATGGCCGCAACTTCCGTCATTGACCCGATGCTAGATCTATACCGATGGACTGGCGACAAAAAATATCTTGAATTTTGCCGTTACATCATTCGCGCATTTGACTTTGAAGGTGGTCCAGCTATTGTTAACTCCATTTTAAAGCATAAACGCGTCGATAAAGTAGCTAATGCCAAAGCCTATGAGATGCTTTCAAATATCGTCGGACTGGTCAAGATGTACCGTCTGACTGGGGATAGTCAATTACTTCAGGTCATCAATTACACCTTCGATGATATCAGCGCCAACAGATTATTTGCAACAGGTACATCCAGTGATCATGAGCGATTTCAGGACAACCATTACCTCCTGGCCGACACCTCGGCCCACATGGGGGAAGGCTGTGTTACCACGACTTGGCTTCAATTCAATACACAGCTTTTTTCAATTACTGGCGATCTAAAATATTATAATGAAATTGAAAAAACGATCTACAACCACCTACTCGGTGCCGAAAATCCGCAGACTGGCTGTGTAAGTTACTATACGCCTCTTATTGGCGAAAAACCCTACCGCTGTAATATCACCTGCTGCCTGAGCAGCGTTCCACGAGGAATAGCACTTATCCCCTACTTGAATTTTGGTATGCTCAACAATATCCCGACATTATTGCTATATGAACCGGCACAGATCAAAGAGAATATCAAGACTTCATCCCAAAAGACTATACCGTTGGAACTTACCCTAACAAGTGAATTTCCACGAAAGGGAACCGCGACTGTACAAGTTCACATTCCAGGCTCGGCACAATTTCCACTTCAATTGCGCGTTCCGGAATGGGCTAAAAACTATACCGCAACAGTCAATGGCAAAAGCTATAAATCTGGTCCCGATCAATTGCTAAAAATCGAGCGCCAATGGAAAGACAAGGATAAAATCGTCGTTTCTTTTGATATAGAAACAGAAATTATCAATGGTGGGAAAACTTATCCCAATAGCTTTACATTAAAAAGGGGACCGCAGATCTTTGCCCTAGATCAATCACTGAATCCGCAGCTCCAGCTGGATAAAACAAAATTTGTTTATCCGCTTCAAGACAATATCAAACTGACCGATGCACAGGACAAGTTACCGAAAGGCTGGGTTGGAACATTGGCTTATGCCACCGAGATTAAAACCGCAGACAATGGGCAGCAGTCGCTGGTATTTGTACCTTATGCCGATGCCAGTCAAACTGGAGGTTTTTCGACGCTCTGGGTTCCTGCTATAAGTCGATAATAGTACCCTTTCTCAAATATTAACAGACTCAACAAGAAGACATGTTTATTGTAACAAGCTATACCCAAGCCATCATCTTCTGCATCATTACGATGATCTGCTGGGGTTCTTGGGCGAATACCCAAAAACTAGCCAACAAAAGCTGGCGCTATGAACTTTTCTACTGGGATTATGTGCTCGGCATTTTTCTCCTTTCGTTACTGTTTGCCTTTACACTAGGCAGTTATGGCGAGCTCGGCAGACCGTTTGTCGCCGATCTGCAACAAGCAGAGGGCAGCAATATTTGCAATGCCTTACTTGGTGGGATTATCTTCAATGCTGCCAATATCCTACTCTCATCGGCGATCTCCCTGGCAGGTATGGCTGTTGCATTTCCGGTTGGTATCGGTACGGCATTGATTTTAGGAGTCCTTATCAACTATATTGCAGCAATGCAAGGTAATCCATCCCTCCTATTTGCTGGAGTAGCCTGTATCGCGGTAGCCATTGTTATCAATGCTTTTGCCTATAAAAGAATGATGAAAAATCAGCAGAAACTTTCCTCGAAAGGAATTTTTCTTAGTCTGCTCGCAGGGCTGTTGATGTCGTTATTTTATCGATTTATAGCATCCGCCATGGACCTGAATAATTTTGAGTCGCCAACAATCGGAAAAATGACGCCCTATACGGCAGTATTTATCTTTTCATGCGGTATCTTATTGAGCAATTTTATTTTCAACACCTTACTCATGAAAAGGCCACTAGCGGGATCACCTCTTCGTTATAGCGATTATTTTAAAGGTAATTTCAGTGTACACCTTGTCGGTATTCTCGGCGGTATCATTTGGGGAATAGGCAATTCCCTTAATCTAATTGCTGCGGGTAAAGCCGGGCCAGCAATATCCTATGGATTAGGTCAGGGTGCAACTTTGGTTGCGGCCTTATGGGGTGTGTTTATCTGGCGCGAATTCAAAGGCGCCAGCAAACAGACCATGCTGTGGCTCGGATTTATGTTTTGCTTATTTATTCTCGGATTGCTGCTGCTCATTGAAGCAGGGAAATAATCCATTTAGATTCATCCTACTACTATGCAAAAAATCAACAAATTTCTTTTCTTAACCTTGCTTCTGTTATGTGCCATAAACAGTAAAGGGCAAACCGAAAAATTAGACATACAGATTAATACAGCGTACGACAACTGGCTCGCAAAACCCGGCGATCAAGTTAGTTTTGATATTCAGGTCAATGCGGGGGGGCAAGCTTTCCATAGCGATAGTGTGTATTACGAAATAGGTCCTGAAATGGTCAGGCCTTTTGTCAGTGCACAGATACCGTCCTTTCAGGGGCATTTTAAAAGTGCTCCTTTCACGTTGAAGAAACCAGGCTTTCTGCGTTGTACTGTTATTGTGACTAAAAACGGAAAGCAGACCAAAAAGCTATGCACAATCGGATTTTCACCCGAAAAAATCATTGCTACACAACAAAATCCGGTGGATTTTAATTCGTTCTGGGATAAGGCGATCAAAGTACTTCAGACTGTTCCCATCGAGGCCAGCAAAACATTGCTTCCTGACAAGAGCACTGTAGAGGTCGACGTCTATCGTGTATCATTTAACAACGTTGGAAATAGCAAAATATATGGTATTTTAAGCATGCCTTCAGATCCGGGTAAATATCCAGCTGTATTGCGTGTGCCCGGTGCTGGCGTTCGCCCTTATGGCCCTGAAATTGAATTGGCCGCCAAAGGGATGATTGTATTAAGCATTGGCATACATGGCATTCCGGTTGACCTAGACTCCGCGGTCTACAAAGACCTCGCTGCAGGTGCTTTGAAGGCATATTATAACTATAATCTGCAGGATAAAGATCAGTTTTATTATAAGCGTGTCTACTTAGGTTGTCTGCGAGCCAACGACTACCTTACTTCACTACCTGAATGGGATGGAAAAAACCTCGTTGTTATGGGTGGTAGTCAGGGCGGTGCGCTGAGTATCGTGACCACAGCATTGGATAAACGTGTGACCGCAGTTGCGGCGCTCTATCCTGCGCTGTCGGACGTGACGGGCTACCTGCATCAACGTGCTGGTGGATGGCCTCACTATTTTGCTCCAGCAAATTACAGTGCCTTAAAAGGCATCCGTGATCTTGAAACAACATTATCGTATTACGATGTGGTCAACTTTGCCAAACGCATTACAGTACCGGGATTCTATTCCTGGGGATTTAACGACGTGATTTGCCCTCCAACTTCCATGTACGCCAGCTACAATGGCATCACCGCACCCAAAACATTGCATATCTACAAGGAGACAGGACACTGGACCCATCCGGATCAAAAAACCGAATGGTTCAACTGGATAAAACAGCAAACGGAAAAATAGATCTATTATTGAGGGCCAATGTTGTCTATCGGAATCTGTTGTTCTAGGGCTTTCATCCCTAGAACAACTTTGAGATCCTTTAAATTCATTGTTTGAAAATCCCGACGGAAATCCGGCAGAAAACCTTCCTTGTTACTTTGATCCCAGGCAAGCCATTTTCTTTTACCTTTTAGAATGTGTTTACAATTGTAAAACCGATTATCCTGAAATACATTTCCTGTAGGTTTTCCATTTCGGCTAAACTGCAATGCTAATTCGGGATAGGCTTCGCGATAAGGGCTTATCAGATAATTGACACCCACCAAACGGTCATAGAACAGATGCCCCGATCGATACACATTCAGGTTTTTAAGCCAGTTTTCCAACCGATTGTCCACACGTACTGCCCATCTTCCGGCACCTACAAATAGGTTATTCACATACCAATTATCTGAGCCCCCGCCAATAAATGCCGATCGCTCACCGGCATTGACGAAAATATTACCGAATACTTTGGTACCACTTGATGCATCATCATGATATATGCCCGAAGTCCTTAATGTTTTTGGAATATTTGCAAGTAGGTTATATTGAATCAGATTGTGCCGCTCTGAAGGATCCCGTCCGATATAAATCGCTCCCTGATCATCAACTTCCTGTGCAACCTTGTGGATGTAATTATATTCAATTTTATGCTCATTGCCATGAATGAGAATAGCCATACTCGGCAAATCTGATATCTCACAATTTTTGACGGTATTGCCCACGCCATAAAGTGCTATCGCCGGCCGATAGGACCGCTCCAAGCGGTTCAGATCAAAAAAGACGCAGTCCTCAATTCGATTATTCCCTTTCGTCAATTTGCTACGGTCTCCTCCCGACAACGAAACCCCGCCGGCTCCTAGATGTGAAAAATGACAATGGCGAATGACATTCTGTTCACCTCCTTTCTGATCAAATGTCGGATGACTATACAGGTGCTGATGTAGATCTCCAATACTGTTATCCAGCGCTTCTCCCGTACCTTCGTGCTGCAAACGCTCAAAAGGTTTTATTCCATACCCAACAGCAACGCCCAGGCTACCCAAATTGCTAAACCTACACGCATCAATCTCGACGGCATAGGTATCCCGCAGGTAAATTCCCATTCCTCTGGATTCTTCAAACTCAATACCCCTAATCTGTGTATGCTGTGTACCGATCAGACTAAAAAATGGTTCTTCCAATACAGAATAGCTCAATGTCTTTATGGGCTTATCAACAACAAATGACAGTACGCCATGTTTTCTATCGAGATAAAATTCACCTACAGTATCCAATTCCACCAATAGATTTATACCCCGCCACTGCCTGTATTTTTTCTTATAGTCAAAGCCGTATAATGTAGGTTCTTTTGTTGTTATTGTTTTTTTGTTTGGATCAATGGTCTTGACACGTACCATATCATCGGCATAGCCCCATTTGAAATAACCCGCAATCCAGGGGTCATCTTCCTTTGCCCAGGCATCGATACGTGATTCTTTATACTGAAAAACACCGCCCCGATTACTCGAATCCCGATTCCGTGGAATGGAACCTGTATCGATCACTTTCCCCATAGGCACCATTCCCTGATTGGGCCAACGCGCCAGATGAAAAGCTATGCCGTCCACAAATAATTCGCCCGGAGCATTGCCACTGGCTCTGGAAAAACCAACCTGGCGCAACTGTCCCAGGTCCTTGACACCATGTTCCAGTAAATTCAGTTGATAGAAATTGATCGATCCGTTCTCGCGTGTATGGAACAAACCTGTTGTCGACAGCGGAATAGAGCCTTTAAAAATAACCCTTTCATTGCCATAAGCCTGAATGATGGTATGACTGTCTCTTTCATCCAACGAAATCCCCGAGTCAAAGAAATAAGTTCCTCCACGAAGAAGCACAAAGGCTGTACGCTCCGGCTTCTCGCCTCGCTGTGCGCGCAACAACGTTAGCGCTTGAGCGACCGACGCCAGGGGATGCGCTAGTGAACCGTCTCCATGGTCACTTCCGTCAGGTGAAACAACCAATTGCAATTGACCGAAGCTATAAAGTGGAATGAAGTAAAACAAACTATAGCAGAAAATCTTCCGTGCTAAGGTCAACGCTCTTCTAAGATGCTTCATATCGAAAAATTTAACAGATTATAGTCCCCAATTAAATGGTGCCAATAAAATCAACCATGAGCCTTACGTACTCATTAAACCGCGTAAAGGGCAACGTTTCGTATCGATCGTAAATATCATGATAGGCATCAATTCCACCCAGAGTATAGATAAAAAATGAAGGTACTCCTTTTTCGTAAAAAGGATAGTGATCGCTCCGGTTCATTGGTCCACGCACCTTTACCTGAGGTAGGTATTTCTTTTCCGTATTGATTGCAGTTAGTCGTTCGAATTGTTCTTTAAATATCGTGCCGTTCACCACTTGAATGCCATCATCGCCTGTGCCTGCCATATCAAAATTAAGCAGGAATTTAATTTTTTTGAGATCAATAAGTGGATTCTTAGCAAAGAAACTCGAGCCTAGTAAACCGCTTTCCTCGCCCGAAAAGGCCAAGAAAACCATGTTATAGCGCGGCGGATGCTGCTGATAGTAGCGTGCCAGATAGAGCATGAGCGCAGTACCACTGGCATTGTCATTGGCACCGGTAAAAACAGTATGTCTACCGATCGCCCCCACATGATCATAATGCGCCGTGATGACAATCGTAGAGTCCGATGCACTGGTTCCCTTCAGCATACCGCAGACATTATTTGTCGTATAGTCTGGCTGAAAGCGGGCATGGATTGCCAGATTGATCTGCTTCCCCTCCAGCGCTACAGCAGCATTATTTTTCACATAAACAATTGGTCGATTGAGCTGACTGGTAGCTCCCCGCCAAAGTAGTTTTTCCTTGGTTTGCACTAGAATCCCACGATAATGCCCCCCTTGGGCAAGGCGCAGCAAGGCAGACCGGAATTGGTCTGGCTTCATTGTTTCCAAAGCCTTGCGCTCATCAAGTACCAGAAATTTGTGTTGAAATGCAGTATTCTGCATCAGTTTATCCAAAGCATCCGTATCAGAAGAGATCATGACCTCCGTCAGTCCAAATTTCCCTTTGAGGGAGGGACTGGATGCTTCAATCAATACCTGTTCACCCATACGGAGTTTTTGGCCATCTATCGTAATTTTAACATCCTTAGGAAATACGTTTGCGGGCATTACAAAAGGTTGATAATAATGATCGCTCAAAGGCAGCAATCCGCTCTTTTTAAACTCCTTCGCAATAAAAGCGGCGGCCTTTCGATCACCATCAAACACATATCCACGACCTGCATAGGCTTTGGATGCCAGCTCCTTTACAACAGCTCGCGCATAGTCGACCTGCGCCCGTAGCGAAAAGCTGGAAATAAAGAAAAGAACAAAACAATAACAATACTTAATTTTCATGAGACGTAACAATAGGTAATGAAATAAAAGAAGCATATTGCCCCTGACAATAGATCCGATGTTCCTGCGTCTTGAAGTCTTTGTCGGCAGCCTCATAAATATTCATAAACTGCTGCGGATTTCGATCAACCAAAGGAAACCAGGAACTCTGTATCTGCACCATAATCTTATGCCCTTTTTTAAATACATGAGCAGCATCCTGCATATCGAAACGTACTTCCTCAATCCTGTTGGGTTTCATCGCTTCCGGATGAGCAAAGCTTTTTCGATATTTGGCCCGCATAACCTCCCCACGAATCAGACATTGACAATCCGAAAGTTTATCCCCTTTTTTGTACGGATGCACATCGATCAGTTTCACGACAAAATCGGCATCACTGCCGGTACTGCTGACAAACAGATTCGCCTGAATATTCCCCATCAACTTTACATCCTGTTCTAAGACTTCAGTTTCAAAGACAAGCACATCTGGTCGCTGCGCGGCAAAAAATTGATCTTCATACATGTATTTATAGCCGCGCAAAACAGTTTTTTCCCGTGTATAGGGAACAGGTTTGCTGGGATCAGAAATATAGGAGACATAGGGAGATGCCGATTTGGGAGCTGGCTTCAAACTCAATTTTCTATCTGCTGTAAGAAATAAGGGCTGTGACCGTACCTCTTCCACAGGCCATGTCCGGTGTGAAGACCAATTATTCTCGCCTGTTACAAAAACTGTAGCTGCAGCAAGTCCGTCTTTACCCTGCCCTTTGAGATGGCTTACAAAGAAAGGAAGTTCAATCTCTTTCCGATAATAACTGGCTGTATTTTGACCAAAATCCAGGCTATCCAGTTGCCTGCCACTTCCCCTAGACCAGGAACCATGATACCAGGGGCCCATCACTAGTTTTACACGATCCGGCGCAATTTTTCGTAGTGCCTGATAGGTTTTCAACGGTCCATATAAGTCCTCTTGGTCAAACCATCCACCAACAACAAGCACCTGCGGTTTCAGCTCGCGAATTCGAGAAAGATAGGCTCGCGAGGTCCAGTAGTCATCATAATTTGGATGAGACATCATTTCGTTCCAAAGGATGTTTTCGCCCTTTAAATACTGCTGATTGAGATTGGCTAGTGCACCTGCTTTCAGAAAAAAGGAATACGCTTGATCTGTTCCATAATTGGAAAATCCCGCTGGCCCCTTGCTGCCGATAGAATCGCGTTTTTTTCCAAACGAGGATAGAAACGAAAAACTCCCCATCAACATAAAAGCCCCATTGTGATGACGATCATCCCCTAAAAACCAATCCGTTACCGGTGCCTGCGGAGATACGGCCCGCAATGCAGGGTGTGAATCAATCAGTGACATCGATGCGTACATCCCGGGAGAAGAAATACCCCATATCCCCACGTTACCATTCGATTTCAGCTGTTTCACGAGCCAATCAATTGTGTCGTAGGTATCTGTTGATTCATTGACCGCTCCTGGCGCATCCGTATAGGGTCGATTGGCAATAAAATCTCCTTCAGACTTATATTTTCCCCTGACATCCTGGTAAACGAAAATGAATTTTTCCTTCACAAATTCCATGCTTGGACCGATCGGAATTCGAAAATTCTGTTCCCCATAAGGTGCAATACTGTAGGGTGTCCGCATCATCATAATAGGATAACTCTTTGCCGTATCTCTGGGGGTGTAAATCGCTGTATAGAGCTTTTTTCCATCCCGCATGGGAATATAAATTTCCTGTTTTGTGTAATGTGCATAAACATAAACAGAATCCTGCGCTGTGTTTTGGGCGCGTAATCCCAGGGAGAGTATCAAGCCTGTTAAGGCCAGCATCAGGTGTAATCGCATAACATTCAATTTAACAGGTTATATCTTGGCCAACAAGTTACGTATTTCCGCTAAGGTTTATTTTTTTTTGATCCCTGCGCTACCAATTCTTTCTTTCCCTTTGCTCCCTCCTGCTTTACCCTGGACAGTGCATATCCATTGACATCATCCAGCACCAACATCGGTCTATAATCCGGCGCCCTCAATTTGAGGACGACCCCTTCAAAATGTATGTTTTCTGCATGTCGAATATAAAAACCCCAGGCAGGAAGCTCTTTAAATTGGGAAAATTCGGGATAAGATGCTTCCATTTCGGGAATACTGTCGAGATCCGTTCTGCTCGTCCCCCGATAGGCATAGTGGGGGTTAGAGCCACCCGGGTAGCTGATTTCGATATTCCTAAAGGTTACATTTCGGATGGGCGCATTTTTCAGTCCTACAATACTCGAGGGTGATGGATTGCGCGGATTATCTTCAATAGGTCCTTCGTAGGAATAACCGCGGTCTGGTTTCTCTTTTGCCACCTCAACTTTTACGTTCTGAATCACAACATTATTAATGGAGCCGATGCGTTCTTTATTCCAGCGTGCGCCAATGCGCAAATAAAAAGGGTTCCCCGTGTTAAATGCTGTCAGACTATCGACAAGAATATCTTCTACTATGCCGCCATCGGGAGTTGCAATCGTCAAAGCCGAACGAAAGGTATCATAGACTTTATTGTTGATGATACGAATGCGTTTATAACCGCCAGCCGAAACAGTGCCGAATTTAATACCATTTGCACTCGACCGTGCTGTACAATTGCGGATCTCAACATCTTCACAGCTCTTCGTTGCATCATGCGACTTTAGGCATATTGCATCGTCCGAAGCATCGATAAAAGAGTTGAGCAACTTAAAGTTACGACAATCGACAATGTCGATACCATCATTGTTCCAAAAAGCCTTGCTATCAACTGTGATGCTATCTACGACCGTATTGACACATTGATCATAGACCTGAACCCAGTCAGCTGAATTTTTGATGGTGACACCATGAATACGGACATTTTCGCAAGAGCGCATATAAATGGCCTTTGGCCTTCTATTGCGCGGGCGATCATAGTCTAAGGGATCTTTGAGCACGCCGCTCTGGATCTGTGCAAGCAAATTATAAGCAACTTCACGCCCTTGCCCGTCAATAACTCCCTTCCCTTTAATGGTGATATTTTTAGCGTCCTTTGCATAAATCAAAGCACAATTCGGGACATCGATATTATAGTCATAAATATTGGTTGAGCCGACTAGGATTGCGCCTTCTTCGAGTTGAATATGCACATTCTCTTTGAGCACGACGGTCCCCGTCAGATAACGTCCAACGTAGAATCGTAACGTCCCCCCGCCCTGCTCATGAATAAAATCAATTGCTCTTTGTATAGAAGTGGTATTTAATGTTGTTCCGTTCGATTTAATGCCAAAAAGAGAAGCATTGTATTCTTTCGCCTGTAATGTCAGTATACCACCATAGAGGAGGATCATAACAAGAATAAGTTTAATTTTCATAAACATCCCATTTATAATGTTTTACCATTAGCCAACCGGCTATTTTCTTTGATGACCTGCTGACTCCCCTCTGATTCAACCAATGCCCTGCCAATGGCCTGAAAGAAAACATTGGACAGACGCACCGTTTTGGAATTGCTGACATACACACCAATGCTGCCCGGACTATTTATATCCAATGCGCTTAGGGTAACATCCGCACACTGATCAATAAATTGTGCTGCTCCGAGCAGGTTCAATTCCATTATGCCGTTGATCTGGATATTTCTAGAAGCTTTCAAATAAATTAGGCTAATGTCTTCCGCTTTTTCAGATAGATCAATGTTTCCTTTCTGTCTTAGCGCTGCGACCTGGCTACGCAATAAAGACTGCTGCCCATCAATGACGCCTTTCCCACCAATCTGAATATTAGATTGACCGACTGCGACAATAAGAGCTCTCTTGCCATCCTGAAGGCTGTAATCAAATATGTTGCTGCTGCCAACCAATACAGCGCCCTCATGCAGTTCGATGAATACATTGGATTTTAAACTAAATGTTCCCGTCAGATAACGTCCGACATAAAAATGTAGTTTACCGCCGCCTTTTTTGGCAATATAATCAATGGCATATTGTATAGAACCCATATTAT
This sequence comes from Sphingobacterium sp. HSC-15S19, assembly GCF_050433745.1. Taxonomy (NCBI): domain Bacteria; kingdom Pseudomonadati; phylum Bacteroidota; class Sphingobacteriia; order Sphingobacteriales; family Sphingobacteriaceae; genus Sphingobacterium; species Sphingobacterium sp. HSC-15S19. The sequence goes on from NZ_JBNPWQ010000030.1 coordinate 31,216, forward strand.
TGGTTACACCATCGGACTTACAACCGAAAAGCGATGCATTATAGTCCTGAGCGAACAGCTTGAAGCAGCTCGCCCATAACACGATCAAAAATAGATACTTCTTCATGTTAGGCTGTCTAATTAATTTGGACATCTTTTGTTTGATATAAATGGAAACTGTCTTTTAACCGATCTCCATCCAAATAGGATTTAAAATCCCAGGCTCCCCCAGTGAGGTCATCGGCAACAATCGTGGGCCTGTAATCTGCACTTTTAATACGGAAAGTCACATTTTTTAAATTGATCTGTTTGGCATGACGGATATATAATCCCCAAGATGGCAACTCTTTAAACTGTGAAAATTCTGGATAAGCATTAGCCATTTCGGGTATGCCATCCAATGACTTAGGATCAGTCCCGCGGTAAGCATATAACGGATTTCCACCTCCGGGATAAATGATCTCTATATTCTCCAGCGTAACATTTTCGATCTTATGATCAGGTAAGCCGATGATGCTTGCCGGAGAAATATTCCGGGGCATATCTTCTACGGGTCCCTCATAACTATATCCCAAATCCGGTTTATTGGCAGGTACCTCTGCATATACATTGCGAATCGTTATATCTTTCATAAAGGGTTTCTTTCCCTTGCTCCAGCGATCGCCAATACGCAAGAAAATGACATTACCGGTATTGATACTTTTGACACCGTCCACCAGGATATTTTCGACGAATCCACCATCTACGGCAGCAAAAGTGATTGCTGATCGATACGTATCATAGACCACGAGGTTCCTGACAACAAAATTTCGGAAACCACCACGGGAGACTGTCCCAAATTTTAGGGCACTGGCACTGGAGCGCGCCGTACAGTTTTCGACCAGCACATTCTCACAGACTGCATTCGCATCGTGTGACTTAAAGCAGATGGCATCATCAGCCGCATCGAAATAGCAATTCCGGATCACGACATTCTTACAGTCTACCACATCGATGCCGTCATTATTCCAATACGATTTACTGTCTACATAAATACCTTCCACATGGAGGTCTTCACATTGGTCGTAGGTCTGATTCCAACTACCGGGATCACGTAAGGTAATATCCTTAATCAGTACATTTTTACACTCCCGGAAGTAAATATTTTCGGGGCGGTTCCACTCCCGCAATCGATCTAATTTAAGTTCATCCTGCACAATTCCCTTATGCACATTTTGAACGGCATTCATTGCCGTCTGAAAACCGCGGCCATTGATCGTTCCTTTGCCGATAATACCAATATTCTGTTGTCGAATCGCGTAGATCATCGACTGCCAGTTGACGACGGTATCTTTATGGTAATCAAAAGGATTGTTGGACCCCAAGAGATTTGCTCCCTGATCCAGTTGTAAGGTCACATTGGACTTCAGATAAAAAGATCCCGTGATGTAGTTGCCTGGGGTAAAGATGAGCTTCCCACCACCTTTGGCTGTAATATAATCAATGGCGGCCTGGATAGACCGTGTATTCAGTGCTTCACCATCACCGCGAATACCAAAATCTACAGCTTGATAATCCTGCGCTGCGACCAGCCTGACTGTTAAAGCCTGGATGATGAAAAGAAAAATAGGTAATATTTTCATGATTTAGCTTGTATATAAAGTGACTGGACCGATCAGGCCCATAGATTGTATTTCCTGCTCCCGACCTTTTCTATTGACCCAATATTGCGCATTTTCATTATCCTTCAACGTTTTCAAATAGTTTCCCATGGTGGTCGTAATACGCACTTCGATCTGGTTCTCCCCATTTTTTAACACGGTAGCGAGGTCGTAAATCCGCCTTCCATACCATTTTACACCAAGTGATTGGCCATTGACAAAAACCTCAGAAACTCCCGCTACCTTTCCAAGATTCAACAGGCATTGCCCTGCTGCAGACCAGTTAAATGAACGCTGATAGATTGCTGTTCCTGAAAACCACATCAATTGTTCATCCTCTTTAAAGTCCATCAGCCGCGGTAGTACCAGTTGTTGGGATGTACCTTCCTGTTTATGTTTTAATTCCACTTTCCACTGGGTACTCAAATCCAGGACATGGCTTCCAGTGGTTGCCAAAGGCTGCCAAACCGTACCTTCCCGATGGTTGTCAAATACAAAAAGAAAAGCATCTGCAGGTCCCATATCCAGTAGCAAACTATTTTCACGATCCAAGATTACCCGAGAACGTCTGCCCGTATCCAGATCCCATAGCCAGCATGTTTTCTTTCTGATTTCGGGAGCAATAAAAGAGATGTTTAGTCTTGCACTATTCGCCCGGTGCGCATTCTGGATAAAATAGCATTCACTACCATCATCCCGAATAGAACGCATCTGCATCACATAACGGTTAGGCTGATCGATATGCAGGTAATGGGGTAACCTAAACCGCTGCATGGCCAAATGGTACCAGTCCATAAAGTTATTGTCCTCAGGTTTAGACGTGGCAATAAATCGATCTGGATAGGATTGCAGCTTACGCAGTATAGCTTGCACTTCGGCATCATTTTTTACCTGATCTTGCAATCCCAAGCTCATCTGTGGTAACGTTTCAATCGCCACAACACGCCCACCGGATTGAACAAACTCAAGGAGGCGAGCCATTGACTTCGGCGAAATCCGTTTGATACCGGGCAAAAAGAGCACGCTATATTTTCTTTTGCCATAACATAGATTTCCCTTCTCTATCTTACAATCCTGCAGTATCATCTCCGTTATATAATCTGCATTCCCACCATTTTTGCTGATAGCTTCCCAAAGTAAGGAAGTATAGGGGACATTCAATTTCTCAGGAAAGGGATCCGTTTGCACGCCGTTCTCCGTCCAGAGATCATAATTGGCGGGTAAAATGGCCATATCAGCGAAGTAATCGCCCTGCTGCAGCTGCGATGAAAGGCGGGCTTTGTAATTATTTAAATAGTTAAAATAGGGCCACCAGTTGTTGCGTTCATTATAGAAAGAGCCATATTGAATCCACCCAGGAAAAGGAGCTTCTAAGGGCGAATAATTAAATCCATGCCAAACAGAATGTGTAATCCCGGTCATTGCACTCTGATCTGATCCCAGCTTTAACAATTCGAGCTGCGTATTAAAAACAAGATAAGTATTGGTCATCTCCTCACAGCTTACAAGCCGTTTTCCTTTCAGATGTGCTGCGGAGGAGACATATTTATCGATCATGGTATAACCACGTCCCCGACGATAGTCTTCATCAGGCATCTCTTCACCCAGCTTATGGCGCAAATAATTTGTTGTCCACGATTCCCCTTCCGGAATATCGTAGTCCAAGCTGCTTTCCAATGGAAAAAAACCTCTTCCATAGGCTTGCGCGCGCGATTTCACCCCTAGGGAACGACACCAATTAACATAGGTATCCGTAAAACGTTCCTTCAATAAACAGGCTTTGGTATATTCATAATCGAAACGTACACGGTTTAGAATCTCGGTAAGCTCCGCTCCTTTCTTTGCACCATAGTTTTCGTCGACCACGGCGCCCAAGCGCCCGACCTTAAATAAGATAAAAGGCAAATAAGGCATAATATCGTAACCGCGACGGCGCTGAAACTCAACAGCAAAGTCATCACACCAATTACAACCTTCGAGCTCCATGCTGTCGGTAAACAATGCCCGCACATAGTTCTTTAATGGCCCTATCTGCTGTTGCATTTGTGTAGCCATGCGCTCCAGGTAGCGAGACACGGTCGCCTTATCCATGTGATTGAGTATGGAGCCCGCTGCGCCCGGGGCGCCATTGATGACGGAGGCAAAAGCTTTAAATTTCACCAAGAAATAGAGGATATGCTTTCCGGGAGGAACAGGGATTTCAATTTTATCTTTACCAATTTCTGCCGCATAATCAACCGCATCATCGATAGAAAGCATCGGATCGTTAACCAATTTGATGGCGAGGATTTCGGGATTGCGCAATGGATTTTTATCCGTTACTGCAGGGTCTATCATATTAAAAACATGGTAGGGTCGGACAACATAGGTTGTGGGGCCCTCGATGGGTTCACAATGTACCAGAACTACCTGAGCGGTTTCATCTTCCCGGAGATCTTCCGAACCAAAGGGCCAGCCGGACCCAACGATGAGATCGGTGGTCATACCCATCTTTTTTGCTTCATTGGCTGTATACTGCACCATCTCTACCCATTCTTTGCTCAGCCATTTTAATGATGGAATACCCATATCGTCGGTACGCTTCGGAAAGGAAATGGGATTGATTTCCACTCCACCTATTCCGGCATCCTTTAAAAGCTTCAGTTCGCGGAGCAGTTCATTTTTATTGATTTTATTTCCATTCCACCACCAGCGCACAAAAGGTCTTTGTGTAGTCGACGGATTTTGAAACAGTGTATAATAGCTTTCCATATCCACCGATTCCTTGCCAAATGCATTTAAATGCTTGGCAAATAAGAAGGAGGCCCCCAATAAACTGCTTTGCTGTAAAAATATTCTTCGCTTCATCATGCTGAAATTAGGTTATAAGGTGCCTTGACAGGTAGTTTTTCATCCATAAGTTTTGTTTCCATTGGCGTTCACAATCGAGCGCTTGATTCCCTGAGGGGATGAGATACGGTGGCGGACCAAATTCAGTCGTCATGGTCAGCCGCGCATCGGGCTTATTGAGGTCTATCCAGCGTTGCCAGACAGCGCAGTGTGTCGCGACAATATCCCGATAGATTTTTTTTCGAACATCGGGCAGCTGGGATCCCTGGCTATGTCCAATACGGGCATGTACATGTTTTACATGGGACAACAGGCGGTTCAATTCCTCCTGCCGATCTTCAAGAAAACTCTCCGAGACACAGTACCAGTGAGAGATATCCAAGGTCAGTTTCAACTGCGGATATAGTTCCGCCATTGGCGCCACGGTATGCAGTCCATAACTCCATTTATTACGGTGAGTTTCCTGCAAAATTTCGATCCCGTATTGCTTTTCAACACGCGTACAAAGTTGTAGCCCTGTAAGCACATCGTCAGGCGAGAAATATTCCCGTCCCATCTGCACGGATATAAAAAGTGGAGCGAAATATTTTTCCCCGAGCTTTCCATAGTAGTTCAACTGTTCTTCCAACAAGGCAAAGTATGCACTGATTGAGTTCGCTTTTTTTTGAACACAGGTCACAATCGTGTAGCTGAGCTTATACTTTTGCAACAGTTTTACGACCTTCTCCGGATCGGTATCTTCGCCAAAAGGAAACCATTCGACCCCTACATAACCAGCCTTCACTACACGATCCAGAAAATCTTCCCATGCAACATGCTCATTTCCCCAGCGTGGATAAAAAAAATCAAGTTTTACCATCCTGCATGGTAGATTAGCGGATTTTGTTCGTCATTATTCAACAAATCCCCGACCGCTAAGGTTGCGCGATAATCTTCCGGTAAAATATTCGCTTGTCCATTGAATACATTTCCGTCAGGCATGTAAGCACAGGTCATAGCTCTTCTAAACCCGTTGGTCATGTTAGGTCCTGCCCCATGAATCGTCAATCCATTATGGAAAGTACAACTTCCGGCTTTGAGCGGAGTAGCCACCGGATTTACCCGTGCAAGCTCGGGATAGTGTTCGAAAATTGTCCCCATATTTTTTCCGATACCCAAATTCTCAAATCCGGTTAGCTTATACGATTGCGGAACAAAATACATGCAACCATTTTCCAGTGTGGAGTCATCGAGTGCAATCCATATGGAAAGTGCGTTTCGATCAGCAAATGACCAAAAAGGCGTATCCAGATGCCAAGCGGTAGGATTCGCAAATGGACGTTTAAATAGCGCTTGGTCATGCCAGATACGGATACCGTCAACACCGGCCAGCTTTGCCGCCATTTCTCCAATCCGCTGATCGACCATTAGCTCCTTCACTTGTTCGCTGGTCTGCCAAAGGTTTAACAATTGATCAAACACTTTTCCAAAGTAGTCTGCATCCTTATTGATACCATCATCTTCGCCAACTTTGGCTTCCTTTCCGGGCATTTTCTGACCTGCGCGCTGCTCTACAGCTTCAAATACAATTGTACGCCAGGTTTCAAGCTCCTCGGGATTTAAAAAATCTTCTATAACGATGTAACCATTTTCTTGGTAAAAGGCTATCTGTTCTTCAGTCAATTGGTTCTTCATATCATTAAATTTTAGGTTTTGTCGAAGTAATCTATAGTACTTGAAAATACACAAGATCAGCTACAGTTGTATCCTGAACTATCCTGTATTTTTAGGGAAGTACCAGCAAGGACGATTACGATCCTTTCTGGTACTTTTACGAAATGAAATCATTAAATCTATTGGCTCATTTAATTCTGAACCATCTTATTATTATATAACATTTCATCCAAAGGTATCTGTAGCGTCATTTTACTAGCAGGATAAGTTGATTTATCCACATGTGTGGCTGAGCCAGCACGGTCGACAGCAATGTTCCAGCGTTTATTGTTATAGAATTCACGTCCTCCCTCACCCCAGAGCTCCAACCGCGTTTGAAATTGCACCATCTCCAAGGTCGATAAACCCTGCATGGAAGTATAGTTGTCACAGGTCAATGTGGTCTGCCCAACTTTCGTTCGTGCAGCCAATAAGGTGTTCAACGTTTGTTTCGCACTTTGGTCATCTTTATTCTGTGCCTGCGCTTCAGCTTTCATCAGTAATACCTCCGAACTGCGCATATAATAACAACTTACTCGTCCAACATTCTTCTTATCGTCACTTCCCAAGCCATGGGTGGCGGCAAACTTGAGATTGGTATACATCGGAATAGTTCGTTTATCACCATTGGTCGGGTAAGTATAATCCCCCCAATCCGATGCCATAAAGCAACCCATGCGATAGTCCCGGTTATCAATTTTGGTATACAGCCGATTGTCAATCCGCTGGAAACCTTGCCCAATTCCGCCGTTTCCTTCGGCGAAAGGATTCATCCACCAATTGTGTACGGTAACGGCTTCTCCAAGCGCAAAACCAAACAACACTTCGGGGTTAATGGCTATATTGAGAAAACCATTTTGCTCGGGTCTCATTTCAGGCGCCGCCTGCGTTCCTTTATTCGTGGCACCATAGCTTGCCTGGCTCATTAACGTTGGATACTTTGTCAGTATTTCATTGCTGGCGCTTATCGTCGTGTTCCAGTCGCCGGTCCACAACGCGACTTTTGCCTGCATAAAGTAAGCTACACCAAGATCAAAATCGGAGGGGTCTGTTGTAAAGCCAATTCCCGCTTCTTTAAAAAGCCGGATCGCTTCATTGATATCGTTTTTGATAAAAGCATAGGTCTCATCCGCAGTAGATCGGGCCTTGCTTTCCTGAACCGGAGAATAGGTATCATAAAGCGGCATGCCTAATTTGGCTTTTCCTCCCTGCTGGTAGGCATTCTGATAGTTTTCCATCAGGTAATTATAGGCGTAGGCACGCAATATCAGTCCGCGGCCTTTGTATTCCTGTAATTTTTTATTCGTACCGACAGTCTCCGGATTAAGGTAGTTCAGCATTTTATTTGCTGTATTGACCATATTCCAGGCATAATTCCAATACGGGGTATTCTTGTCTGAAGCATCTGAAATAAAATCCAGCAGATTATACTCGTCGGAGCCAAATATATTAAGCAATCTATTGCCGAATACAATATCATTGCCCTCGAGGTTCCGCATCACATCAAATCCCTGGTTGCTTCCATAACGTGACTCGGATGATAATGCCCCAAAGTTGACCAGTTTAGGCATATTGTTCGCCATACCGCCCAATACAGCCTGAATTTTCTTCTCATCACCACTTTCGAGTAGTTTCCGGATCTGTTCATCCGTGATACTATTTGGGGGTGCAATGTCCAATTCCTTACTACAAGAAAACAATAATGTCACCGCCAATGCACATAAAAATATCTTTTTCATAACTGATTTTTTAAACATTAAAATTCCAAACTTACACCACCGGAGAATGTTCTCATGGTCGGATAAGAATATGCCGCCACTTCAAATCCACCAACAAGAGACTGACGTGGATCTATTCCCGAATGGGCTGTTTTCATAAAAAGGTTATCACCAGAAGCGAATATCCGAAGCCGCTTGATTTTCATTTTTGACAAGATACTTTCTGGCAAAGTATAACCTATCGTCACATTTTTAAAATTGAGATAGGAAGCACTGAATAAGCCCAAATCACTGTAGAGCCAGCTTCCTGTAGTTGCACCATTGCCATAGGTATTACCATACATCACCATAGGGAATTTTGCACCTGTGTTGTTCGGTGTCCAGGTATTACCGATGAGTTCCGATGAAAGCGCTTTTCCAGGATCTTCACTTACATACAAATTATTTCCGTACTCCGTACTAAAAAACTTTCCGCCCAATTGGTAAGCCAATGTCAAATACAGATCAAAATTCTTGTAACGTAAGGAAGTACTAAATCCGCCTATCCATTTAGGTAACGCGCTCCCCATTTCGTAGCGGCTAGCTTTTGAATAGTCTGTGGTTGTTATACTTTCGCCCTCTTTATATCCGGGATAAGTACCTGCGTCAACATCGGCTTTGCTAATCTGATGATAGTAAAGTGGTAAACCCGTATTTTGGTCCACACCGCCATATTTCAACATATAGAGGTTAAAGAAATCTTTGTTGACTCCACGTAAATAGGTAATATTTGCTACAGCACTTGTTCCTGCAGCAGCCCAAGCATCGGTACCTGCGGTCCAATTTCCTCCCAAAGCATCTGAACCGACACCATTTGGTACAGCTTTCAGCTTAGTGGTATAATGTGTTCCGTTTGTCGATACTGTCCAGTTGAAATCAGGTTTCTTGATGATGTCTACTGATAGGTCGATTTCAAAACCTTTATTTCCGATTTTTGCGGAGTTCGTCGCAATGGAAGACTGTCCCTTGGATATCGCAATAGGCTGATTCCAGATGGCATTTACCGTGACGCGGTTATAATAATCGAGTGATCCACGTACTCGTCCAAAGAAGCTAAAATCAATACCACCATCTAATGTGTGTATGTTTTCCCAGGTTAATTGGTCATTGACATATGCATTTTGATTTAAGGTGATATTGGCAGGTATACCCGTTCCATTTGTCGTCTGTGTATATGTGGCGGCGTAACTCCATGTTTGGTATCCCGAATAGTTGGATATTCCATTCTGATTACCGATTACACCATAACTGCCGCGTATTTTTAGGAGGTCGAGCCAGCCTTTGCTACTTTCCATAAATTGCTCACTGTCGATACGCCAACCGCCACCAACGGACCAGAACGTACCCCAGCGTTTATCTTTCAACTTGAACTTTGACGAGCCATCCCGACGGACAGATCCTTGAAAAAAGTACCTATCGTTGTAGTTGTAATTGACCCGGGAAAAATAACTTTCCATGGTACGTTTATCCTCACCGCCCCCCGGATTTGGGAACGTTCCACCGTCATAACGTCCGACAAAGTTGATATAAGATGCAAAATCATCAATCAATGCATAAGATGATCGGTAGTTGAGCTGCTCGTTCTTGAATGAATCATATTCATGCCCCAAGAGCGCCTCTATATTGTGTAAACCTATTGTTTTCGCATAATTCAGTAATTGTTGTAGGTTCAGAATCGTTGTATTGGATGCGGTCTTACCAAAGGCTCCAATGCCTGCTGCCTGTCCCGATTCGCTGTTCCAGTAACGTGTACGCATCTCATTAAACTTATCCATCGAGACATTTGCTGTAAACGTAAAGTCTTTCAGGAATTTGGCCTGCCCATACACCCTTGTTGTCCAATCATCCGATACACGTTGATCCAAATCATTGTCCAGCACCGTCAAAACATTGGTAGAAGATAGTGCAGCCGATGTTAACCCCAGTGGAGAGTAGGTATCTCCGGCAAGTACATGGACTTTATTTTTCCCATTGTCATCAATCAGGGCGCCATTTTTATCGCGTGCATAGAGCTGCACCAGCGGATTCTGTCCATTGATAAACCGGAACACATTGGCTGTAGAACTACCGGGGTTACGGCCGAAGCGTGTTGCCGGCGATTGTGTGGTCCGATTGGAGTAGCCGATATTAGCGCCCAATTTTAGCCAGGCATTCAATTGCGCATCAAAATTGGCACGTCCATTATAGCGTTTGAAGGAAGATCCGCGAATATAAGATGGATCTTCAAGATAACCTCCCGAGAGGAAATAATTTACTTTATCATTACCACCGGATGCCGATAAATCATAATCTTGTCGTAATCTATTCTCCAGTAGATAATCATCATATCTGTCGCTATATAACAGGCGAGCTCCAGGATTCAATTTACCATCTGTATTGACGAGGTATGCGCCACTCATGGTTGAACTCGCATCAGCTCCTGTGCCTGAGGGTGTATAGACCGCTCCCGGCACATCATACAACATCCAGTTACCTAAGCTGTTTCGTTGAAATTTAGTCGTAGACCCGATGTAGTCAAATAGGTGCGAACTGGCAAATTCAGCAGCCTGTTCGTGCGACATATTCGGATTCTGCACATTTGTTGTATATCTTTTTGAAATACCGGTACCATCCACTCCATAGCGTACAGAGTTGTACACAGAGAGCCAGGCGAATTCATAAATATCCTTCGGATTGGAAATTTTATCGAATTGATACGGTCCCACCTGATTGACACCGAGCTTTCCTTCGAATGAAATGCGGGGTTGCCCCGACACGCCTTTTTTTGTTGTCACCAAGACGACACCATTGGCACCTCTAGCGCCGTATAGGGCCGTCGATGCCGCGTCCTTCAAGATAGAAACACTCTGGATATCTTTTGGATTTAAGGTAGCGAGCGGATTATCATTTTGTGCGGGAACACCATCAATGACGACCAGAGCGTTTGAGGTATTCTGACTCGCCGATCCTATACCACGCACACGAATTCCCATGTCGATACCGGGCTGTCCATCCACTGCCGACACCTGAATACCGGGTGCAGCCCCTTCCAAGGCCCTACTGACCGTCGAATTTGACTGCATATTCAATGCTTTATTGTCGATTGTGGATACGGATCCCGTCAGATCCTTTTTTTTCGTCGCACCATAAGCAACGACAACAACTTCATCCAGCACAGTGTTGTCCTCCTGCAGTTCAACACGAAGTGGGATCCCCACAGTCCCTTCCATATTTTTTGCAATGTACCCTACATATTGGATTGAAAGAACAACTTTGTTGCTCGCGACAGAAAGGGTAAAATCACCATTTTCATTTGTTGAACTAGCATTTTTACCACCGACTTCTTTAATCGAAGCTCCAGCGATAGGTCGCCCGCTCTTGCTACCCACCACATGACCCTGTATAGTCTTGGTCACCTGAGCAACTAACGCAAACGGCATTCCCATCATCATTGCCACGCAAAGAATTAATGAGTAATGTTTTAATTTACTTTCCATTCTGATTAGAGGTTTAATTTAATTTGGTTTAATTTGTTTATAATTCTATATCGAAGTAATAGAAAACAAACTGAACAGCTGTACCGTACTATCCTGTTCTAAAATCATTTACGAAACAGTATGTGGCCTAAATAATTTTAATTCCACCAAGTTTTGTGGGATCTCTGCTGTGTTCCAATGCTGATGCATCAACAGTGCGGCACCCAAAGCTGTTGCTTGCGGCATCGCTGCAGCAAACACCTCCATAGCTGGAAATTCACGTGCAATCAAACTCATATAAATCTGATTTCGACTAAATCCACCATCGACAAATATCCGTGCAGTCTGTGTACAGCAAAGAACAAGTTGGGTGGCGGCTACCTGTGCCTTGACAAGACACCAGACTAAGCTGTGGTAAGCGGTTTGATAATCTGGATAACGATGCAGGTCAATGGCTTCAAAAGATTTCAAATCTATCGCGTTCGGAAGATCAAGCGCTGTCAAAGCCGCGATAATGTCCCAGTCGATTTCAAGCGTTCTAAATTTGGCCGTGGTCACCGCAAAGAAATCGGCAATACGCTTTGATTGAATTTCATGTTCATACCCTGCAAATAAACGGGAGGCTTTTACGGGAGTACCGCGATAGGAAAGATAGAACAAACAATCCTGCTGCAGCTCCTCTATTGTCAAATCGATCGACGCAAATGGGTTTAATGAAATGCACCAAGTGCCTGTAGAAATTAAAACAAAGGGTTCTTTATTACTCATTAGATAAGGAATAAGTGCCGCGGAACTATCATGTAAACCCGTTCCAACCCAATATGACTTACCTAGAAACGTACTTTTAAAGGCTGCATCTCCCGAAACAATTGGCGGGAAAGCTCCAACGAGGCCCTCGTCTTCTACCCATTGATGATAATGGTGTTGTTTGAAGTCCCAAAGTGCAGTATGGCAGCCGATGCTAGTCAAATCTGTACACAGCTTGCCTGAAACCAAAAAGCTTAAATATTGAGGTAAGTGTACCGCATAGGCAAGTTGCCCAAATAAATCAGGTTTTTCACGCTTCAGACGCAAGAGCTGTAAGCCCGAATTCAGACTACCCAATGATGGTGATGCCGTTGCCAATGAAAATGCGACAACACCTCCATACGCATCATATAACTGTTGCTGTATATCCGCAGGAAAATCCTTGAGATAGTTGTATAAGGGAGTCAAAGGTTTACCCTGTGCATCAATGTAAACCAAGCTAGCCCCATAGGCTGCAAAATTGATTGCCTGAATATCAAATTCGTCCCGCCGGAGTACTTCATGCAAGGCATCAAAAATCGACAGACGAAGGCTTTCAAGATTTTCACAAGGATCCCCATCTTCATCGACAGTTTCTAAAAATCGAGCAGATCGTTCCCATAGCACGCTATAGTTTTTATCAAATAAAAGAAGTTTTTTATTCGTTTTTCCAACATCAAATACGGCTACGACAGGTATACTTTTGTTTTCCATGTCGTGTATCTTTTAGAGGCCTGTAGCGACGCTATTTTTTCCTCTTTCCCCCACCAATCTATCTCGTAACGCCTGTTCTCTAAAGAGCCCTATTGGATCCAATGCCGCACCGATGCGTCGTCTCGCCTCAGCAAGCAATGGTCTTACATCGGTTCGAAATGCCTGTTGCAAAATCTCCTGGGCAGCTACCACATCGTTTTGAGCTTGCGCATCGCGAAGCGATTTCCGATCGATAAGCAAGGCCTGCGCATAGGCTATTTTAATTGCTTCTACCGATTGTAATAAATCAACTAATGGGTCTTTCAGATTATGTGAAGCATCGATCATCCAGCCTAAAGCCGATTCATGAGCCATTCCCCGCGCATCCATCCCATCGATCAATTCACTGAATATCAAAAACAATTGATAAGGTTTCATACAACCGGCCGTCAGATCGTCGTCTCCATATTTGCTATCATTGAAATGAAAGCCGCCCAATTTCCCTTCCATCAACAGCAGCGATACGATTTGCTCGATGTTTGTATTCGGTAGATGATGCCCTAAATCCACCAAGGTAAAAGCCTGTGGTCCCAGCTTATTTGCTAAAAGTAAAGACTGTCCCCAATCGCCAATGGTCGTCGAATAGAAATAAGGTTCAAATGCCTTATACTCTATAAACAGGCTCCAGTCTACGGGTAGATGCGCATAGATTTCCTGTAGGCTGGCAAGGGTATTTTCAAAGGCCTGTCTAAAATTAAGCTGCCCAGGGAATGATGAACCGTCAGCCAGCCATACCGACAAGCACGTTGACCCCAACTGTTTTCCAAAGTCGATTACTTCTATATTATGGTCTATCGCCTGTTGACGGACGCGTGGATCAACGTGATGCAAAGACCCAAATTTATAGCTGTGCTCCTGCCCGACCTGATCTTGAAATGTATTTGAATTCATCGCATCAAAGTGAATTCCAAAGGTTGCTGCATACTGCTTCAATGCTTCAGCATCTTTAGGAATATCCCAGGGAATATGCAATGAAATAGCATCACTCGATCCATTCAATGCATGCAGCAAGCCTACATCTGCAATTTTCTGCTCCAGTGTTGCCGGTTCACCGGCACCAGAGAAACGGCCAAAGCGCGTTCCACCTGTACCCAATGCCCAACTAGGGATAGCAATCTGGAATTGCTGTAGTTTTTCTACAATCTCTTCTGTTTGTACAATCTCGTGAGAAACAAAATCAAAGGCTCGCTGATGCCTCGCCTGCAACTGGTCATTATGTGCCGCGATAGCACACTTGTCTAAAATCATAATAGTACTGTTTTCGGTTTATTAAAATAGGGTATTGTGGTTTCTCGATCTATTGAAAACACAATACCGAAGATAGCGAAATTAGCGCACAAATGCCATTGCTACGCCACCGTCTACATTGAGTGTATTACCTGTAGATTTCGAGAGCAAACCACCCACAAAACAAAAACAGGCATTTGCAATATCCTCCGGTAGAATCACTTCATTCAACAAGGTCCGATTAGCATAAAATGTAGGCAGTTCCTCGATCTGAATACCATATGCCTTTGCGCGTCCCTCTGCCCATCCGCCAGCCCAAATATTGCTATCGGAAATCACTGCATCGGGGTTAACAACATTGACACGAATTTTGAATGGTCCAAGCTCCGCGGCGCATAATCTACTTAAGTGCAATTGTGCACCTTTCGCGCTTCCATAACCGACATTATTCGGACCACTGACAAGCGCATTTTTGCTGACTATATTCAAGATATCACCACCGATGTTCTGCCCCTTTAAAATTGGCGTGATCGCTTGGGTGACCAAAAATTGTCCTTTAACCAATACATCATACAATAGGTCCCAATCTTTTTGGGTATGGTCCTCGATAGATTTAGAAATCGACAATCCGGCATTATTCACTATGATATCTATCCCGCCAAATGCTAAAACAGTTTTATACAAGGCTTCTTGGATCTGTACTTCCTCGGTCACATCCAGTAGGACGGAGATCACTGCATCTTGGCCAAATTGTGCCACGAATTCTTGTTCGCATTCCGCCAAACGTTCAGCGTTAATATCGTTAAGCACAACCACTGCCCCTTCCTGTGCCATTTTCTTGGCAATGGCTTTTCCGATTCCACCACCACTTCCTGTCACCAAAGCAATCTTTCCGGAAAGTGCTTTTGGTTT
Organism: Sphingobacterium sp. HSC-15S19; assembly: GCF_050433745.1. Taxonomy (NCBI): domain Bacteria; kingdom Pseudomonadati; phylum Bacteroidota; class Sphingobacteriia; order Sphingobacteriales; family Sphingobacteriaceae; genus Sphingobacterium; species Sphingobacterium sp. HSC-15S19. Next base: position 46,246 of record NZ_JBNPWQ010000030.1, read on the forward strand.
CGGCATACGCTGCAATTTAGCCTCCTCAAGTAACCAATATTCGATATCGAAAGCTTCCTGACGAGGCAAGGCCGTATATTCACTTACAGCTTCCGCTCCTTTCATTACGTTAATCGCATTGGTGTAGAATTCTGCCGCTACACGTGCAGTTTGTTTGTCTTTCGCAAACGCAAACATACCAACACCTGGATATAAAACAATCACCGGGTTTTTATCGCGTACAGCTGGACTGTTTTCATGCTTGCAATTTTCATAATATTGTGCATACATTTCACGGTATGCTTCGAACAATGGCGCCAATTTCGCTTTTAGCTCTTCAACATTATCCAAATCTTCTGATTTATCCAAATTTAGTACTAACGGTTGGATTTTAGTTCTTAAGAAGTGGTCCGGGCAGCTGGTACCAAGCGGAGCTAAGCGTTGTAAATCGTTTGAATTTATAAATTCCAATACACGTTCATCATCTGTAAAGTGTCCGATCATGTGACGCTCACTAGAACAGAAACCTCTTAAAACCGGCGCAAGTTTAGCTGCTTGTGCAGTTCTTTCTTCCTTGCTCAGGCTAGTTACTTGCTGACCACCGAATACAGGTGCTTTTTTACCATAGTTTTGCTCAAGATATTCCGCGCAAGCTTCGATTACATCCAATGAATTCACATAACATTCATGTGCGGTGTCTCCCCATGTAAACAAGCCATGTGATCCCAACATAATACCCCGAATACCCGGGTTTTCTGCTAAACAGGCTCTTAACTTAAGGCCAAGATCAAATCCCGGTCGCTGCCAATCTACCCAGCCGATCGCCCCATTAAACAATTCTTGTGTAATCTTCTTCCCATCTTTTGCAGCGGCAATAGCAATAGCAGCATCGGGATGTAAATGATCAATATGTTTAAATGGTAAAAACCCATGTAATGGTGTATCAATAGATGGTGCTTTAGAATCCAGATCGTAAATACAGTGGTTAAATAGTTCAACCATCTCATCTTCATGCTCCAAGCCTTGATAAACATGCGCTAAACTGCGCAGCCGTTGAAGATACAGTGCTGCCAACCCCGATTTCTTAAGCGTCCCAATATCTCCTCCTGAGCCCTTTATCCACATCACTTCCACATCCTCTCCGGTCAATGGATCTTTTTCAAAAACTTTGCAGGAGGTATTGCCACCACCATAATTTGTGATTCTTAGATCCGCGCCTAAAATATTCGAACGATATAATAATAAAGCCACTTCATCACCGTCTAGTGTACGTGCTTTCTCATCGTCCCATAAGTAATTGACATGTTTATACATTTTCACCTCTTCTATATTGTTTAAGTATTAATTTTCTAATGTCCTTGCAAAGCCTACTATGCAAATGGAAATGATAATTGTGATAATTCCAGCAATAATGGAACGATAGGTTACACGGTCCACCCCTCGCCATTCTTTTAATACAACGCCCCAGGCATTTGAAATAAGAATGATGAAAGCCATATGTAATATCCAGGAACTTGCGCCATTGCCCAGTCGGCTTTCCCCCATACCGTAAAAGAAAAATTGGAGATACCAGGTTGTCCCTGCTGAAGCACATAAAAGAAAATTCCGCAACTTCGGCACTGCTGGTTTCGTATAATCTTTAAAAGACTTATTCTTGACGAGCAGATAAAGACACCAAATAAAATTTGTCATAAAGCCGCCCCACAGAATTACGATATAGGTTACATTATTTTGATAGAGAAACTCTCCTTGATTGGGGTTAGCGGCCTTCCATACCGCATTGCTTACATCCGCCATGGGTTTCCCAGACTCTATACCAAAATTGAAACAGGCACTTAGTATACCTGAAACGATCGCCACGACGATACCTAAGCCGAAGTTGTAATCAGATTTACTTTCTGCTGATAATGTTGAAAGATGCTTTTCTTTGGACATACCAGCCTTGCCACATAGATAGACTCCGACCAAGCAGACCAACAGTCCAATGAGAATACAAACACCCGGCTGTGTCGTAAAGAAATAATCGATACCGTGTTTACCCTCGGCCCGATTGAAAAAATAATAAATACTAGGCATCAAGGATCCAAACACCATGCTGAGTCCCAAAATAATACTACTTCCCAACGATACGCCAAGGTAACGGACACCAAGACCGTAAGTCAGACCGCCTATCCCCCAAAGCATACCAAACAAAAAGGTATAACTCAAAATGGATAGATCGGTCTCTTTAATAATCTCCATAAAATTGGGTATCGTGAGCATTGCTGCGATAGGAGGTATAATGATCCACGAAAAAAGTCCGCCCAAAATCCACATGGATTCCCAAGACCAACCTTTCACCTTTTTATAGGGCACATAAAAACTTCCAGACGCAAAACCGCCTATAAAGTGGAAGATTACTCCGAAAACAGCATTCATTATCTATGTATTTAGGTATTAGATATCTAAAGTAAATGATTTCAGAAAAGGAACTGTTATGTACTGTTATGTTGTAACGACAAAATAGTTACGCTATAGCTAAATTATTTCGATATAGCCCGCTATCCTGCAACAAATTTTGATTACTTTTAATTATTAATTACCGACAATGCATTGAAAAAATATTTGCTATTCTTAGATACGGAAACATCTGGTTTACCGAAAAAGTGGAACAAGAGTTACATGGACGGTGATAATTGGCCCCACATCTTGCAACTGGCTTGGATCATTTATGACGAAGAGCAACATGAAGTTAAACGAACCAATAAATATATTTATGAGCCGTTAATACCAATCAGTCCTGCATCAGAACAGATTCATGGATTGACACCGCCTTTTCTAATGAAATATGGTGAGAAGAAAAAAGAAGTATTACGGAAATTCAGTCATGACATCAAAAAATATAAGCCCCAGCTTATCGGGCATTTTCTTTCATTCGACCTGCAGGTATTAGCGGCCGAATTCTATCGATCCAACTTGGCTATTCCATTTCATAACTTAGCTTATTTCTGCACCTTGTTGCATAGCAAAAAATACGTTCGGAATCCGAATATGGTGCATCTTCCGCTTTCATCGCTGCATGATACACTATTTTCGAGTCCAGCCACAGAAATGCACAATGCTGAAAAAGATGCTGAAATAACTGCTAAATGCTATTTTGAAATGATTCGAAGAGATGAATTATCCGAGCAGGACATACAAAATCAGCAAGCTGAATTCGAGAACATCTGTTAATGTGACTTCCATGAAAAACTCCGACGCGATCCTACCCCTGCTGAAATCTACGCAGCCATTTCAAATTCTGCCCGAAACCCTACAATTGAGTATTGTCGACAGATTCAATGAACATCGTTTTTCTAAAGACACCTTAGTTTATCGGCAGAACATTACCGATATGGATGGTGTTGATTTAATCCTCGAAGGTGAATATGAAACATTCTTTCTAGATGTTTCCGATAATAAACGATTGGTCGAGATACACCATAAACCGTATTGTTTTGGTGGAATATCGGTCTTATTAAACCGAACGAAAGCACTCAAGTCCGTCATTGCCAAAAAAGGTACGATCATTTATCGTTTACCCCGAAAAGACTTTATTGAGCTCTGTAATGCGAATGAAGAGTTTTTCCATTTTTTCACCAACTCCTTTGGAAAAAGAATGTTAGATGAGGAGTTTTCTCATTTTGTTAAGTCGCCAGCCTCCTTCGAGGAAAGCTATTTTGCTGCAGACCAACTTTATTCGCGTAAAATTGAACACATCACCTACAAAGATATCGTTTCCTGTACACCGGATACACCAATCTTTGAGGCTGCACAAACCATGGCGAAACACAAGGTAAGCTGCATATTTATCAAAAAAGGGGAGCATATTCTTGGCTATGCGACAGATATTACCTTAAGAGACAATGTCGTGGCCCAGCAGATTCCGGCAACACAATCTATTGCTCAGGTAATGGATAACCCTATTGTCAGTATTTCGGATCAGGCCTATCTTTACGAAGCTGTACTGATGATGTTCCGTACGAAATCAAGATATCTCCTTGTTGAGAAGGCAGGCCATTATATCGGCTTCCTTAGCCGAAATCGGTTATTGAGTGAACAAGGGCAGTCTCCTCTCGTATTTATTCAATCGGTTAAACTCGCAGAAACATTGGATGAATTGCGTGAAAAATGGAATAATGTTCCCGAGATTATTCACCAATTGCTCGGTAGAGGTGTAAATGCAGAGATTGCGAACCAAGTTATTACCACCGTTGCCGACAGTATTGCACTTAAAGTAATTGAAAAAGTGATCGGGGAAATGGGCGAACCGCCTGCAAAATTTGTGTTTATGGTAACGGGTAGCGAAGGAAGGAAAGAACAGACGCTAATGACCGACCAGGATAATGCAATTATTTACGAAGATAAAGCAAACGAACAACGTGAGCTTGTACGCGCGTATTTCCTCAATTTTGCCAGTCGCGTATCGGATCATCTCAATACAATTGGTTTTAGCTACTGTACCGGTGGGTATATGGCCAGTAATCCCGAATGGACACATTCGCTGTCACATTGGAAGAAAAATTACAAAAAATGGATTGAAGAAAGTATCCCCGAGAATGCGATTAAATTTTCGACCTTCTTTGACTGTAGGCGATTATATGGTGACCAGGGTATTATTGATCAACTCAAAGAATTTCTCAATATTGAGCTACAAAAACCCAACGAGCGTTTTTTTACGTTCATTGCAAAGAATGCGTTGCAATATGAACCGCCGCTCACATTTTTCAAAGCGATAAAAACGCAAACAATAGGTTCTTCTGAAGTCTTCAATATCAAGAAAGCGATGACGCCCATTGTTGATTTAGTCCGGGTTTACGCGCTGAAAAACAGAATTTATGAAGAAAATACAGGTGGTAGGCTAAAACAGCTTCTTGAGTTGGGCATCTTCACACAAGAACAGTACGAGGAATTAAATCAATCTTATTATTACCTGATGTCGATCCGCCTAAAAAATCAGGCTAACCAGATCCGTATCGCTAAACTGGCACCCAACAATTACGTACCTATAGATAGTTTGACAAATATTGAAAAGGCGACAATTAAAGAAATATTCAAAACAATCAATAATTTTCAACTCGGTATTAAGCTTAAATTCACCAGCAATTTATTTGGTTAAGTAACTTATTGCCATATAAAGGCAATAAGTTACGAAGATCTGTTCTAAAAGCTTCTATTTTTTTGGCAAAGACAAATCAAACTGCCAATGCTTCGCTAATCGCACCAACTCTTGTTTTGTTATTGGGATGACAGCGCCATGTTTAGGCGAAGTGAAATTAGTGGATTTCATTTTACCTGCATTAAAGTGTCCCAGATCAACAAAATTTTTAAAATCTGTTGTTTCACTGAAGCCAAAATTATGGGGCGATATCCCATAGATATCATACATCAAAACCCATTTATCTTCTCCTATTCTTTTCCACACATTCGGCGCTTCGCAGGCTTCTGGTTCAGGATCATAGAAGCGATCATCGTACTGATAAGGGCCATTTGGATAATCTGAAACAGCTTGCTTAATGCCCGGAATACCATCATGGGCGACATAAAAAAGATGGTATTTATTGCCCACTTTCGTAATATCGCCATCGATGTAATTTTTATTTGCTTTGGGGTATTGAAACAAAAGCTGTGGTTCTGATTCAAATGCTGTAAACTCCTTATTTAAATAGGCGTAATAGAGCTGATTCAGTCCATTGCCAAACCGCATCGTAAAATAGATCATCATCTTCCCAGTACGATCATCATAGATGAGTTCGGGAGCCCAGAAGGAGCCTACATTTTCCCAACCTTGAAAGGCTTTCTCCAAGTAGAGCTCCGTATGCTTCCAGTGAATTAAATCAGTCGATTTCATTAAGACAATACCCCGGTTGTTACCCCATCCAAATGCGACTCCGTCACGCTCCCATTCCGTACTTCTATAACCCTGCTTTTGTGCGTAGATATGTAAATCCGTCATGACCATATAAAAATAACCATCTTTTCCGCGCATGATATAGGGATCCCGAATACCTTTCTGCTGTGCAATGCTATCGCCAGCAATGATCGGTTTTCCTTTATTGATATCGGTGAAAGAATAGCCATCCTGACTGACAGCAACATACAGACCATGGCTTTCATCCTTAAAGTAAACCATCAGGTAAGCCGCCAGATCCGATTCCTTTACCTGTGCAAACACGTTATGTACAAATAGAATCAGGGTAGTAAAAAAGAGTCTACGGATATTCATCTTATTTAACGGACATTTTAATCAAGGTAAAGGAATAGGGTTCAAATGTTTCAACAATCGTCTTTCCCTTATAAGTTACCGTATTTTGTTTTGGACGGATGTTCAATGGTTCCTCGATACTGTTACTCAGGTTTAGGTTGGCGTTGGCCAACGTGATTTTCTCTGCTGTCGCAGCAGGCTTTTTCTTCGAATCTATGTCGAGGTTCACTTTCATCGGCTTACTGTTGTAATTGACGACTTTCACGATAAGCTGTTGCGCAGCTGCATCAAATACTGCAGAAGCATAGAGGCTATCTTTGCCAGCTACGAATTCACCATCCCGTTTGATCGGAACAATGCTTGTTCCTTTATTGGTAGCATATAATTTTTGTACTTGGTAGCTCGGTGTTCCATATACCTGCAAGTTATCCACCCAAATTAAGTCCGGTGACCACTGCCATCCATCGACATGGCCGAATAATGGCGCATAAGATGCCATCTCCACAACGTCGCCATTTCGTTCGAGGCCCGTCATGAAAGCGGCTTCCGAGAGGGCCGCCTCCCAGGTACTTTTCCCTGGACCGTTTGGTCGCGTCGTATGCGAAGCGTATTCTCCTGCGAAAATTTTCACCCCATTTCTAGCGTAATTATCATAGCGATTGGCGCTAGACAGAAACCAGGATGGTGGGCGGTAATAGTGTTCATCAATGATATTGATATTCATCGCCCGCAGCTGATCATTTAAGAAGTCAAAACGATCTCCTTCGGGATCAGTGCCCGAACTGGCAATAATTTTGATCTCTGGATGCTTTTCGTTTAATGCTTTCTTGAAGACGGTCAACCGTTCGATATATTGCGGGCCCCAATTTTCATTTCCAACTCCCAGCATTTTGAGGTGGAAAGGCTCAGGGTGCCCCATATCCGCCCGTAATTTCCCCCATTTTGTATCTGTTGCGCCATTGGCAAATTCAATCAGATCTAAAGCGTCTTGCACATAGGTAGCAAGTTCGTCTAATGGTACAAGTTCTCCGGTATTAAATTGGCAGGCCATACCGCAATTGAGGATGGGAACTGGAGATGCTCCAATATCTTCTGCCAGTAAAAAGTATTCATAAAATCCTAAACCAAAGGTCTGAAAATAATCAGGTGTCAGCCGATGGCTGAACTCGGTATTCCACCGGTTGATAATCAATTCCCTTTCTGTTATTGGTCCAACAGTTTTTTTCCATTGAAAGCGATTGGCCAAATCTTTCCCTTCAACAATACAGCCTCCAGGAAAGCGGATAAAGCCGGGTTTCATATCGGCAAGCATCTGAACCATATCTTTACGTAAACCCTTCGGTCTTCCTTTCCAGGTGTCTATTGGAAATAATGAAAGCATATCTACGTCTAACGTACCCGCCCCTGTAAACCAAACATTTAACTTGGCTTTATCTGTCGTTTGGTTAACAGGAAATTTGACTGCAGCTTCAGACCATGATCCGACGGGTTCAAGTGGAAGTTCAGCTGCGCCAATAACTTTATTTTGTTGATCGAGCAGCTCAACATGGATTTTAATCCCCTTCGCTGCACTTTGGTATTGTACAGAGAACTCATATGCTGCCCCCGCTTTCACCCCCATTCCTCTAAAGCCTTCATTTTGTAGCCCTAATTTCAAATTAGCCGCATTGTTTATCCTTAAATAACGTTTGTTCCCTTTACGTTTGCTATCGTTTAGCAGTAGGTAGGTTCCCTCAGGGCCATTTTCGAGCTTTTTCCAGCCCATCCAAGGCTGATCAAACTCAAATGATCTATTCTTTACCAATTCAGCATAGATTCCCCCGTCGGCACCAAGATTGATATCTTCAAAAAAGACACCCCACATATGTGGTGACATTTTGCCCGTAGGTTTATCCAACGCTATATTTAATGTTATCGGTGACTGTGCCATTGCTGAAGAGCTCAAGCTCGCTAACAGTAACAGTATTGATACTACTCTTTTCATCCCTATATGTATTTGTTCATCAATAATTTATTATTTCAGGTTTTTACACCAACTCTAACAGCATAAATAAGGTAGCACGACATGACAACCCTATCAAAATTGGCGGTTATATTAATTCCAATACAATAACTGAAAATGCCGGAATATCCACTTCAATGGTACCATTCACTACCTTTGCTTTATTGTACACAACAGGTTTAATTGTTGTGGGCTTCTTGAAGGAATTATAATCGCGTAGATTCTCCGCGGTAAGAATTCGGCCCGTTACTTTTCCAGCTTTCAACAAACCGAGATCCACCTTTACCTTATTATTCTTTTTCGGATCAATATTTACCAAGGAGATATGAGTACGGCCCTGCTTGTCTTGTGACGCTGAAACCGAAACGGCCGGAATTTTTTCCTGGTTAAATTCAAAATCCGTTGATTGAAGGGAAATAGGAATTAACTTAGCATCCTGATGTACCTTATACATTTCCATCACATGATAAGTCGGCGTCAAAATCATATTCTTTCCTTCTGTTAGAATAACCGCCTGCAATACATTCACAGCCTGCGCTAGATTGGCCATCTTCACCCGACGAGCATGATTGTTAAAGATATTGAGCGTCATTCCTGCAATCATGGCATCACGCATGGTATTTTGTTGGTAGAGAAAACCAGGGTTCGTACCGGGCTCTACAGCATACCAGCCCCCCCATTCGTCTACAATCAGATCCACAAGTCCTTTCGGATCGTATTTGTCCATAATGGCGATATTCTTCCCCACCAGCTCATTCATAAACCAAGCTGATTTCATGGTTCTAAAATATTCCTCTTCCGAATATTGGGTCGCAGAGCCCTTATTATCCCAGTTGATCACTGCATAGTGATGAAGTCCCATACCTTTCATCAAACCACTCGGAATTTTCTTCATGAGTGTCTCCGTCCAATTGTAATCTGCACTATTAGCTCCTGATGCTATCCGATACAAACCACTTCCATTGGTCCAATCCGACATAAAAGTGGCGTATTTGCGATAAATGTCGGTATAGTAATCGGCGGTCATATTTCCACCACAGCCCCAGGCTTCATTTCCTACGCCCCAGAATTTTACCTTCCAAGGTTCCTGCCGACCATTTTTTCGTCGCCAATCCGACATGGGGCTTTCTCCTTTAAAATTCACATACTGTACCCAGTCGGCAAGCTCCTGTACCTCACCGCTACCCACATTACCCGCCAGATAAGGTTCCGCTCCAAGCAATTCACACATGTTGAGAAAATCGTGTGTGCCAAAAGAATTATCCTCTGTCACGCCACCCCACCAGTTGTTTACGATAGCGGGACGCTGCGCTTTGGGCCCAACTCCATCCTTCCAATGATAGGTATCGGCAAAACATCCACCCGGCCAACGTAAATTGGGAATGTTCAAATTTTTAAGGGCTTCGATAACATCTTTCCGGACGCCATCGGCGTGGGGAATTGAGTCATTTTTCTCCCCGACATAAAATCCATCATAAATACAGCGTCCCAAGTGCTCGGCAAAATGTCCATAGATATGTCGACTTATAATCTGCTCCTGCTGCGGCGTTTCTAATCTTACACGACTCTGTCCATACAACAATCCAGTGGTCAGCGTAAAAACAACGCCTAATTTTAATCTTAGCTTCATCATATAGATTTTATTATTTCACACTGAATTGGTAGGTTGTTTTTGAACTATATTTTTCTCCAGGTTTTAATACCGTTGATGTAAAATTGGGGTGATTTGGTGCATCTGGAAAATGTTGTGTCTCCAAACAGAACGCAGAACGGAATGGATACACTTTTCCATCTTTCCCTTTAGGGTCCGAATCTTTCATAAAATTACCACTATAAAACTGTAAACCAGGTTCGGTTGTGTAGATGTCCATTTCAATACCTGTTTTCGCGGCATACACCTGTGCGACCTTCTGGAAACCATCCTTCTTGTTGAGTTCAAAATTATGGTCATAGCCTTTTCCGATCTTCAGTTGTGCATTTTGATCTTCAATACGAGCACCAATACGTGTAGGTTTTGTAAAATCGAATGCTGTGCCCGCTACAGGCAAACTTTTTCCAGTTGGAATCAAGGTATTGTCAACTTCGGTAATTGCCTTTGCATCAATTTGAAGTTCATGATCCAAAATAGAAGAATCTCCGGCCCCATTGAGGTTAAAATAAGCATGGTTGGTCAGATTTAAGACCGTCTCTTTATCTGTTGTCGCCTGATAGGCTATGGCTAAAGCACCGTTGTCCTCCAGGGTATAGGTAACCTCCATCTTGACCGTTCCCGGATAACCCGCTTCTTTATCAGGTGAGGTATAGGCTAATGTGATTGATGTCGAAGTGCTACTGGCGACATCCCACACTTTATTGTAAACGCCATTGGTACCGCCATGAAGTGAATTCTCGCCATCATTCTTTTCTAAAGAATAAACCTCACCATTCAGTTTAAATGATGCTTTGCCAATCCGATTCCCATAACGCCCTACAATTGCGCCGTAAAAATTATTATAGTTATCCTTGTATTCTTTGGCCGAATCATAGCCCAAAATCACATCAGTCAATTTACCGTCTTTATCTGGCACTTTTAAACTTACCAGGCGTGCGCCATAATTTGTCAATGTAATAGCGAGTTTGTCATTCTTGAGCTGGAGTAGTTTAACTTCTTTACCATCAATCTGGCTATCAAAAGCTTGGTTGAAGGTAGAGTCAGCCAAGGTCGCTGCTTGCTTACTTTGAGTTGATGAAGACTGGCAGCCATAAGCCAATGAAGCACAAGTCAACAAACCAATAATAATTTTCTTATTCATCTGCAATTAAGTTTTACCCCATCGGTCTGATGGAGGCTTCCTAATTTTAATTAGGAATGGTTCATAATTAGTTAATTATTCAAATGGCAACATTTCTACCAAAAACGCACATAGATAGCAGTCACCAACAATAAAGTCACAACAATTAATGCCAATACGGACGGTTCCACTTTAAACATCGATCGATCCAATACAAAAGCTTTTGGATTAACTTTTGGTCCAAATAAGCTGACAGCAATCATAGCGATCATCGTAAACACAAATGCTAGTCCCATACATATCTGAAATGGAATTTCATAAACACCCGCTTTGTTAAGATATGCCGTATAGATCCATGTTTCTGGTCCGAAAACTTTTGTTGCAAACTCGTTGAAAAATACCGACAATGCAAATCCCGTAACCAGGCCTGTAATGGCAGCTGCCCCCGTAGTCCTTTTCCAGAACATACCGAGCAAAAACATCGCAAAAACCCCCGGACTGATAAAGCCTGTATATTTTTGGATAAAAGTAAATCCTCCGGCGCCACCGATGCCCAGTGCATCATTCCAGGTAAATAAAACAGAAAGTAGAATAGAGATCACAATTGTTATCTTACCAACCCAGACCATTTTTGCTTCGCTCGCATCTTTATTGATGTATTTTTTAAAGATATCCAGTGTAAAGATCGTTGCGATACTATTTGCCTTTCCAGCCAATCCGGCCACAATAGCCGCCGTGAGCGCCGCCAGCGCGAGTCCTTTCATTCCATTTGGCAGATAGCCCAATATCGCCGAGTACGCATTATCGGCATGAAACACCCCTCCAGGAGCCATTTCGTGTTGTAATGCGCCATTTTTATAAAGCACATAAGCAGCTATTCCTGGAAGCATGACGATAATCGGCATAAACAACTTTAGAAATCCTGCAAAAAGAATCCCTGTGCGTGCCGTCTTTAAATCAGCTCCCAAAGCGCGTTGTGTGATGTATTGGTTACAACCCCAGTAATTTAGGTTGACAATCCAGATCCCGGCAAGGTACATCCCTATTCCAGGCAACATCAGATATTTATTAATATCTTCCTGACTGGCACCCGGCCCTGGTTTATCGACAAATAGGTTAAAATGCTCCGGCGAATCTTCCATCAGTTTATTGAATCCCGCTAAGGCGTCTTGTCCCAAACCAAAATGTTCACTGACCAAGGTCAATGCCACATAGGTCGTCGCTATACCACCAATAATTAATACAACAACCTGAATAACATCTGTAAAGCCAATAACACGCATTCCGCCCAAAGTGATGATAACGGCAAATACGGCTAGAGCAACTGTAATGATGTGGAAGCTGTCACCACCTCCGGCCATACTCGAAATAGCGATTGCCCCGAGATACAGGATAGATGTCAGATTGACAAAAACGTACAAAAACAACCAGAAGATTGCCATAATGAGACTTGTTGTTTCATTGTATCGGTTGTTCAAAAACTGGGGCATCGTGAAAATCTTGTTTTTCAGATAGACCGGAATAAACCAAACCGCAACAATAATTAAGGCTACCGCAGCAATGAGCTCATAAGCGGCTACAGCAATACCGACCTCAAATCCATTACCGCTCATACCAATAAACTGCTCAGCAGAAATATTCGATGCGATCAACGAAGAACCTATGGCCCACCAAGTCAATGATCCCTCCGCCAGAAAGTAGTCCTTGCTACTGCTTAAACTATTCGTCTTTTTACGATAAATCCAGTAGCCATAACCGGCTACAATAAAGAAGTAAATTACGAAGATGATGTAATCTACCGTTGCAAATTTTTCCATATTTCCCAAATTGGTTATTATCTATAAGCCATTTATACCCGAAGAGCAGGTATAAATGGCTTAGGCTATTATTTACTCAGTAAATAATATAGTTCATTCCATTTCAATTGATCTTCGAGTTTCGCTACCGTAGTATCCTCGTCGATCAATACATATTCCAGTCCGGCAATACGTGCAAAATCTTCCAGGTATTCGGGTGTTAAGCTCAAGCTGTAGGCTGTATGGTGTGCCCCCCCTGCCACAATCCAGGCGCTACAGCCTGTTTTCATATCTGGCAGCGGTTTCCATAACACACGCGCAACAGGAAGCTTAGGTAACTCTTCTTCCACAGCAACACCTTGTACTTTATTCACGATCAAACGAAAACGCGTTCCCATATCGACCAAAGAGGCATTCAATGCATCTCCGCTTTGGCCATTGAAAACCAAACGGGCAGGATCCGCCTTGCCGCCAATTCCTAGCGGATGTACTTCTATACGTGGTTTTCCAGTTGCTAAAGCGGGGTCTACTTCTAACATGTGTGAGCCAAGTACCATGGGATTCTGCGGATCAAAATGGTAGGTGTAGTCCTCCATAAATGCGGTTGTTCCAGCTAATCCTGCACCCATTACTTTGCAAGCGCGCACCAAAGCCGGAGTTTTCCAATCCCCTTCGCCGGCAAAACCATACCCCTCAGCCATTAAACGTTGTACCGCCAAGCCCGGAAGTTGCACCATCCCATGCAGATCCTCAAAAGTATCCGTAAAACCTTTAAAGTTTCCTTGTTCCAAAAATTTCCGTAGGCCAATTTCTATTTTAGCAGCTTCGATGAGGTTAGTATGATATTCACCGCCAGCTTTCACATTTTCGGCAAGTTCATAAGTCGCTTCGTACTCCGCTAATAATGTCGCGATTTCCGCTTCCGTACTCGCATTGATAACCGCTACCAAATCACCAATGGCATAGGTGTTTACAGCGAAACCAAATTGCGCCTCTGCCTCTACTTTATCGCCATCTGTAACAGCCACATAACGCATGTTATCGCCGAATCGTGCAAACTTAGCCCCCTGCCAGTCGTGCCATCCCGCGGCTGCACGTGCCCAAACATTAATCCGTTCCAACACTTCCGCATCTTTCCAATGCCCGGTAACGACTTTACGACCTATTTTTAAGCGGCTAACGATATGTCCAAATTCGCGATCGCCATGCGCACTTTGGTTGAGATTCATAAAATCCATATCGATACTATTCCATGGGATATCTTGGTTATACTGTGTATGCAGATGCAACAATGGCTTTTGCAATGCTTTTAATCCTCGGATCCACATCTTTGCAGGTGAAAATGTATGCATCCAGGTAATAACGCCAATACAGTTTTTCTCATTGTTGGCGGCTGCCAATGTTGCATAAATCTCGTCCGTATTTTTTACGATCGGTTTATATTTTACCGCTACTGGAATCGCTGCTTGGGTATCTAAATAATTGGCTATTTCCTCAGCATGTAGGGCAACTTGTCGCAAGGTTTCTTCACCATATAGGTCTTGGCTTCCCACGACAAACCAGACCTCAAGCTCTTTTAAATTGATATTCATGTTAAATTGTAGTTTTTGCTATAGATTTTTTATTACTAAAAATTATTGACCATAATAGGCGTTGGCCCCATGCTTCCTTTCGTAATGCTTTTTGATCAGTGCAGGCTTTAATCGAGGCGCATTCGGATTGATTTGTTCTGTCAACCAAGCCATTTTAGCAACCTGTTCCAATACTGCACTGTTATAAACAGACTTTGTTCCAGTTTTACCCCAGGCAAACGGCGCGTGGTTACCAACGAGAATCATTTCCACTTCTTTATAGTCCAGCTTATTTTCGACAAAGTGATTGATAATCTGAAACCCCGTTTCATGCTCGTAGTTTCCGGCGATCATCTCATCGTGCATTGGTGGAGCACAGGGAATATCGACGGTCAAATGATCGGCATGTGTCGTTCCGAAAATGGGAATATCCCGTTGCGCCTGTGCCCATGCTGTCGCATAGGTGGAGTGCGTGTGGGTGATCCCACCGATTTCCTTCCAATGTTTATACAGTAGCGCATGAGTTTTCGTATCTGATGATGGCCGAAGATCCCCCTCAACCACCTGACCATCAAAGTCTACAATCACCATGTGTTCCGGTGAAAGCTCTTCATATGGAACCCCACTTGGTTTAATCGCAAACACTTCCTGACGACGATCGACAACGCTCACATTTCCAAATGTAAAAAGCACCAATCCCAGCTGGGGCAATTGCATATTGCAATGGTAGGCTTCTTCTTTAATTGAATTATACATGATTAAAATTTGAATGGTTAAACAGTAATGGCGAGCGATTCCTTTCCTTCGATGAAAGCTCCCAAAGCCTTGTAATGTTCATAGCGTTCGGCGTAGATGGTTACCCATTTTTCCTCAGGTATATAGGTTCGTTCAAAACCTTGCCCCATTGCCTTCATAGCATCTTCAACCCGGTCATATAAACCAGCAACTGTTGCGGCGAACATTGCTGCGCCAATGGCACAAGTCTGTTCACTTTTATGAATACGAATAGGCATATTCATCACATTGGCCATCATTTGCATAATAAAGTGTGATTTCTTTGCAACTCCGCCTAAACCGATCAAACCTCTTACCGGAATACCCTGCTCCACGAAACGGTCAACAATAGCCTTTGCGCCAAAACAAGTCGCTTCGACAATCGCCCTGAAGATCCGAGGCGCATCTGTTCCGAGGTGCAAACCTGTAATCGCTCCTTTCAAGGATTGATCCGCATCCGGAGTTCGACGACCATTGAGCCAGTCCAAAGCTAATTCAGATGTTGCCGTTACGGGAAGTAATGCAGCCTGCTCACTTAGACTGAACAAGAGTTTCTCTTCCAGAGTTGCCATCAACTGTTCACGCGTATGCGCTTCGATCTCTTCAATATCTTGTATCAAATTTTTCGTTGGCCACAGTAACACCTGTTTCAGCCAAGCGTAAGCATCTCCAAATGCCGATTGCCCAGCTTCCATACCAATCATTCCCGGTATAATTGAACCGTCTACCTGACCGCAGATTCCCCTGACCAACGTATGCTGAACCTCCTCCTTCGGGGCAACTAGCATATCACAGGTTGATGTCCCCATCACCTTACTCAGATAATACGGCTCAATTTGCCCTCCGACGGCCCCCATATGACAGTCAAATGCACCTACACCAACAACGACTGATGTTGTAAGACCTAATCGTTGCGCCCATTCTTCCGAAAGCTGACCAGCAGATTGATCAGCAGTGTATGTTTCGGAAAACAAACGATCAACCAAACCATCCAGCAATGGATCAAGTGTTGAAAAGAAAGAATTTGGAGGTAGGCCATCAAATTCTTCGGCCCAAAGCGATTTATGCCCCGCTGAACAAACTCCACGCTTCATAGCAGACACCTGTGTTCCCCCTGTCAATAGAAAAGGAATATAATCACAATGCTCAACCCAGCTATATGTGGCGGCACGGACCTTTTCATCAGCCCTAAAAACATGCAGTAATTTGGCCCAGAACCATTCCGAAGAGTATACTCCGCCCACATACTTCAAATAATCCACCGAACTATTTTGATTGTGCAGGTTAATTTCTTTGGCTTCTCCAACAGCTGTATGATCTTTCCATAAAACAAACATGGCATTGGGGTTGTCTTTAAACTCGTCCAACAACGCTAATGGAACCCCGGCTGCGTTTACGGCAACTGGAGTAGATCCCGTTGTATCCACGGAAATTGCTTTTACAGCTGCGCCAATATTGTCGATTTCCGATTTGAGCAAACAATCTTTTATTGTTGCTTCCAAGCCTTCGATATAATCCAACGGGTGTTGCCTAAACTGACTTAAAGCAGCGTCACAATACTCCCCTCTTTTCCAACGCGGGTAGTAAAATACAGAAGAAGCGATCTCCTCGCCATTGTTAGCATCAACCAATACCGAACGGACCGAATCACTTCCATAGTCCACCCCAATGACATACGATTTATTCATTTTTGCTGAATTTGGTTTATAATTTATAATTGTCTCTAACGCCTTATTTTTCAATCCCCCCCTTTCTGAAGTTCGCCTTGAAAAAACAATTAGTGTCAAATAAACATTTATTTTTTTAAATATGAAAGAAAATTTTCATATTTAAAAAATAGAGCTAACTTCATAGCAGCAAATTATGGTTAACCCAAATTCCCGACATAGGCGTATAAAAGCCTTTTAAAGGGATGTATCAGACAATTATTATACTTATTTTTAGCTATTTACTTTTTTACATAGTTTTGCTCGTGGAATAAATGGGGTGGTGTCAGATAAAAAGATAAAACGATAGACGATGGAACATTATAAAAAAGATTCAGGGATCCTTTTGGCAGTTGACTGTATCATATTTGGATTTAACGGCGAATCCCTTGAAGTACTTTTAATTAAACGTGATTTCGAACCAGAAAGAAATAAATGGAGTCTGATGGGTGGTTTCGTTCAATCCGACGAAAGTCCGGAAGAGGCCGCAAGCCGGGTGCTCAAACAGTTGACCGGACTTGAAAATGTATACATGGAGCAATGTAGTGTATTTGGCGAACCTAAGCGTGAACCTAGCGACCGGGTTGTCAGTATCTGTTATTTTGCTCTCATTGATACACAGCAGTATCAACATATCCTAAGCGACAATTACGAAGCTCAATGGTTTCCATTACGGGAGCACCCAACGCTAATCTTCGATCATGATCAGATGATCGCTTCTGCACAGCACCGTCTACGTATGAAAGCAGCCTTGTATCCGATATTATTTGAATTACTACCCGAGAAATTCACAATTCCGCAGATTGCAGCACTTTACGAGGGCGTTTACAATATCGAGTTGGATAAGCGCAATTTCAGCCGAAAACTGCTTTCCTCAGACCTCATCATCAAACTGGAGGAAAAGGATAAGGAAAACTCAAAAAAAGGAGCTTACTATTTCAAACTAAACACGGCAATCTATAAAGAAAAGATTATGTCCTTTTTACGGTATTTGCCAAGTTGGTCGATCGAATCATAATAAAGTGACGGAAAATCAGGTATGTATTGGAATATATTTCACTTAACATTTTCGTTTTTTCAATAATTCCTTATATTTATCACAGGTATATCCTAGTTTTACAATTAGGATAAGCTAGATTAACGCATTTTATAAAATAAACAACATGAGCAAATTGAGATTAGCATTTATATTCTTTACGATTTTATTTATTTCATCCCATACGCTATTGAAGGCGCAAACTCCTGCTGCGGCTCCCGCCACTACAGCAGCACAACAGGATAATGCCTTCAAGTACAGTCCGGATGGATTAAAAAAAGGAAGTTTGGCGAATCAATTTGACCACCTGAATTATATTTCGAAAAACAACTATGATTTCAAGATGGTACGAAAAACCAACCTTGATATTGTGAAACGAAATGTAATTGATACCGTAGCAAAACTCCACAAGGAAATCAGCTCTTTAAAATCATCTTCAAGCAACTATACGTCCAATACCAAAACTTTACAAGATTCAATTCAGGTTTTAAAGGATCAGTTGGCACAGGAGAAGGAAAAAACAGAAAGTTTCTCTTTCTTGGGAATCAATACATCTAAAACTTTTTACAATACTGTTGTCTGGACGATCATTGCGGTATTGGCAGTAGCAGCATTTATCTTTTTATTTTCTTATCGGAAAGCGAAAGTGGACACGGTGGAATTCCAAAAAACGGCCGAGCAATCGCAAGAGGAATTCGCTACTTTCCGCAAAAAATCCATGGAAAAGGAACAATTGCTCAAGCGCCAGTTGCAGGACGAACTAAACAAAAAAATCTAGTCCTGCTTTTCATAAAATAGCAGATTTATTTCGATCGACCTGTAACGAATCCTAGAGGCACTCCGTTACAGGTCGATTTTATTTAATCAGGTTCCATTCCTAAACGAATAAAAGATTCAGCGAAGTAAAGCTGTAAACTTCAAAAATACATCGCCGGATAAAAGAGAAAAACTATATTTGCAGGTATAGAAATCGAAACATACAGAATTACAATCGATAACATTTTGACCTACATTAATAAAATTGTAATTTAATTGCAAATTCTATTTGTTTTTAAAAACGAATAACCTTATTTTTGCTGACCAAAAAAGAGGCCTTTTATGTCTCTTATATAAAATTGATTAATAAATATTTAGTCCCTATAATATGCCCAAGATTGGTAAAATAGCGCAGATTATCGGCCCAGTTGTTGACGTCAACTTCGCCGACAGTGAAAATCTACCTAAAATTTACGATGCATTGTACATTCAAAAAGAAAATGGACAACGTGTTGTATTAGAAGTTCAACAACACTTAGGTCAGGATCGTGTACGTACAATTGCCATGGACGCAACTGAAGGTTTAGTTCGCGGAATGGAAGTTGTCGATACTGGTGCTCCTATCAAAATGCCTGTTGGTGAAGAAATCAAAGGTCGTGTATTCAATGTAGTTGGTGATGCCATAGACGGGATCCAAAATTTGAATAAAGAGAATGGTCGTCCTATCCACAACGTACCTCCTAAATTCGAAGATTTGTCAACTGAATCCGAAGTACTTTTTACTGGTATCAAAGTTATTGACCTTTTAGAGCCATATGCTAAAGGTGGTAAAATTGGTTTATTCGGTGGTGCCGGTGTAGGTAAAACTGTATTAATCCAAGAATTAATCAACAATATCGCAAAAGGTCACGGTGGTCTTTCTGTATTCGCCGGTGTAGGTGAACGTACACGTGAAGGTAATGACTTATTGCGCGAGATGTTGGAGTCTGGTATCATCAAATATGGTGAGCACTTTATGGAAGGCATGGAAAAAGGCGAATGGCCTTTGGATACTGTTGACCACGAATTGATGAAAGATTCTAAATGTACTTTCGTATTCGGTCAAATGAACGAGCCTCCTGGTGCACGTGCGCGTGTTGCTTTATCAGGTTTGACAGTTGCGGAATACTTCCGTGACGGTGATGGCGAAGGTCAAGGCCGTGACGTATTATTCTTCATCGATAATATCTTCCGTTTTACACAAGCGGGTTCTGAAGTATCTGCCCTATTGGGTCGTATGCCTTCAGCCGTAGGTTACCAACCAACATTGGCAACTGAAATGGGTTTAATGCAAGAGCGTATCACTTCAACTAAAAACGGATCAATCACTTCGGTTCAAGCTGTATATGTACCTGCCGATGACTTAACTGACCCTGCTCCAGCGACAACTTTCGCTCACTTGGACGCAACTACAGTATTGTCTCGTAAAATCGCTGAGCTAGGTATCTACCCTGCTGTGGATCCTTTGGATTCTACATCACGTATCCTTTCTCCTGCCGTTTTAGGTAACGAACACTATAATACTGCACAACGTGTAAAAGAAATTCTTCAACGTTATAAAGAATTGCAAGATATCATCGCCATCTTAGGTATGGACGAATTATCTGAAGAAGATAAACAAACTGTACACCGCGCACGTCGTGTACAACGTTTCTTATCTCAACCTTTCCACGTTGCAGAACAATTTACAGGTTTAAAAGGTGTATTGGTAGACATCAAAGATACCATCAAAGGTTTCAATATGATCATTGACGGTGAAGTAGATGAGTACCCTGAAGCTGCCTTCAACTTAGTAGGTAACATCGATGATGCTATCGAAAAAGGTAAAAAATTATTAGCAGAAGCAGTTTAATCTAGATTATATCTAAGAATAATGAAATTAACAATTATCACTCCAGACAAATTAGCATTCGAAGGCGAAGTAACTTCTGTTACTGTACCGGGCACTGCGGGTTCTTTTCAAATTTTGAAAGACCACGCTGCCATTGTTTCTACTTTGGAAGATGGAAAAGTAATTATTCAACAAGGTAAAGGTGAACAAGAAGTGTTCATTAAAGGTGGTGTTGTGGAAGCAAAAGACAATGTCATTACCGTGCTTGCTGAAGGAATTATCGGAGATTAAATCAAATCGATTTTATAAAATCTAAAAAGCTTCCGATAGAAATATCGGAAGCTTTTTTTTTAAAGTTTTTTTGACATTTTCTTCATTTTAGGAAGAAAATTGGCCATTGTAACAAAAAATAATATTTTACACCTGTAGACCAATTTTAAATATGGTATACGACTGACAAAATATAAAACCGAATAAAACGAATTATTAAAAAATAAAATTTCACAAAAACAGATTTAATGAAATTTTATTCTAAATACAAAATTAGCACTTTGCCTATTGCCAATTATTGTAATTCCTGCTACCTTGAGGAAATGAAAATCGAAAGTTTTTATAGAAGCTTGAGATAGCATGATTTACCACCAATACCACAACAAAGGGAACTATTATACTTCGGTAAATTTTGGGTTATGAAATATTACGATAAAAACACGTTGATCTATTTAGATGGAGCTTTTGTAAAAGCTTCCGAAGCAGCATTGGATCCCTTTGCACAGTCACTGCATTATGGGTATGCGGTGTTCGATGGTTTACGTGCGTATAATACCCACAATGGACCACGTATCTTTAAAGCTGACAAGCATTTCGATCGCTTAAAGAGATCGTGTGAAGCCGTTAATATTCCCTATCGTTGGAGCAACCGAGAGCTGATCGACATCTGTTATGAGCTCTTGGCCAACAACAACCTAAGAGAAGCTTATATACGTCCATTGGTATTGACCGGTTCAAATATGCACCTAACCTCATCAACCGAAGCAACCATCATGATGGCAGCATGGGAATGGGGGCCATATCTTGGTCAAAACCTATTAAAGGTATGTATCTCTGATATCAAAAGACCTAATCCAAAGTCGTTTAAAATTGACTCAAAGATCTCTGGGCAATATGTAAACTCCATCCTTGCGACAACAGAAGCCATCAGGAAGGGTTACGACGAAGCGTTAATGCTCGACCACGAAGGCTACGTTGCCCAAGCATCCAGTGAAAATATTTTCATCGAAAAGGATTTCAAAATCTATACGCCGCCAGTGAAGAATATTTTCCCGGGCATTACACGTCAGACTGTAAAAAACATCTGTAAAAAATTAAACTTTGAAGTCATTGAAAAGCAATTGACGGTAGAAGATATTTACACTGCTGACAGCGCTTTCTTATGCGGGACTGCGGCAGAAATTATCGGAATCAAACAAGTCGATGATGTCATCTACAAAGAAGCCTGGGAACACAGCATAGGTGCATCAATCCAAAGAAGATATAAAAATTTAGTATTAGAGAACGAAAATTATGAAGTCATCATCTAACGGCGAAAACGCAATGAACAAATACAGCCGTACATTTACACAAGACGAAACGCAACCTGCTGCAAAAGCAATGCTTTATGGTATCGGTCTTACGGATGCCGACATGGACAAAGCACAGGTCGGTATTGCCAGCATGGGATATGATGGTAATACGTGTAATATGCACTTAAATGATTTGGCACAAATTGTCAAGAAGGGCGTTTGGAACAATGATTTAGTAGGTTTGACCTTTGGAACCATTGGCGTCAGTGACGGTATGAGCAATGGTACCGATGGGATGCGTTATTCGTTGGTAAGTCGTGATGTGATCGCTGATAGTATCGAAACGATCTGTGGTGGACAGTATTATGATGGCTTGATCTCTATTCCTGGCTGTGACAAAAACATGCCCGGTGCAATTATGGCAATGGCCCGTTTAGACCGTCCTTCTTTAATGGTATATGGCGGTACTATCGCTCCAGGCCACTATAAAGGTGAAGAATTAAACATTGTGTCTGCATTTGAAGCATTGGGACAACGCATCTGCGGAAATCTTTCCGATGAAGACTATGAAGGCATTATCAAACATACCTGCCCTGGTGCTGGTGCTTGTGGCGGAATGTATACAGCAAATACCATGGCTTCGGCAATTGAAGCCTTGGGAATGAGCTTACCCTACTCATCTTCCAATCCAGCGATCTCGGAAGAAAAGAAAAATGAATGTTTAGAGGCAGGCCAACATATCCGCACGCTGCTTGAGAAAGATATCAAGCCCTCTGATATCATGACACGTAAAGCATTTGAGAACGCACTACGTACCATTGTTATCTTGGGTGGTAGTACCAATGCTGTACTTCACTTTATTGCAATAGGCAAAGCCGTAGGCGTAGACATCACGCAAGATGACTTCCAACGCATGAGTGACGAAACCCCTGTATTAGCTGACTTCAAACCATCCGGTAAATACTTGATGCAAGATCTTCAGCAATTTGGTGGAACTCCTGCTGTCATGAAATATCTTTTAAATGAAGGTTTACTTCATGGTGACTGTATTACGGTAACAGGAAAAACAGTCGCTGAGAACTTGGCTGATGTTAAATCAATCATGGAATATGACCAACCGATTATCAAACCATTGAGCGATCCAATCAAGGCTACAGGACACTTACAGATTCTTTATGGGAACTTAGCAGAGAAAGGTTCTGTTGCCAAGATCTCCGGTAAAGAAGGTGAAAAATTCACTGGTCCTGCACGCGTATTCGATGGAGAGCATGATTTAGTGGCCGGTATTGCATCTGGTAGAATCAAACCAGGAGATGTTGTCGTGATCAAAAATGAAGGTCCTGTTGGAGCACCAGGCATGCCTGAAATGCTTAAACCAACCTCCTTGATTATTGGTGCCGGTCTTGGTAAATCTGTTGCTTTAATTACCGATGGCCGTTTCTCAGGTGGAACACATGGTTTTGTCGTAGGGCATATCACACCAGAATCTTACAAAGGCGGATTAATCGGTCTTGTACATGATGATGACATTATCGAGATCGATGCAGTAAATAACAGTATCAATGTGCTACTTTCCGATGAAGAGATCGCGCAACGCCGTGCCGCTTGGGTACAACCAGCGTTAAAAGTTAACAAAGGAGTTTTATACAAATACGCTAAAACTGTTGCCGATGCCTCAGAAGGCTGCGTAACGGATCAGTAGAAAATAAAAAACAGAGACATTAAGCAGATAAAGACCTAAACAATCGATGCTTAATGTCTCAGATCTAATATCTAAATACTAAAAAGACTGAATAATCAACAATAAAAAAATCAACGTAATGAGTACACTGGAAATAACAGAAAATAAGGCCGCTACAGCGCAGCAAACTCCGACACAAATTTCGGGATCGAAAGCTGTATTGGAGGCCTTATTGAGCGAAGGAGTTGATACCGTATTTGGTTATCCTGGAGGCGCAATTATGCCGATCTATGATGCCCTTTATGATTATACGGATCGTCTGAAGCATATTTTAGTGCGCCATGAACAAGGTGGGATCCACGCGGCGCAAGGTTATGCAAGAACTTCAGGTCGTACAGGCGTCGTCTTTGCGACAAGTGGTCCTGGAGCAACAAACCTAGTTACTGGACTGGCTGATGCCATGATCGATAGTAACCCTATCGTCTGTGTCACGGGTCAGGTCTTTGCTTCACTCTTGGGAACAGATGCTTTTCAGGAAACAGATGTCATCAATATCACGGCACCAGTCACCAAATGGAACTACCAAGTCACCGACGCAACTGAAATTCCAGCTGCACTCGCAAAAGCATTTTATATTGCCAGCACAGGTCGTCCAGGACCGGTATTGATCGATATCACTAAAAATGCACAGCTACAATTGTTCGATTACTTCGGTTATGAAAAATGCAACCACGTACGTAGCTATAGACCTGCACCACAAGTTCGTAAAGAATATGTTGAGCAGGCAGCCGAGTTAATCAACAAAGCAAAAAAACCATTTGTTCTTTTTGGACAAGGCATCATTCTTGGAAAAGCAGAGGAAGAATTCAAAGCTTTTATCGAGAAGACTGGCATTCCGTCGGCATCGACTGTCATGGGCTTAAGTGCACTTCCAACGGATCATAAACTTCACGTAGGGATGTTGGGTATGCATGGTAACTATGCGCCAAATGTCATGACCAATGAATGTGACGTTTTAATAGCCATTGGTATGCGTTTCGATGACCGTGTAACAGGTCGTTTGGACAAATATGCCAAACAAGCAAAAGTAATCCATTTGGATATAGACCCAGCAGAGATTGACAAAAACGTACAGACAACCGTACCTGTATGGGGCGACTGTAAAGAGTCACTTCCAATGCTGACGGAATTGGTAAACGCTACAAATCACTCCGCTTGGCTTGCACAATTCCGTGAACTTGAAAAAGAAGAAATCAAAGAAGTCATCCAAAATGAACTTCACCCACAAACCGATATTATGACCATGGGTGAGGTCATCCATGTGTTGAATGAATTGACAGGCGGTGATGCGATCATTACAACGGACGTCGGTCAACACCAAATGGTAACTTGTCGCTATGCTAAATTCAACAACAGCAAATCGAATGTAACCTCAGGGGGCTTAGGAACGATGGGCTTTGGTCTTCCGGCAGCAATCGGTGCCTGGTATGGCGCGCCAGAGAAAACTGTCGTAGCAATCATCGGTGATGGTGGTATACAAATGACGATCCAGGAGCTCGGAACGATAATGCAATTTGGCGCAAAAGTCAAAATCATGATCCTCAATAATGAATTCTTGGGCATGGTACGCCAGTGGCAGCAATTGTTCCACGACAGACGTTATTCATTCGTGAATATCACGAGTCCTGATTTTGTTGCTGTAGCGAAAGGCTATTACATCGACGGTCAGAAGATTTCGGAACGTAAAGACCTACGTAGTGCCCTGAAAACCATGATTGATCACGACGGAGCATATCTACTGGAAGTGATGGTAGGTAAGGAAAACAATGTATTTCCAATGGTTGCACAAGGAACATCGGTATCTGAGATACGTTTAAAGTAGAATTTAACATGGAAAAACAAGAATATACCATCACCCTATATACAGAGAATTCAATCGGTCTTATCGGTCGGATCTCAACAATTTTTTCAAGAAGAAAAATCAATATTGAAAGCTTGAATACTTCCCCTTCTGAAGTAGAAGGAATACATCGTTTTACCATCGTAATCACGGAGGCTGAAGATGTTCTGCGTAAGCTTTGCCGTCAGTTAGAAAAACAAATTGACATTCTTAAAGCCTACTACAATACCAATGATGAAGTAATATGGCAAGAACAAGCCTTATATAAGGTCCCTGCCGATGTGGTCAATGAAAAGGTATATGTAGAACGTTTGCTACGTCAATATGGTGCCAATGTTGTTGTGATCCGCAACGACTATATCGTCTTTGAAACTGCAGGTCACCGCGAGGAGATCGATAAGTTGACAGAAGAATTGACCAAATATGGTTTGATCGAATTTGTCCGTGGCGCACGTATCGCCATCATTAAAGATAGTGCAGGTTTCCATTCCAAATTGGTTCAGTTTGAAGCCAAGGAACCATCGATAGAAATTGTAGAAAACGAGTATCTCGACAAAAGAGATGACGTATTTACGATGTAAGCTTTAATAGTATTATGCAAGAGACATTTAAATTTATCTTAAAGTCACGTCAGAAATTCATTGAATTACTTGACGGTCTTTCCATTGAACAGCTTAACAAAATTCCCGCGGGATTTAACAACAATATCATCTGGAATTTTGCCCACATTGTCGTCAGCACACAGACTTTGGTTTATGTCCGTACAGGAATCAAGGCCGATACGACTTGGGTGAACTATAACGAAGATTATAAAAAAGACACCAAGCCAACCCGCTTTGTTGAACAAGCAGAGGTTGATGAATTGAAAGAAATCGCAATCCGCAGTATTGAGCAAATTGCTGCTGACTATGAAAACGGTGTTTTCGGAGAAATCACCTCTTTTTCAACAGCAACCTATGGCTATCCAATGGATACCATTGAAGAAGTTATAGCCCTGACATCAGGACACGATAACGTTCATTTCGGTTACGCAATGGCTCAACGCAGATTAGTACAATAATTAAAATAAATAATCAACAACCCATAACAGAAAGAAAGTAAAACAATGGCAAATTATTTCAACACCTTACCGCTTAGAGAGCAGTTAGAACAATTAAGTCACGCTGAATTCATGGACAACACCGAATTCACGGATGGTGTAAACGCTTTAAAAGGTAAAAAAATCGTAATCGTAGGATGTGGTGCGCAAGGCTTGAACCAAGGTTTAAACTTAAGAGATAGCGGACTGGACGTTTCTTATGCTTTGCGTAAAGAAGCTATTGAACAAAAAAGAGATTCTTGGAAAAACGCTACGGACAACAACTTTAACGTAGGCACTTACGAAGAATTGATCCCATCTGCGGATTTAGTTATCAACTTGACTCCAGATAAACAACATACTTCAGTAATCAACGCTGTAATGCCCTTGATGAAAGAAGGCGCTACGTTATCGTATTCACACGGTTTCAACATCGTTGAAGAAGGTATGCAAATCCGTAAAGATATTACTGTCATCATGGTTGCTCCAAAATGTCCAGGTTCTGAGGTTCGTGCAGAGTACCTTCGTGGTTTTGGTGTTCCTACTTTAATCGCTGTTCACCCGGAAAATGATCCACAAGGAAAAGGCTGGGCTGAAGCAAAAGCGTACTGTGTAGGGACAGGTGGACACAAAGCTGGTGTATTGAAGTCTTCATTCGTAGCTGAGGTAAAATCAGATTTGATGGGTGAACAAACAATTCTTTGTGGATTGTTGCAAACAGGATCGATCTTGTCTTTCGACAAAATGATCGAGAAAGGTATCGAAGCTGGTTACGCATCGAAATTGGTACAATACGGTGTAGAAGTGATTACGGAAGCCTTAAAACATGGTGGTGTAAGCGGAATGATGGACCGTTTGAGCAACCCTGCAAAAGTAAAAGCATTTGAGATCTCAGAAGAATTGAAGGATATTATGCGTCCTTTATTCCAAAAACACCAAGATGATATCATGTCAGGTCACTTTAGCAAGACCATGATGGAAGATTGGGCAAATGGTGATGCAAATTTATTGAAATGGAGAGCCGAAACAGGTGAAACTGCATTCGAAAAAACACCTGCTGGTGATGTTAAAATCAACGAACAAGAATACTTCGACAACTATACGCTAATGGTTGCTTTCATCCGTGCAGGTGTTGAATTGGCATTCGAAACAATGGTTGAAGCAGGTATCAAACCAGAATCAGCATACTACGAATCATTGCACGAAACACCATTGATCGCTAACACAATCGCTCGCAAGAAGTTGTTCGAAATGAACCGTGTTATCTCTGATACAGCAGAATACGGTTGTTACCTATTCGACCAAGCTTGTAAACCTTTGTTGGCAGACTTCATGAAAACTGTTGATACGGATTTAGTCGGTAAAAACTTTAACGACAACAAAGATGCTGCAGTTGATAACGCACAATTGGTTGTCATCAATGAAATTTTGCGTGATCACCCTGTAGAAATCGTTGGTCGCAAATTGCGTAAAGCGATGACTGCAATGAAAGCGATCAAAACTGTTTAAAAGTCCATACGAGATTATACATGCTCCAAAAATCATGAATATTTCGTAATTTAGTATATTGAAATCAAGGTGATATTGAGACATTTACAATATCACCTTGATTCATATAAAAATAACATAAGAGAGAATAAAAAATGTCAAAAACATTAGTAGAAAAGATTTGGGATGCTCACGTCGTCAAGCGTGAAGAAGGGTTTCCGGATATTATTTATATCGACACCCACTTGATTCATGAAGTTACTTCACCTCAAGCTTTCGATGGCTTGCGTAAAAGAGGAATCCCAGTTTTTCGTCCAAAGCAAACGGTAGCTACTGCCGACCACAACGTACCGACACTCAATCAACATTTACCGATCAAAGAAGAGCTATCCCGTTATCAAGTTGATATGCTCACCAAAAATTGTGCTGAATTTGGTATTGAACTATATGGTTTGGGGCATCCATACCAAGGGATTGTACACGTTATTGGTCCGGAGCTGGGTATCACCCTACCAGGTAAAACGATGGTCTGTGGCGATAGTCATACCTCCACGCATGGTGCTTTTGGAGCTATTGCTTTTGGTATTGGAACCTCTCAAGTTGAACAGGTCTTCGCAACACAATGTTTATTGCAGTCGAAGCCAAAAACAATGAAAATTGAAGTCAACGGTACCCTTCAAAACGGTGTTGGGGCAAAAGATATCATCCTATATATCATCTCCAAAATCTCTGCTGCGGGCGGTACAGGTTACTTTATTGAATATGCCGGTTCAGCAATTCGTTCATTAAGCATGGAAGCACGTATGACCATTTGTAACATGAGTATCGAAATGGGTGCACGTGGAGGCTTAATTGCTCCGGATCAGATCACTTTCGACTATGTAGAAGGCCGTGAATTCGCGCCGAAAGGTGAGGAATGGGATAAAGCCCTAGCGTACTGGAAAACATTGTATTCTGACGAAGATGCCATCTTTGATAAAGTGTTGACTTTTGATGCTGCAGACATTGCGCCAATGATTACTTATGGTACTAACCCAGGCATGGGTATGGGTATTGCGGAGCATATTCCAGCAACTAGCGCACAAGCGGAATCAGAAAGACCATCGTACCAAAAAGCATTGGATTACATGGGCTTCAAAGATGACTCAACAGTCTTAGGCAACCGTGTTGATTATGTGTTCATCGGAAGTTGTACCAATTCCCGTATTGAAGATTTACGTGAAGTAGCTTCATTTGTTAAAGGCAAGCAAAAAGCACAAGACGTTGAAGTATGGATTGTACCGGGCTCAAAACAAGTAGAAAAACAAGCTAAAGAAGAAGGCTTGGATAAAATATTTGAAGCGGCAGGATTCCAGTTACGTGAACCAGGATGCTCGGCATGTTTAGGTATGAACGAAGATAAAATCCCTGCTGGTAAATATTGTGTTTCGACTTCAAATAGAAATTTCGAAGGGCGTCAGGGACCGAATGCCCGCACCATGCTGGTATCTCCTTTGACAGCAGCAGCTGCGGCAGTAACAGGTAAAGTAACAGATGTAAGAGAGTTGATCTAAGCAGAAAAAAATGAAAAAATTTGAAACTTTAACGTCACAGGTAGTCCCTCTACCGATCGAAAATATTGATACCGATCAAATTATTCCCGCACGCTTTCTAAAAGCAACCACGCGTGAAGGTTTTGGTGATAATTTATTCCGCGACTGGCGTTTTGATACAGACAATCAGCCTAAAACTGACTTTGTATTGAACAACCCGACCTATACAGGGAAAATATTGGTTGCCGGTAAGAATTTTGGTTGTGGTTCAAGCCGCGAACATGCCGCATGGGCTATTCAAGACTATGGTTTTGATGTGGTCATCAGCTCATTCTTTGCCGATATATTCAAAGGAAATGCCCTTAACAATGGTGTATTACCGATTCAGGTACCCGAAGAGTTTTTGGCAAAAATTTTCGAATTGGTGCACCAAAATCCGACAACAGCGATTATCGTTGATCTTGAAAAACAAACAGTCATGTTGACAGAGACAGGTGATCAATTTGAGTTTGAAATCAATCCATACAAAAAATCATGTTTGATCAATGGATATGATGACATTGATTTTATCCTTAACCAGAAAGATTCAATCGAAGCATTTGAAGCAAACAGACAATGGTAGATCCTGTCGTCCATATTGCCAATTTAACCATTCAGTACGGTAAAGATACCGTACTGCACGACTTAAATTGGCAAATTTTTCCTGGCGAGCAATGGATCTTAGGCGGTCCGAGCGGTACAGGAAAAACCACACTTGCAAAAG
The DNA here is from genome assembly GCF_050433745.1 of Sphingobacterium sp. HSC-15S19. NCBI lineage: Bacteria > Pseudomonadati > Bacteroidota > Sphingobacteriia > Sphingobacteriales > Sphingobacteriaceae > Sphingobacterium > Sphingobacterium sp. HSC-15S19. The sequence goes on from NZ_JBNPWQ010000030.1 coordinate 76,734, forward strand.
CGATTGCCGGGCAATTGAAGTATGAAGGCGAGATCACATTCCACCTTGATCCAACGAGCCCACTGCCGGCAAAAATTCACTATGTTTCCAATTGGTTTCAGTTTACCAATCTTGAAGGCGATCGCAATTTCTATTACCAACAGCGCTATAACAAATTTGCAAAAAACGATACATTAACGGTTTTTGCTGAGTTGAAACATTTTGCGCAAGAAGAACAGCTTTCTTTTGAAAATGTACGTTCCTACCTGAACATTTTTGGATTCGAAAATTTCAAAGATCAGCAGTTGATTGAACTTTCGAGTGGCGAACACAAAAGACTACAATTGATCAAGGCCTTGTGGCTTCAACCGCAGGTGCTCATTATCGACCAGCCTTATACAGGACTAGATGCACAGTCTCGGGAAGATCTCAATCAGATTTTCGATCAGCTTGCGGATAAAGGAGTTACCTTGTTGTTGATAAGTAATGATGACGAACAACCGGAATGTATCAATCGTTTTGCGGAGCTCCAGCATGGTAAGATTGTTATTCGCCAAAATAGCAATGCGTTATCCAGAGGATTGCCCCGCACAAGAAAGGCACTCCCCTATTTTCTGCAACGAGCCCCTGAAGTAACTTCTCCGATCATGGTAAAAATGAACAAGATCAATATCTCCTATGGCGAAAAACAAGTCTTAAAGAATATTGACTGGGAAGTAAAAGCCGGCGAAAAATGGTTGCTACAAGGGCATAATGGTTCAGGAAAATCCACGTTACTCAGTTTAATCAACGGCGATCATCCACAGGCCTATGCCAACGACATCCATCTTTTTGGCAAAAAAAGAGGATCTGGAGAAAGCATTTGGGATATCAAAGAACATTTGGGTATTATATCGCCAGAATTGCATTGGTATTATGATATGAATGCCAACGTTGGGCAGACTATTGCTTCTGGATTTTTTGATTCCATGAGCCTATACCAGCGATTAGGATTTGAACAACAGCAAAAGCTCGGGCAAATTCTCCATTTTTTTGACCTTAAAGAGGTTAAACACAAAACCTTGGGGTCGTTACCATTAGGCCAACAACGTTTGGTCCTATTGGCTCGCACGATCGTGAAGCATCCAGAATTGCTGATTTTGGACGAACCTTGTCAAGGCTTAGATAAAGAGCAGACCCAGTATTTCAACGATGTCATTGATGACCTCAGTAAAAGTGGCCAGACGCTCATTTATGTAGGGCACTTCCAGACACAACTACCAACGTGCATTGACAATAAAATCGTGTTGGAAAAAGGAGAAGTAAAGGCTGTATCCGAAGTTATCCACAAAAAAGAAGCTTTATCCACATGAAAAATGTGGATAACTTCAATTAATTCGAAAACAAGAACAAAAAAATAAAAAAAGAATCAAGCTATCGACAAAACACTGGAAATCAAAAGTCAAAAATAAAGACAATACAATAGGGCTTAGGCCTATCTTCCAAAGTTTCAATATACATATCGCTGATAGCTCAATACTAAAAATACAATGAAGAAAAATATTTTAATCATACCTGGAGATGGCATCGGCCAAGAAGTAACAACTTGGGGTAAAAAAGTTTTAGAAAAAATCGGTGAAAATTATGGTCATGAATTCAGCTTTGATGAAGCTATCATGGGCCATACTGCAATTGAAGCTACGGGCAATCCTCTTCCTGATGAAACATTAGCGAAAGCAAAAGCTTCTGATGCGATCCTTTTCGGCGCCATTGGCCATATCAAGTATGATAATGATCCTTCTGCTAAAGTAAGACCTGAACAAGGCTTGTTGAAAATCCGTAAAGAACTAGGTCTTTATGCAAATCTTCGTCCAATCCTTTTATTCGACGAGTTATTGGATGCTTCGAGTTTAAAGCCTGAAATTCTTCAAGGTACAGATATCCTTTTCTTCCGTGAATTGACAGGTGATGTGTATTTTGGTGAAAAAAACCGTAATGAGGACAACACCTTTGCGTCAGATCTGATGAACTACCACCGTTACGAGGTTGAACGTATCGCACGTAAAGCTTATGATGCCGCACGCACACGTAACAAAAGATTATGCTCTGTTGATAAAGCCAATGTATTGGAAACATCCCGCCTATGGAGAGAAGTAGTACAGGAAATCGCAAAAGAATATCCGGATGTTGAAACCGAGCACATGTTTATCGATAATGCAGCCATGCAATTGGTTAAAAATCCGAAGAAATTCGATGTGGTATTAACGGCCAATCTTTTTGGTGATATCTTGACAGACGAAGCGTCACAGATCGCAGGCTCAATGGGTATGTTGGCTTCTGCTTCCGTAGGTGATGGCACAGGCTTCTTCGAACCTATCCACGGCTCAGCACACGATATCGCTGGTCAAAATAAAGCAAATCCATTGGCTTCAATTTTATCTGCAGCCTTGATGCTTGATATTAGCTTTGGTCTACAGGACGAAGCTAAAGCTGTTACCAATGCTGTTGCTGAAACATTAAAAGCTGGTTGGAGAACCGGTGATATTGCCAACAGCAGCACTGAATCTTCAAAAATCTTAGGTACTCAGGAAATGGGTGAAAAAGTATTGGAGTTTATTAAATAGTATACCCTTTTTAATTTGTAAATCTTTTGAATTAAGAAATTATGTTACACGATCCTAATCATCTTTACATTTTCGACACCACCTTACGTGATGGCGAACAGGTACCAGGCTGCCAATTAACTACTCCAGAGAAAATTGAGATTGCTAAAGACTTGGAAAAACTAGGGGTAGATATTATCGAAGCCGGTTTCCCAGTGTCTAGCCCTGGTGATTTTCAATCGGTGGTAGAATTATCTAAAGCGGTGAACGATGTTATTATATGTGCATTGACCCGTGCCAATCAAAACGATATTGACGTAGCTGCCGAGGCATTAAAATATGCCAAACGCCCACGTATCCATACCGGTATTGGTTCTTCGGACATGCATATCAAATATAAATTCAACAGCACAAGAGAAGAAATTTTAGAACGTGCTGTTGCGGCTGTAAAACATGCCAAATCCTATGTGGAAGATGTCGAGTTTTATGCGGAAGATGCTGGTCGCGCAGACTTGGAATTTCTAGCTAAAATGGTTGAGTCGGTGATTGCGGCTGGTGCTACGGTGGTCAACATCCCTGATACAAACGGTTATTGTTTACCGGACCAATATGGTTCAAAAATCAATTACCTCAAGGAAAATGTACGCAATATCGATCAGGCAATTATTTCCGCACATTGTCACAATGACCTAGGACTTGCAACAGCAAATTCTATCGCTGCCATACAAAATGGAGCCCGCCAGGTAGAATGTACGATCAACGGTATCGGCGAACGTGCCGGAAACACGTCGCTTGAAGAAGTAGCCATGATCCTTAAGGTGCACAACCAGTCGTTTGGAAGCTTAACGTCAAACATCGATAGCCGCATGTTTACGTACTTATCGCGCAAGGTAAGTGAAATGATGAACATGCCTGTCCAACCGAACAAAGCAATCGTTGGCCGTAATGCCTTCGCGCATAGCTCGGGTATTCACCAAGATGGTTTCCTAAAACACCGCGAAAACTATGAGATCATCAGACCAGAAGATGTTGGTTTGATTGAAGCTGATATTATTTTAACTGCACGTTCAGGAAGACATGCCCTTAAACACCATTTGGAGCGTTTAGGCTTCCATCTTGAAAAAGATGATTTAGCAGATTGCTATCAACGTTTCTTGGTTTTAGCCGACGAAAAGAAAAATATTTGTGATGACGACCTAAAAAGCCTCATCCAGGAAAAAATATAAAAAAAGGAAGGCTGCAGATGCAGCCTTTTTTTATCATAAGTACATTTTTTTAAAAGGATCCACATGACGCATAGCTGATTATTATTTTAGCATGTGTTCAGACGGTCTTCCATTCAAAATCAACTAAATTTAAACACTGTATAGGTAGAATCTCTCATATAACAGCAAATATCTGCGTTTTATTTGCTACCTTAACTAGGCAATCATCTAACAATGAATCTATCAACCTTAAACATCAATTCAGAAGCTACACTTGACCGCATCAAGTCTGTGGTCAACAGAACACCGCTTCAATATAATCGGCATCTGTCCGAAAAATATGGTGCCGAAGTCTATCTCAAACGGGAAGATTTACAAGTCGTACGTTCCTATAAATTACGCGGTGCCTACAATAAAATTATCTCCTTAACAGCGGAAGAGCGACAACGCGGCGTTGTATGTGCGAGTGCAGGTAACCACGCCCAAGGCGTTGCTTTCTCCTGCAATAAACTCGACATCAAAGGTGTGATATTTATGCCGGGACCGACACCACGCCAAAAGATCTCACAAACGGAAATGTGGGGTAACGGTAATGTAGAGATTATCTTGACGGGAGACACTTTTGATGACTGTCAAAAAGCGGCGTTGGCTTACACAGCAGAGCATGGCATGACTTTCATCCCGCCATTTGATGATCTCAAAGTTGTGGAAGGACAGGGTACTGTGGCCGTTGAAGCTCTACAAGATCTTCCCGATATGGATGCCATATTTATCCCAATTGGTGGCGGTGGACTTGCCGCGGGGGCGAGCTATTACCTGAAGAGTAAAAACAAAGCGATCAAATGTTATGGTGTTGAACCCGAAGGAGCTCCTTCTATGCAAGCGGCTTTGACACATGGCGCACCGATCGAGCTCGAGCATATCAACAAATTTGTTGATGGGGCCGCCGTTAAAAAGATCGGTGCAACGACATTTGAAATTGCCAAGCAATTGTTGGATGATACACGCTCTATTCCTGAAGGAAAGATCTGTACCTGCATCCTAGAGCTGTATAATAAGGATGCAATTGTCGTTGAGCCCGCGGGTGCTTTATCGGTAGCTGCTCTTGAATTTCACAAAGATGAAATTAAAGGCAAGAAAGTCGTCTGTATCATATCCGGTGGAAACAACGATATCGACCGCATGAGTGAAATCAAAGAATTGTCTCTGCTTTACGAAGGATACAAACATTATTTTATCGTTCGTTTCCCACAACGCCCAGGTGCATTAAAACTCTTCGTTTCTGAAGTATTGGGACCTAAGGATGATATTACCCGTTTTGAGTTTATCAAAAAAACAGAACGCGAAAGAGGTCCAGCCCTAGTCGGCATTGAGCTCAACAAGCCTGAAGATTACGAAACATTGATTGAACGCATGAAAGAATATAAGTTTGATGTCATTGAAATCAACAAAGACCAGACACTATTTGAATATCTTGTTTAAATAATGGGTATAAACGGAAAAAGCCAGTGATTCATATCCTGGCTTTTCTGTTTATATAACCAAAATACCTCACCCAAAGTCTTCAAAAAAAACTAACAATTCCATAATTTAAAAATCTTATATTTAACTGTTTAATCAATAATATACACAAAATGAGAGTACTAATTTTAACAATCCTGACCTTAATAGGTCAACTTACCTTTGCTCAGACCGACAAAAGTAAACGCCCGAGTCCTCCAGACAACACCAAAATAACCACCACCGACGGTGTCACTATTGACATTAACTATAGCCGCCCTTCTTTGAAAGGCCGTCAGCTTGGTGTTGATATCGCCCCTATCGGCATTGTATGGCGTACTGGAGCGGATGAAGCGACCACCATCGAATTTAATAAAGATGTATTGGTTGAAGGCAAGAAATTAGCCGCTGGAAAATATGGTCTTTACAGTATCCCTGGAGAACACGAAACAACAATTATGTTTAATAAAGTATGGAATCAGTGGGGAACAAAATATGATGCCAACGAAGATGCGCTCCGCGTTTCCGTAAGCAACGCTACTGCAAGTACCTCACAGGAACAATTTAAGATCAACGCTACTCCGCAAGGAACTATTTCTTTGGAGTGGGGACAGTATGTCGTTCCATTTACGGTTAAAGTGAGTAAATAGCAAAAAAACTTATTTATGATTACGCAAGTCTACGATTGTATAAATGGAAGCGCAAGGTTTATTCAGACCAATGAACTCGTTGCATTTCGCGATAAACCAAACGATTGATTCTATTGATACTTTAGTAAAAAAACACAAATCAATAAAACAAATACTTCATTCAATATAAAAGGGGCAGTCCAAGGTGGACTGCCCCCAAAAGATTGGACAAATTTAGTTAATTAGATTTGTAATAATGAGCTCGATATTCTGTCGGGCTCATTCCATTTAAATTTAGTTT
>NZ_JBNPWQ010000031.1:0-78095 GCF_050433745.1 Sphingobacterium sp. HSC-15S19
TAGTAATTTACGTTCGGCGTCTTGCAAGGGATATCTGTATTAAGCAAACTAAACTAGGAAATTTTTTGTATTCCCCCAAGAATTCTGCTTGATCCGGACAAACCTTATACGGACAAAAAAATAAATGGAATTATACCGTCAGTGGATCCGCCGATTATGTTGGCCTGCAACGCGATGGCGACGGAGTTCCCCTTGGTCAGACAGACGGTCTTTCGAACACCTATCAATACAATGCGTTTCTAAAAGCAGGGTACCGTATCGATAGTAGCTCCAATATCACAGCAGTGTACAACTTCTATCGAAGTAACCAACACAATAGATACATCAGCCAAACAGGTGTATATGGTCAAACGCCAACGATAGGCGTGAAAGGCGAAGATCCAGGTAAACCTGCTGGAACTCCGTATAACCACAATGCCATGTTGACCTATACTAAAAGTAATCTATTCGCGTCGACATCTTTAACTGCTTCTGCATACTACAATACATTTCGATCCATGAACCGTTATGTCGAGAAAGCTTCTGCATGGTATGGTCCAGGACAAACACAAATCAATTCGGAGAAAAAAGGCTTACGCGTTAACTTAAACACACCTTTTCAGGTATTGGGTTCAAATGCAGATATCACCTATGGTGTAGATTTACTAAATGATGTAACAGATCAAAATCTGACCGACGGCAGGGTCTATATTCCCTATATGAACATGTTAAACGTTGCTCCATACGCCCAGGTAAAAATTGATTTCCTAGAAAACTTAATCTTTAAAGGCGGTGTACGTTATGAAAATGCAACAGTCAAAATAAAGGATTTCAATACCATTGCTACAGGGCCCAACAACGAAGGAAGTATTGCCGTAAAAGGAGGTAATATCCCCTACAAAGGAGCGACCTTCAATGCAGGTTTGCGTTACAACAAATTCGCGATCTTTAATCCCTTCGTAAGTTTCTCACAAGGTTTCGCAATCAATGAACTCGGTCGTATTGTACGTCGGGCAACAGATAATGATTTAGATAGCCTAAAAACCGACCCTATTATCACCAATAATTACGAAATCGGTTTCTCAAGCAATTACAGCATTTTCCAGCTATCAGCATCTTATTACTACAGTACTTCCAAAATGGGCGTTGAACTAGTGGATATTGGTGGTTACCTGATGCCACAACGCCTTCCAGAAGATGTGTATGGGTACGAAATTGCATTGAGCGCTAATATTTCGCCTCAATTGACCATCGGTGGAACCTATGCCTATGTGGAAGGAAAGTCAAAAAAAGACGATGGATCAAAATCCTACCTCAATGGCTCACGTATCTCGCCAGACAAAGCAACGGGATACATCTACTATACTCCGATAAAACCCTTAACCTTTCAGCTTTTTTGGGTGCATACCGGGTCCCGGGATCGCTTTCTTCCAAACGATAAAGGCGTATACAAAAACAGCGAAGGCCCCGTTAAGACCGTTGACCTATTTAACTTAAACGGAAATTACCAAGTAAACAAACAATGGTCTATCGGCATGGGGGTAGAGAACTTATTCAATAAAAACTATTACCCTGTTGTCAGTCAATACCGTGCCTTAAATGAAGAATACGTCAAAGGACAAGGTATGCTGGCCTCATTTAACATCAACTACAAATTCTAATATGTTTAAAACTGTCATTCTTTGGTTGCATAAATGGCTCGGAATCATCACCGGAGTTGTGGAATTCATCCTAAGCCTGACGGGCAGCATATACACTTTTCAGGATGAGCTCAAGCTCTGGGCTTATCCTGAAAAATATTTTATCTCCGACACAACCAACCACTCAAAAACTCCACTACCTTTAAGCACACTTCTTTACAGCGCACAGAAAAGCCTCGAAAAAAATCAAAAAATCACGCGGGTTGATCTCTATCCTTCGAAGAATCGTACCTGGGTATTTCGTGCCATAAAAACGGACGAAAAAGCATTTGGCCATTGGAATTATTACCGCTATTACAAACGCGTTTTCATCAATCCATATACTGGTCAAGTACAGCAAGTAGAAAATTCAAAAACAGAATTCTTTCAACTGGTGCTTCAGCTTCACCTAAACCTCCTCTTGGGCAAGCAATATGGCCATCCTATCGTCGCCTGGTCAACGGCCATTTTTGTCCTTATCTTACTTAGTGGCATTGTTCTTTGGTGGCCAAAAAAATGGAAGGGCAAGAATCTTAAGCGCAGTTTTTGGTTAGATACCAAAGTAAAATGGAAGCGACTGAACCACGACATCCACAATGTCATCGGATTTTACAGTTTATTTATCGGATTGATTTTTGCCATTACGGGCCTCGCATTTGCTTTTCCGGATTTCAAAAAGACCTATATCGCAACATTCAATTTATTGCAGCCGCCAACAGCTTCTTCCACACGCAGCTCCCCTATACCCTTGCCCGTTGTGGAAAAGAAATTTCAGGACAATGCGCTGCGGTATGCCTTGACAAATTATCCAGATGCTGAAATGATGTCGATCCGACTAAAAAAAGAAACCGAAACAGCAATGGATATACAGGTGAGACATCATGAAAAACGAAGCGGTGTATTTGATTGGCTTTATTATAATAAAGAAGAAAACAGTCTTACAGCAGTCAAATCCAGCAACAAATTGCAGTATGGGGATAAGCTCGGTGCACTTAACTATGATATTCATACCGGTGGCATCGGTGGACTCACAACAAAAATTATCGCTTGCCTAGCTAGTCTCTTTTGTGCTTCCTTACCCATCACAGGATATATCATCTGGATGAACAAAAGCAAAAAGAAGAAAAAGAAAGGTTATCAACATAATGTTAATAAGTACTGTTAATAACTGCATTTTTCTTTTAAACAGGTTTTCAACAGCGTTATTAACATAATGTGGAAAACTAACCCTTACCCTATTTACCGACACCATCTCTTGTGCAATTTATAGGAATGCGATACACCATCTGAAAAAACAACATACAAAACAAAAAGACGACAGTCTTTAAACCGAGAAGATCCCAACGCTAAGCCGCGCAAACAGGGCAACACTAAAAAAAGGAAGCATTCTTCAACAAAAGGAAGCAAAGCACACAGCCAAAAAAGAAAGTCGCGTGAGAAAAAAAGAAAATCCGATACACAGAAGTGCACCGGATCTCTTCAATAACAAACCAACAACTAACATACTAAAGATTCGGATTTCGCACCGTCTCTTCGTATGGTATAGCAAACAAATAATAAGGACTGTTTTCTACAAAATTAGAACCATCAGGAAATTTAATAACCCGGTGCCCTTGACCATTAACCAGCTTAGGCTTACCGTCTGCACCCACAATTTCTACTTGAATAGGTTTTCCCTCAGCATCAAGATAGGATTTACGCACAACCTTTCCCTGAGTCCGAAGAATATCCGACAAAGCAAATCCTTCACCCCAAAGTTCCTTGCGTCTTTCAACAAGAATGGCAGCAATTAATTGTCCATTATCATTTCCTGAAAACAGCTTAGCGTTTCTAGCCGTCCGTAATTTATTCAGCGCTGCTACCGCTTTATCGTTTTCACCAGCTCTTGCATAACCTTCAGCCGCAATCAAAACCATTTCAGAAGCACGCATGTATACAATATCTCCAATTAAATTGGACTTAAACTTAAACTTCTTATACCGTAGGAAACCTTCCCGACCAGGTAAATTATCCCATTCAAATAAAGCGTAACGCACATCACTGGTATCGAATAAATCTTTAAAATAAGGATCGGCCATAAAACTATAGTAATAAGATCCAGCTGACGACACATCCAAATAATGAAATGTATAACTTGCCACATTTTGCTCGTTAGTCTGCTGATGTCCCCAAATCCACTCGCTATTTCCAAGATCATTAAAACCTGCCTGATAATCTGACGGAGTCATTAAATTATACTTCTGAGCTGCTTTTTCAGCATATTCAGCGGCTAGCTTCCATTCGCCTACCTGCAAATAGGTTCTCGCAAGCAGACCATACACGACATCCGCATTGATTTCGTATTTATCCGCTCTACTAGCAGAAGCCAACAAGCTTTCACTGTCTTTGAGATCTTTCAAGATAAGTTCATACACTTCTTCCTGTGTTGACCTTGATTTTCCTTCAGTCGACAATGTACTGGGTTCGGTATAGATCGGAACAGACTTGGCATTTTTATCTTTCAGATAACTGAACTGATAAAAAGTCGCCAGGTTTAGATAAGAAAACGCGCGCAATGCTTTCGCTCTTCCTTTCAATACATTTTTGGTTTCGACAGATCCCTCAGCTCCATCCACTTTCGCGATCACATTATTCATATTATCGATCACTTTATACAGCATTATCCAAAAAGAATTAACGCGATTAGAACGATTGTTTGTTAATTCGGTAAATGCGTATGCATCGCGATAACCGTATTTGGTCGTCACCGCAACATCACTTCCCATTGCATCACTTGTACGCATTACCGCCGTATAACCTGGATTGGCATAAGTAAAATAAGTATCATTTAAATACTTCCAGGTACCGTTGATCACCGTAGCAACATTGTCGGTATTTTTAAACACTTCACCTTCCGGCACAGAAGTGGTTGGATCCAGCTCAAGCGCATCCTTACATGATGCATTCACTAGGGAGAGCGCCAATATGATATATACAATTTTTAGTTTCATGATTTTCATTTAAATTCTCAGATTAACAATAAGGCATTAAAAAACAAGCTGAATACCACCAGAGATTGTTCGCATTGCCGGATAGCGAAAATAGGTCGCCCCATTCACCGTCTGTTCTGGATCCATTCCTTGATGACCATAAAATGTCAATAGATTTTCGGCCGTTGCAAAGACACGAAGTTTTTCTACACCTATCCGCTTCAATAAATCCGAAGGTAATCTATAGCCCAAACTCACATTTTTAAGGCGTGCATAAGTGCCACTGTAAAGAAAACGTGTGGACGAAGAGGTCCAATTCAAGTTATCGGTAGTCAATTTAGGCACATCGGTCTGCGTATGCTCAGGCGTCCAGCGCTCGAGGATCTCCTTGGACCAGGCACGTCCTGGATTATTACCGCTATGCATAAGCTGAATATAATCGTTATCTAATATCTGTCCACCCAAACTAAAACTCAGCAAAGCAGACAAATCAAAATTTTTGTAAGTGAAACTGTTTTGAATCCCACCGACAAGATCTGGCAATGAAGTCCCGGCAATAAAATTACCGGCCTTACTGTATTCCGAAGTTTTTTCACCTGTTTTATTACCGTCCTTATCAGCGGTATACCATTGAGGCAGACCGTTATCTGGATTTACTCCAGCCCATTCCGGCAGATAAAAATCATAGATACTTCCGCCTACACGCAAAAGCTTATTCCCCGTAATGATCGGTTTGTTATCTTTTGGCAAAGCTGTAATCTTGTTTTTGTAATGCGAAAGATTGACGTCTAAATTCCATTTAAAATTTTCATTTCGAACCGGGACAGTACGAATATCCACGTCGATACCGGTATTTTTCAGCGCTCCAATATTTGCATCATAGCCCGTATAGCCTGTTGAATAAGCCATCGGCATGGTGAACAGCAAATCCTTACTCCGACGGTTAAAGTACTCCACACTCAATGAAACCCGGTTTTCAAATGCAGATACATCGACACCTACGTTCAAATTGAGGTTCGACTCCCATTTTAGATCTGGTGTAGCCAACCTACCGGTATACGTTCCGCCTTTACCCAAACTATTTGCAATGGTATAAAGTCCTTTATAAGCATAATAGGTACCTAAATTATCGTTTCCTTGTCCACCATAACTTGCTCTTACCGTCAGCTGATCAATCGTTGTGTTATCCTTCAAAAATTCTTCCTGTTTCAGCTTCCAAGATCCACCCACAGACCAGAATGTTCCCCAACGTTTTGCTGGCGAAAAGCGCGACGAACCATCAGTACGTAACGAAGTCGATAAATAATATTTGTTATCATAATTATACTCCGCTCTTCCCAAGAAACTCAATAGCCTATACCCAGCACTTGATCCCGTGAAGTTATTGAGTTGTGATGCCGCAGCAGGTTCATCAAAGTAAGGGAGCACAAATTGCTGTCTGCTACCGTTGATATTACTATTGTTAAAATCATAGTATTCCTGGCCGGCCAATACATTGAGGTAATGTAAGCCAAACTGCTTCTCATAAGTCAATAAATTGTTCCAGGTCTGCGCTACGGTACGTACATTTGAACGATAAACATAGCCGCCCGTATTCACACCGTCTCCCAGTAAAGGATTGGTATAGTCGTGTGTATTCCCGTTGATGTAATCAACATTATATGTCGACTTAAATTTTAAATTTTTAGAAAACAACACTTCCAGATAAGTCCGGGCAGATAGATTTTCCCGACGGATATCATTTCTGTCCAAAGGAAGAGAAGCAGCTAAATTATTACGTGGTGTTGCACCACTTGGACGATATTCTCCAAAATCGTAAATCTTATTTCCGGCTCCATCAAGCACAAATGAACCATCCGCATTGCGCTCATAGTATGGATAAAAAGATGGCACCAGTCTCGTAAAATTTATAATGTTTGCCGTATTGCTGTCCTCAGACTGCGGATATTTTTGTTGTGTACTGCTACCACCTATATTGAGACCGACATTTAACCAGGATTTCACTTTGCTGTCAAGATTTGCGCGCAGGTTGTACCTTTTAAATCCAGATTCAATCGCTATCCCCTGATCGTTCAGATAACCACCCGAAATATAATAGGTGCTTTTGGCACTACCACCACTAAACCCTAGATCTGCTTGTGTACGCACTCCCGTACGTTGCAATACGTCGGTCCATGGATCATCCCATAGTGTCTTAGCTCCGGCAACCAACTTACCATCTACTCCGACCGGCTGCGGGTATTGACTGCCATACGGATTGATATTTAAATCTGTCAATACGGTCTTACTTGCGTTGGACGCCGCTTGCTCTGCTGTAAGGCCATTTGACAGGTTTTTGTTTCTCAAAGCTTCCCAATAGAGCTGAAAATATTCATCGGTCGATACCTGGTCATAGTCACGAACTGCACGGGTTGAATAGCCCTGTGTAAAATTGAGATTAATCTTGGTGTTGTCGGAAGACACACCAGACTTAGTAGTAATAATAATCACACCATTCGCCCCTCTGGATCCGTAAAGTGCACTTGATGCTGCATCTTTTAAAACAGAGATAGACTGAATGTCATTCGGATTGATGGAGTTAATATCCCCGGCATAAGGACTACCATCCAACACGATCAGAGGTGAACTGGAGGCATTAATGGAGCCGATACCCCTAATACGGATGGCTGCTTCAGTACCTGGCTGTCCCGAGGACGCTACGGACTGTAAGCCCGGTACCTGTCCCTCCAGGGCCTTCGTAATATTTGATACCTGTCTATTTTCAATAGCTTTGCTGCTCACCGTACTGACCGACCCCGTTATGTTTGTACGTTTGGCAGTACCGTAAGCCACCACCACCACTTCTTCCAGATCTGTACTGGAGGGTTTCAAGGACAATGTTAAGTTTGTACTTGTTGCTTTTAGCTGCTGAGATTCATAACCTACAAAGGAAAATTCCAATACAGGTAATACGTCACCTGTGACATTGATTGTAAACTCTCCTTTTGAATTCGTTAAGGTTCCTTGATTTTGCCCCGAAATGCGAACATTTACTCCAGGAAGTAGGTGACCGGTTTTGGCATCAACAACTTTTCCTTGTATAGCCCGCTGCTGAGCATACAACCTGTTCATATTGACACCTGATAATGCTATCGCAGCAATAGGAATGTATTTAAGTTTTGCGTACATCGTAAGAATGCTTTACTAAATAAGTTAAGTGTGATTAAATACAAAAAACACAGTGGCTCCTTGCATTCCAATAAAATCTACTGAATAAGTAGTTTTTGCTGGAACGCAAATATATAACAAAATCTATTGAATTAATAGATTTTGTTTCGCTAAAACACAAAACACTATAAATAAAGTACTTAAAATTAAAAACTAAGCTTATAAAAGTCATTTAGTAAGCTAACTTACTATTATTGATCAAGCCATTTTTGAAACTTCGGAGATCGTTCCTCACTAACAATGACTACAATTCCCGATGGAGTTGAGGGCATTAACGCTAATTTGATTCTATTTCGACTAATTTTTAACATGGATTGAATCGCATCTATTCGAACAAGAAATTTACGATTGATCTGGAAAAAAACTGTTGGATCTACCTGTGTAACGAGATGAGTGATGGTATCTTCAATAATATATGCAATTCCAGATCCTTTTTCTACAGCATACAACTCTTTGTCTTCTGCCATAAAATAAGCAATATCAGCAATGGCCAGCGACTTTAAAAAATTACCATATTTCACTAAAAAACGCTGTTTGAGCCGAGGTTCTACTTTAGGTAGTAGCGGTTCGATACGTTTCATGACCTCAGTCAACTCGTCGCTGTCGAAAGGTTTTAACAAATAGGCATACCCTCTATTTTGGAAGGCCTCCAAGGCATATTGTTCGTAAGCCGTCGTAAAAATAAGCGGCACATCGATAGATACCTGCTTAAAAATTTCAAAGCTCAGCCCATCCATCAGGTGGATATCCATAAAAATCAGATCGAATTGATTTCTATTGATTGTCACCACCGCTTCCTGAACCTCTTTTGCATTGGTAAAGGTCAGTTCACTTTCTCCATAGCGCGCAGTCAACATCTCCTTTAAGCCTACAAAAGCCCAGTCTTCGTCTTCGACAATCAGTATTTTCCATCCCATGGGTTGAATGTAATAAAAAATCCATTTCCTAAAAAGAAAATGGATTAATATATATAGGATTTAAAAAAATAGATTATTTCAACAGATCGGGATTATTATTGATTGCTTCCTGTGGATAACGTATCACATAACGAGGATCGTTCTGCTGCAGTGTTACCGTTCTGCCGAAACTACTGTGTGTGATCGCCGGTCTGGTCGTCCGTTTTAGATCATACCACCGTAATCCCTCTAGCGCCAGTTCACGCTTGCGTTCCAGCAGAACCGCATCTAGCAATTGCTCCTTTGACAAACCTGCGTCAGCCTTAGTTTCTTTGGCATAGGCATCTGCGGTAAATCTGTTTTTCTTTAAAGCAGACAGATATTTTAATGCTTCTGCTGTATTTCCCAGACGAACATAACATTCGGCCAACGTCAAATAAAGATCAGCATTTCTAAAACTCACATTAAAACGGTTGTCCCCACCTTTGAGGGATACATAATCGCCCCCACTTTTTTGGAAGTAACGACCTTTTCTCAAATCGCCTGCAGAATAACTGTCTAACAAGGCCGGTGAAATAAAGGAACTTGTACGTACTCCAGGAACAGATACTTTTTCCAAAGCCATAATCATCTCCGCTGATTCAAAATCATTCGGAAGTAGGCTTCCAGCAGCATTGAGATCAACCAATTTGTCATTTATAACCAAAGCTTTTTTAGCGGCATCAATTGCTTCTTGCCACTCACCGCGATATAAATGAACGCGTGAGGCCATGGCAAAAGCAGCGCGTTTGCTAAAGCGATAATTAACACCTTTTGCCTGATCATCCACAGTCAGTAAAGCTGTCCCTTTTTCCATGTCAGTTAGGATCTGTACATAGGATTCTCCAATGGTCGCGGGAACAAAACGTTGTTCCAGGTCAATCTTTGTCGATAAAGGAACACCCCGAAGCCCTGCATTACTTCCTGAATAGACCTCGCTGTAAAGATTTAACAACTCAAAATGAGCATAGGCACGCATTAGGTAAGCTTCACCTTTAATCTGATCTACCGTGGCACTACTTCCTAATTTTTCATCAATGGTACTGATGACCTGGTTGGTATAAAAAATACTGTTGTAAAATGCCAAATAGGGATAAGCGATTGTTGTCGGATCAGGATTTTGATCGTTCCAAAGGTAGATATCTTTGGTTCTAGCAGCATCGGTCGAACTTTCATCCAACAATAGTTCATCTGTACGCAAGGACAAATAGGACTTATGTGCTGGAAACCCTAGATAACTGCTTGTAATCAGTCCTCTAAAATCACTTTCCGAGCTGGGGATAACGGTCCCTACGGGTTGTATATCTAAATATTTATTGCAGGAAGCCAATGCACTAGCGGCCATGATCATTCCAAAATAAATTATCTTTTTCATTTATGAATCAATTAAAAGAATTAAAAACTTGCAGAAAGACCAAAAGCAAAAGATTTGCTAATTGGCTGCGCATAATAATCACCATAAGTTTCAGGATCAAAATACCCATCGTAATTTGTTCCGAAAACAAATAAATTACGCCCTTCAACATTTACTCTTAGATTACTTGTGCCAATTTTTTTGCTTATTGCAGCCGGTAAAGTGTAGCCTAAACGAATGCTATTGATGCGGACATAGCTCATTTTTTTCGCCCAGATATCATACTGTTTAAACGAATTAATCGGATCGTTACTTTCCATCCAAGCATAAGCCATCCAACGCTCATTCAATTCGGAACTTATACTGCCCAAGGCTGGCAAGGCTGTTTTACCCTGTAAAGCCATCAAAAGATCCTTGGTGTAATTTTGTCCACGATCAACTTTAGCAGGATTGTAAGTTGGCGTACGGCTCACCCAACGTTCTAAATTGAATACCGCGGAGATGGCCAAATCGAATTGTCCATAACGGAAACGGTTAGTCATCCCTCCAATGAATTTAGGATCTTTACTGCCAGCATATTTAAACTTGGAGCGATACGTTGCCGCTGTCATGTCAGTTTGGGAGGTGTATCCTGGTAAGAAATCTGCCCAAGGATCGTAAAGGCCATAAAACTCTTCCATACTCGCAACAGAACCATCCTGATTTCTAAACTGCATCACACCATCTTTGTCCAAACCTGCAGTCTCCAATACATAAAGACCGTTAATTGGTCGACCAGCCTGGGTTTCTGGGGCGTAAGCCGTTGGATTATTGATTACTTTTAGTAATTTATTATTGTTGTGTGCAATATTGAAATCCGTTGACCAAGAAAACTTATCTGTCTGAATCTGACGGCTTGAGATAGTCAATTCTACACCTTGATTACGTGCTGACGCCCAATTAACCTGAACATTCTGAAAACCATTTTCCAAAGGCAACGCACTATATGCGATAAGATCCGTGCTTTTTCTGTTATAATAGTCGACTGTAATGTTTAATCGATTTTTCCATAAACCCAAATCAATTCCAGCGTTATAGGTTTTTGTACGTTCCCAACGTAATTTATCATTTGCAGGCATGTCAACAACCACAGACCCTTCCGTGTTACCCGGAAGAAGCGTTGTATTACCATATTTACCTACGATAAAAGGATAGGTATTGCGATCCACATTCCCCTGGATACCGTAAGAAGCACGTACACGAAGATCAGACAAGGCCGTTTTTCCTTTGATAAACTCTTCTTCTAGCACATTCCATGATCCAGAAATTGACCAAATCGGTAAGAAACGATATTGTGGATCTACCCCAAACATATTCGATCCATCATAGCGGATACTCCCATACACATTATATTTACGATCCAATGTATAGGTTGCATTACCATAGAAAGATGCATATGAATTCTCAATAAATGCCTTCTTATACTGGACAAACCTAGAGTCATTTTGATAAGTGCTATTTGGAAAAATAATTGTCTGGGTCGTCAATGTTGCTGGGTTATAACCAAATCCCTTCGTAGTGACCATTGTATTTTTGGTCCTTCTCAACTCGGTTCCACCCATTACTTCCAGTTCGTGACGGTCATTCCATGTTTTATTGTACTTTAAGTATGTTTTCCAATTATATTGAAAAATACTATTATGGGTATTTTCGATCGTTCCACCTATGGGTAAGAAATACTTATTTGTCTTACTAGCGGCATCGTAATAACGTGTAGCAGCGCGCAATTTACGCGTGTTATAACTTTCTTGATCCGCAAATTTTTCCGAACCGTTTTCGTCAAATTGTAACCCAAATTCTGTCCGTAATGATAACTGTGGCAAGATCGTATATTCTAGATAGCTAATTGCCTTCAGCCCTTTATTCGTGAATTTATATTTGGTATTTTCGCGCTCTTCAACAGCATTAAAAGGAATATAGGTATCGCCCTCAAACCCCTCAATATCTGGGTCATAATTATAATTACCAGACTGATCATAAACCGACAAGTAAGGATTAACTGAACGCACATAATAACTTGGGTTCGTAAAAGCATCCCGATCCTGAATTGGATTTTGTCGGTTTGAAACCGTCCCCATTAAATTAATACCTGCTTTAAATCTATCATTAATATTAAAATCGTTATTTAATGTCAATGTATAGCGGCGTAGATCTACACCTTTCGTCGCTCCTTTTTCATCGTACAAACCACTGGATAAATAATAACGATGTCCATCATTACCACCCGAAATAGATGCAGAATACTGCTGATTCAGCGCCTGACGATAAAGTTCTTTCCCCCAGTCTGTTTGCTGTGAACGCAATTGATTGATTGACTGTTGCACTTCCGGCGACAAAGCCGCCAAACCACCGGAACGGTAAGCATCCAATGCGTCTGCTTTGTTTAGTATCCGCATAATCGCACCTTTGTTAGTACGATAATTTAGATCCGTGCGGTTTGCCATCAATAACTCAAAGTCAACCTTTTCGTTAGCATTCATCAGATTGAGGTTGCTGTAATCCGGGCGTTCGGTCACAAAAGTATTTGCTGACACCTGCAGTTTTGCAGGTCCTGATTTCCCTCTTTTTGTGGTAATCACAATTACACCATTTGCCGCCCGCGCGCCATAGATTGAAGTCGCTGCAGCATCTTTTAAAACGGTAATATCTGCGATATCGTCAGGATTGATTCCCGCAATTGGCAGATTTGTCAAGCTATTGAGATTATCCTTGTCAATTCGATTGGGCATTTCAGTACCTTCGATAGGCAGTCCATCAATGACCCATAAAGGATCCTGTGTACCATTCAGTGATACTGTACCACGGATACGGATCTGTGGTGCACTATTGGGGCCGCCACTAAAATTACTCAACTGCAAACCCGCCACCTGACCAGCAAGCATTTCATCGATCGATGCAACCCCCGTCTGTTTGATGTCCGCTACATTGATTTTATTGTAAGCCGTCGTATTCTTACGTTTTTTGATATCCGTATAACCTGTTACGATCACCTCATCCAAGGATTCACCACTTGGCTGCAGCAAGATTGTTTTATGATCCTGAAATACCGGCACTTGAATACGCTGGTACCCGACATAGCTAATCGTTACATATTTTAAATTACTAGGCACTTTTAAGCGAAATTCACCAGTGGCATCGGTCAATGAACCTAATGCCGACTGCTGCACCTGATTAGGTACACCGATATCTTCTGCTACTGCCGAACTTTCAACGACAACCGTCGCCCCTACGACCGGTTTTAACGTGACCGCATCCAAAACCTTTCCTTTCAGTTCCCTGGATTCCTGCGCATGCGCAACGTGCACACACATGAAGGTCAACGGTATTAAAAACTTATTCATTTTGGTAGATGTTAATATATTAGTTTAATTCTAAGGTATTTGCAATACGTAGTAAAAGATCCATGTAATGCGATTTTGTAGTCGCGTCACCTGTCCGCTGCTTTTGCTTCAACAACTGGTAGATCTCATATAGTTCAGCACGTTTATAGGTCAACATATCGGAAGTGCGTATCATACCAGTGACATGTACATTCCGAAGTCCCGTTTGTGAAGAGGATGCATGTTGTGGATGTAAACATAGATCAGGTTGTGTCGCTTCAACTAGCTGCTCAATGCCTGCCAGCTTCTTCGCATTTAATTTCTCCATGGATTTATTGGTAGATACCATCAGAACATCCACATAGTTTTGTTGTAGCATCCGTGTTTTAAGGTCCAACGATTGTCCACTGATGGTTTTAGCAAAGATCGTCTGGCGTACAGAAGTTAGAAACTCCGGTGCACTCCATGCTTTTCTACTTCCAAAAAGATTTTCCATCTCAACCATACGCAGTAGGCGCTCATCGTTCACGAGTTTATACAACATAGCATACTGAAATTCACGTTGTAAGTTATAAGGAGCATACTCAAATGGTCCTATTGGAGAATCTTTCAATGGAAAAGTTTTTGCCATCAGCTCTGGGACGAACAACCACTCGGGCATGTAAAAGACATTCTTCTTGAGGTATTCCAAAGCACGTACTTGTTTGTCTTTTGGTACTGGACTATAGGCATCTTTTTGATCGCCCAAAACAGCATTTTCCAGGTATATTCCCCCAATATTATTTAAGACATGGTCAGCATACGCATACCATTGTCCGATTACACCCATATATAATTTACCGGCACGGTAGTAATCATCACCTACATTAGTGGTCCAGTTGATAATATTAGGCATCATACGACGCAAATTCAGCATGCCATATTCACCAGCTTTCATCGCGTCGTCACCAAGATCTTCCGATTGAGCCCGCGGATCAACGATATTTTTAGAATCTTGCTGTTCACCGTAATGGTAAATAGGATCATGTACATGGCTGTCAATTTCCTTTCTCAGCAAAGGAATTTCATCCCAAGGTTGCGTTTTGCCATACCAACGGTACGCCCAGCCAATGGCATACTTGTCGTAAGCACCGATCACGGGAGTGATCTGTTCCACACCATCTTCGGGTTGTGCCACATAATTGAAACGAGCGTAATCCATAATTGAAGGAGCAGTCCCCCCCATTTTGGCGGTGAAGCTTTTACTACGCAATGAATCAACAGGAAAACTTGCCGAGGAGCCCATGTTATGCATAAGACCCAAGGTATGCCCAATTTCATGGGAAGAAACAAAGCGAATGGCATGTGCCATTTTTTCATCCGAAAACACATTGGATCGTACCGATGTATCTACTATACCTGTTTGTATACGCATCCAGCTATTTAAAATCGTCATGACGTTGTGCCACCAGATCACATCGGCTTCGAGAATCTCTCCCGAGCGCGGATCGACCACAGAAGGTCCCATGGCATTAGCCTGAGCAGATGCTGCGTAAACGATCGAGGATACATTGGCATCATCGGGATCAAATTTGACACTATCCGGCTGTTGTTTGGCCAGAATTGCATTTTTGAAACCAGCAGCTTCAAAGGCAACCTGCCAATCATGAACTCCATCGATGATGGCTTGTCGCCACTGTTTTGGTGTCGCCGGATCTAAATAAAAGACAATCGGTTTCTTTGGTTCGACCAACTCCCCTTTCAGATACCGCGCTTTATCTTCGTCACGCGGTTCTAAACGCCAGCGATTGACCAGATTTTTCTTATCCAGTTCCTGTTGTTTATCATTAAAATACCAACGTGGTGAAGTAAAGAAACCTACTCTTGGATCTGCAAACCGCGCAACCATAGGATTTTCAGGCAGTTCGTAAAGGTTACTTGTAATTTCTAAAGAAACCGGTACAGATTCATTACCTTCAGTCACCTTGGTAGAGAATACAGACTTCACAACGATATTATTCGCATAGGATTTAATGTCTTCAACGGTAGATATACTCGTTTTAGGTGAAGTTCCCAAACCCAAAGACGTAAACACATCCGTAAAGCTTTTTTCTGAACCGTCAAATACTTTATTGACTTTGATCACCACGGCACTTGAATCTTTTGAATAGCTTTCAATCTTAAAAGATTCAATATAAGAAGGGCGATAATTATCATATACCGAAGCGGCTATTGCGTCACCCTTAGGTACTTCGACCTGCGGTTTAATCTCCGAAACCCACACTTCTTTTTTCTCTTTACGATGGGTAAAACGAATGACCTTATTTTCATAATTCATCCCTTTGTTTACCCCAGCCTCATTCAAGGCCAACGGTACAGAAGATAGCTTTTGGATCAACAATATATCTTGCCCCATCTTTTTCAATGGAATTTCAAAGTAGTAGTTGTTTTCTTTACGGATCACAGTAAACATTCCGCTATCCACACGCGCATCTTTCAACAATTTGTCGTATGCAGCTGTAGAATCTTTCTTGGCCGTAGAATCTTTGGCAGAAGTAACCGTCTCTTTTTTTCTTAAACCTACTGTTTGCAATATAGAACAAGATTGCATTAGACCCGCCGAAAATAAAAGACCAATGGCTAGCTTAGTATAAGTGTTTTTCATCAAATAATTATTTTTGAGCTCGCTTTCAAAGGCATAAATGAACTCGTGGCATTCTATTTGTTTTTCACTGGTGACGACGTAACATCAACCGAAAATCCATTGTTGATCCTAAGCCTATTTTAGCTTCGGATTTTGAATCAGAAAGTAATTGCATCTATTCCATGGAGATCAATCATAAGTTGCACTTTATAAAGACCTTGACATTTTATGGGATAAGATTAGGCTAATCACAAACTAAAACCGCTGGATTAAGAGCCAAATTTGTTAAAAATATTGTACAGAATAATACATAAAGGGATGAACACGTAGTTCAGAGTGATGAACACGCACTATAAAAACATGAATACGCAGACACCTCCAATTTCATTATTCATATACAGCATTATGCGAGTGGTAATCGCACAATAAATTGCCCCGACTCTAACCCGAAATGAAAACCTGCCATGGCATAGTAATTATAGATGGATGACAAATATTTGAGCCCGTACCCCTCACCTTCAAGCTCTGCCCCCTGTCTGGGCTGCCAGTTGTTGCTAACCTCCAGCAGGTTGGTTTCGGGTATATAGATTAAACGAATAGTAAGCGGATTCTCTTTCGAAATGCGTGTATGCTTTATCGCATTCTCGATCAGCATTTGCAAACCCAAACGTGGAATTTTCTGTTCTAATAATTCTCTTGGAATATTTATATCCATATCCTGCAATGCCGCGCCGAACCGCACCTGCTGCAAAAAGAAATAGGCTTTGGCCAATTCCAGTTCCTCCCTTAGCGTAGACCATTCTGCCTCATCTGTACGCAACATTTTACGATAAACCTTGGTCATCTTTCCAATAAAAGACTTGGCCAGTTCATCGTCTTTTCCGATCAGGTACTGAAGCGACCCAAATGTATTGAATAGAAAATGTGGATTGATCTGTTGTCGCAATTGTACTAGACGCATCTGCGTATATTCATTTTCCTGCTTCAGGGCCAGCAATTTCAATTGCTGAATCTTGCGTCGCTCCACAACATTAAAATAGATCAATACCATCGCCACCAACATCAACCCTACACCGAGCAAGATACTATAGGTCAACAATTCCTGGATTTCCTCTTCGATACTCAACAAGAGAACATACACCTTGATTTCGCCTCCAACAAACAGAATGTTACAGGGATAGGAATTAACCATCACGTCCAGCTGCAGAAAATCTGACTGAACAATTTGCCCCTGTTTTGACACAGCGGCAGTATTTCTCTTTCCCCACTTTCGATTATCAGGAGAATACACACAGATGCCGCGGTCATCATAGATCTCAAAATAAGCCCGCCTTCCGAAATTGAGCTTGGCAAAATAAGCATTCAGCCTTTCGATATCCATATAGATATGATATAGCCGATGATTTATTGTTCGTGTCCGTAACAATGTTAGCATCCTATGGCTCATATAATCAGGTTGACCAACCGGGATAATGACCAATAAGGAATCACCACTTTCCTTTGGATCAAACGTGGATTGTTCAAATATTTTTTTTTCAGAAAGGTACAGATCCTGCTGTAGCAATTCCAATTGCTTTTTGACAAGAAACATATTCTCATCCGCAAAATCGATCAATATTCTTTTCTTAAGACGATCAACTTTATGATGGATAACACCGAGCAATCCCCCTCCTACCAGCAGCAGCAACAACAAACAGACAATCAGGATAATACTATTTTTCTGTTCGGCATTTTTAAATCGAAATTTCACGGCGCAAAAATACATCAAAATTTTCAAAGCTTTAGCAAACAAGTTCATAAGAAAGGCTCTAACCCAGCCTTTTGTCAATGAAAAACGACATAATCCAAGCTCTTTTCAAAATAAATGCATCATATAACTGAGATTAATAATAATTTTCTGACTTTTGTAACCACAAATAATTACAAAGTGTCAAAAGCTACATTTATAAAGGTTGTGAAACGTATCGCTATCGTTTTTGCAAGCATCATAGTCTTACTCGTTATCAGCATATTATCCATCCCTTATATATTCGAAAATGAAGTCAATAGCAAGGTCAAATCACTGGTAAACGAACATATCAAGGGCGAGTTAAACTACGCTAAAGTGAGATTAACCTTCTTTGACCAGTTTCCACTGCTGACAGCGTCGATGGATGATGTCTTATTAAAAGGTGCCGAACCTTTTAAGAACGATACACTACTTGCCGCAAAGAAAGTAAGTTTTGGTGTGGATTTGATGAGCCTGCTCAAATCCAAAATTGTCATCGATAAATTTATCGTGAACAGCGGAAAGATCAACATTCTGGTTGACTCCCTGGGTAATGCCAATTACAATATTTATAAATCTAGCCCCGCTGATTCCACAAAAACACAAGACAATTCCGAAAGCAGTGCTTTAGCCTTCCAACTGATTAAACTGGAAAAAACCAATCTACATTACGAAGACCGCTCTATTCCGCTTAAGATAGAAGCAAAGGATTTGGAATATGAAGGCAAGGGGGATCTCATGTCAAATATATTTGACTTAAATACACGGGCAAAAATTGCATCTTTCTCCTTCTCTTTTGACAACGAACTATATGTGGACCGAAAATCAATTGATGCCAATTTGCTAACACGGATCAATACCAATACGTTATCCTTCGTATTCGAACGAAATGATATTAAAATAAATCAATTACCAGTTCGTTTCCGTGGATTGTTGTCTTTTATTTCCCATGGTTATCACCTAGATTTTAAATTAAAATCACAGGAAAGTACCTTGGCCGAATTACTTTCATTAGTCCCAAATAACTACGCTTCTTGGATCAAGGACCTCTCCGTGAAAGGTACATCTGAGGTTTTTGTTAATCTAGAAGGTGATTATATTGTCGACAACAACAAAATGCCTAATCTTTCACTTGGGCTCATGGTCAACAATGGCTTTCTCGCGTATAAACAATCCACCAATCCGCTAACAGACTGGAATGCAAAATTACGGATAGACTTGCCGGCACTGAATCCAGACTCACTACAAATTGATCTTAAACAATTTGACTTTAAAGTTGCTTCAGGCTATTTCAATGCACAGGGCAACATTGCAGGTTTACACCCTGTAACCGTGCATGCCAACATAAAAAGTGATCTTAATCTCGATAAACTCCATGCCTCGCTACAGTTTCCCGATTTTTCTTTCGGTGGAAAGTGGAATCTTGACGCGAAAATCGACGGCACATACGCCAAAGCTATTCGTCAGGTAGGGCTCCAAAAACGCGAACAGGAATACGTCGCATCCATTCCTACTTTTGATATCAAAAATACACTCGTAGATGGTAAATTCAAATTGGCTAAGCTCCCACAGGGATTGGACAAAATTGCCTATCGTCTGGAAGCAAAGGATCCCGATGGCCAGTTAAAAAGTGCATCAATAGCAATACATGATATTTCTTTTCAAGCACTTAACAATTATATAAAAGGATTTATTTCAATAACGGATTTTAATAAAATTGCAGTCAATTCCGATTTAAAGGCATCATTTAATTTAGCAGATATCAAAAAATTCTATCCAATTAAACAAGTCGAATTGGCCGGATTGGTGGATGTCAACCTCATAGCAAAAGGTTATGTAGATCTCAAACGAAACATTTTTCCCGAAACCAATACGTCCATCGTGATGAAGAATGGATTGATCAAGTCAAATGATTATCCTATCCCGATGGAAAATATTCAGGTCGAAGCTTTTGTCAATAGCGAAAAAGGTTCACTTCGAGATCTGAATGTCAAAATCCTACCGGTATCGTTTACATTTGCGGGTGAACCTTTTTTCTTGAATGCAGACCTCAAGAACTTCAATAACATCAAATACAACATACAGTCCAAGGGTAAGCTCAATCTCGGCCCTATTTATAAACTCTTTGCATTGGATGGTACCAATGTCGATGGCTTTATCTATACAGATTTCAGTTTAAAAGGCTTACAGAGCGATGCCACCAATGGTCATTATAACCGACTTCAAAATAGCGGTCGGTTAAGTATTGGAAATATCCAGGTTCAGTCCGACATGCTTCCACAGCCTATTGCAATTCGAAGTGGGAACTTCAGTTTTAATCAGGAGAAAATGAATTTCGATAAATTCCTGGTTGCCTATGCTAAGAATGATATTTCCATCAAAGGATATCTCAACAATATTATTAATTATGCAACAAGTAGTCAAGCACCGTTAAAAGGTCAATTTACACTCAGCAGCAAGAAAATCAATGTGGATGATTTCATGGTTTTCGGATCACCATCTTCCTCGACAGCTACAGGCACGTCCGAAAGCGGTGTGGTTCTTCTCCCCAAAAATTTGGACGTTCAGGTCTTAGGGCTTGTCAACGCCATATCATATAACAAAATGAATATCAAAGATTTCAAAGGAGACCTACAGGTAAAAGAAGGTAAGATGACACTTAATAAGACAAACTTTGAACTTGCGGGACTGAAAGTAGATATGAACGGAAGTTATCGTCCCATAAATCCACGTAGAGCAAGTTTTGATTATGCGGTGAAAGCCGACAGCTTTGATATTCAACGCGCTTACAAAGAGATACCGATGTTCAGGGAAATGGTTAGCTCTGCCAAAAATGCTTATGGTCTTGTTTCATTGGATTACAAATTGGGTGGCCTATTGAATGGCAATATGCAACCAGTAATGCCTTCTATCGTCGGCGAGGGATCCTTAACGCTAAATCAGATTAAGTTCAGAGGCTTCAAACTACTCAATGGAATTAGTCAATCTACTTCCAAAGAAAAATTGAAGGATGGCGAAGTAAAAAAAGTTGTTATTAAATCCCATATCAAAAATAATGTGATGACCATCGAACGCACGAAAATGAAAATGATGGGATTCAGGCCTCGCTTTGAAGGCCAAGTAACCTTAGACGGACGGATGAACCTGGGTTTTAGACTGGGCTTACCTCCTTTTGGAATCTTTGGGATACCTATGCGAATTACGGGCACTCCAGATAACTTTCATTTAAAAATGGGAAAATACAAAGAAGAGGATCTCGACATGGACATGGATGACGAGGACAGTAAAGTATATAAAGAATCTCAAAAAGTGCAAGAAACACAGGCTAAGTAAACGCGTAATTAGTTTTAGTAAATTCAGTCGACACAATAGTGCTGAATTAAAAACGTTATTAAGTTAACAGAAAGATTTGTTAACTTAATAACGTTTTTAATTGTTGAAAACTATGAGATATATACTAATTATACCGATTGCGGTTCTATCCATCTGCAGTTGGTCCAGTTTCAATACCGTTAACGATCAGAAAAACCCCTTATATGGGAAAGTATTCCGTGAGATCAATGAAATTGCTGAATTAAAATCTTATACCTACGCAACTGGCGCGCTTATTGAAACCGACAAGAATACACAGGGGGACTATCGCTTTGCTGCCGGCTATTTTACAAATGCCAAAAATGGTGTTTGTATTTTAGAGGAATTGTTACCCGATGATAGCAAAGGTAAAGTCAAATACAAGATTTTGGATACCATCAATATCCAAAAACTGAAGTCCAACGAGCAGCTTAGCTTATGCAACTGCAAGCAAGGAGACAAACCAAACAGTGAAATTATAGCCATTAGCCGGGTCGATGAAAGCAAAGAATATTTCGACAAAATCGTCAAGGCATGGCGTATGGATACCAAAAGCCAGAAAATTATACCTTTAAAAGACACAAAAGGTATAAGCTGTCTCAATGAAGGCTATGGCATCTAGTAGCGACAGGGTTTTTAAATCAATCCGTCAGCCTTCAACTTGTCAAACACATGCAAAACGCCAATGACCTGGATCGGTTCTTCCTGGTACTCTTGGTGTGAAAAATAACGAACGGCACCAATCTCATTACTGGGTTCGATCTGCTCTGTTAATGGATACAGAAAACAATCTTGTTCCATGATAACCTCTGGCACAAGCCCGTATGCCGGGGCTGTAACATGGCAATAATAGGAGATTTTATCCGGATCCAGATTGATATTTAGCTCCTCCAAAATTTCACGACGAAGGGACTGCAGAGCTTCCTCCCCCGCATCAATCTTTCCACCCGGCAGATACCATGCCTTTCTATTGTTGCTATACGCTAATAATAATTTATCCTCCTTAATACTCACTAAACCCGCTGTAGGCAAACATTTTGTTGTTGTCATGAAATGTATTATAAGCTATTACTGATTAAATACGCTAGATGTGAAATTACTTCTTTTACGACATTTATCAAAGCGCGACAGCTAATTTGGAGAATCCTGCATTAAAACTTAGCACAAAATCAATAGAGAGGCTAATCAATATCCCGAAACATCATGGGCTAGTTTCTCTTTGAGCACAAGCTTCCGTAGACTCTTCAAAAAAGTCTCCGCATGATTCATGGTAAAACACAGCGGCGGTAATAGACGGAGCGTATAGCGTCCTGCATATCCTGTAAAAATCTTTTCAGAAAACAGAAGTTCTTTCCGCAGTTGTCGAATATCGTTTTCAAACTCTACGCCGATCATCAAACCTTGCCCTCTAACTTCACTCACGCCATGAATTTTTCTTAATTCTGTCAACAAAAATTCACCTACAACTGCGGCATTATCAATCAATTGCTCCTTTTGAATTACATCAAGTACAGCCAGAGCCGCCGCGCAGACCGCATGACTTCCGCCAAAAGTAGTCCCCAATTGTCCTATGACCGGCTTTATTTTAGGCGAAATAATTGTCGCCCCCATCGGCAGCCCATTTGCAATCCCTTTGGCCACAGTAATTAGATCGGCTTCTATCCCAGCATGCTGATGTGCAAAGAAAAGTCCCGTGCGCCCATAACCGCATTGAATTTCATCCAAAATAAGCATGGTCCCAGTTTTCGTGCAGATTGCTCTTACTTCCTGTAAGAAACTAGGACTTGCCCAATGAATTCCCCCGACACCTTGAATAGGTTCAATAATGACCGCACAATATTCTTCCGTTTCCAATTGTTTTTTCAAACTGGAGATCTCGTTGAAAGGTGTAAAGACAAATTGTTCACTTTCATTTAATGGTGCACGAATTGACTGGATATCCGTTGCCGCAACCGCAGCTGAGGTTCTCCCATGAAACGCATTGGACATCGCCAATACTTTCCTCCTTCCCGTATGGAACGAAGCTAACTTCAGTGCATTTTCATTTGCTTCAGCTCCCGAATTACTGTAAAAAATAGCATACGTCGGATAACCACAGGCACTGCCTAAGCGTTCGGCCAAACGATCCTGAAGATCGTTTGTAACTGCATTTGAATAAAATCCGATCTTGTTCATCTGTTTTATAGTTTGCTCAACAACATGCGGATGGCTATGCCCAACAGAAATAACGGCATGACCACCATAGAGATCTAGATAGGCCTGCTGCTGTTTATCATAGACAAAGCAACCAAGAGCTCGTTCGATCGCAATATCAACTTTCTCAAAAACGGGAAATGGTTTCATGAATGACTTAGAATTAGTAAAACTCAAAAATCCACTTAAATCCCCTTTCATTCCTAGTCCAAGATGGTTATTTATTCCTAGTCCAGCCGAAACAGGCAATAAACAAAATAACTCATCTTAAATAGAATAGCGCAGCACTGCTCATGCGCCATCTATCGAATGTATTTTAATCCTGCAGAACAATTGTATATTTGAACAATTACCCGATACAACAGCCTCATGCTTAGACCTTGGAATTTAACGATAGATATTGACAGATCCTCTTCAAAAGCGATTTACATCCAAATAGCGGATAACATTGCTGCTGATATTCAATCAGGTAGATTGCCGAAAGGAACGGCCTTACCGAGTAGCAGATCTCTTGCAGCCCAACTAAAATTAAACCGAAACACGGTAATTGATGCCATACAGTTGCTGTTGAGTGAAGGCTGGCTGGTTAGTCAAGCACGTAGAGGTATATTTGTAGCGGCCCAATTACCTTATGGCTCGAACCTATATGTTGCACAAAAGATCGAATTATCTGATCTTCAGCCTCCAACACGTATTATATTCGATGACGGTAATCCAGACAGTAAGATTGCCCCGGTAGAACAGCTCGGACGGGCTTATCGCCAAATTTTTAAACGCAGCGCACGTTGGAAAATGATGGGATATGCCGATCCCCGAGGTCATCTAGATTTTCGTGAAGAAATCGCCAATATGCTCAACATCGAACGCAACATGCACATCGATAAAAATAAGCTATGCATCAGTCGTGGAAGCCAAATGGCCATGTACCTGGTCGCCCAATGCCTATTGCAGCGCGATGATTATATCTTTGTAGAGTCCCCTGGATACCATTCAGCCTGGAAGATCTTTGAAAAAGCCGGCGCGAAATTGATTCCTATTCCCGTAGATACCGATGGTCTTATCGTTGAAAAATTGCTACCTCATTTATTGAAAAAGAGCAACATTAAGGCGCTATACCTTACACCACATCGACAATATCCAACCACTGTCACTTTAAGCAAAGAACGGAGATCACAATTAATAGCATTATCCAACCAATATAACTTCACGATCATTGAGGATGATTACGACTACGAATTTCATTTTGAACAAGTTCCCTATTATCCGCTCGCTTCACAACAGGAGCTGATCAATACAGTATACATTGGTACGCTGAGCAAAGTTGTCGCACCAGCACTCCGTATCGGTTATCTTGCGACGAGAAACGAGCTTTTGCTCCAGCAGATTACCGAACTTCGCTACATCATCGATATCCAAGGTGACAATATTATGGAGCAAGCTGTACTGGAACTCATTCAGGATGGAACAATTCGTAGACATATCCGAAAAGCAACACAGTTTTACAAAAGGAAACGTGATTTTATGATTGCCCAATTGGACAAACATCTGCAGGATCATGTGAACTACACCTCTCCACAAGGGGGATTGGCGGTTTGGCTATCTTTTAAACATCAAATCGACTGGGCATTTTTATTCCAAAAATTAAAGGAAAGATCAGTAGATATACCGCATCCCGAAAACTACAGCAGAGAAAATGTTTTTGGCGGAATACGGCTTGGCTACGGATCCTTATCAGAGGAATTGATCGAAGAAGGAATAGTCATTTTGGCTGAACTTTTGGAACAGGCAAAACTCTCCACGTAATGGTTTGAAACACAAAAAGCAACTAGACTATTTTCCAATTCGGACGGACTTCATTAGATTAAAATTCTGAAAAAACAAGCACATTCAATATTTAATTCCGCCCCATAAAGACCGATTAAAAGATTAGTATAGGTAATACGTAAAAAACAGTTAAAAATGCTGATAAAACGTAATTATTTTGTCAAAAATCAATTTTTTCACTTATTAATCGCATAAATTAACCGTAGTTTTACGGCGCAAAAGACACACGAGTAATTCCTAATAGGATAGCTATATAATAAGAGAGAGAATAGAGTACATTAATTTATGACTGAGAGAATACCCAGCAGGCCATATGCAGCAATAACTGGTATTGGCGGATATATTCCACCGAATAAAAGATCGAATACAGATTTGGAGCAGTTTTGCGATACATCCGATGAGTGGATTATCAAACGCACAGGTATTAAGGAGCGGAGAATTTTAGAAGAAAATCTTGCCACATCAGACATGGCTGTAAAAGCTATACAAGATTTGGCAACACAATATCATAAAAATCTGAACGATGTAGATGCCCTAATTGTGGCGACTTCTACACCTGATATGCCTATGCCGGCAACAGCAAATATCATTTTAGAAAAATTAGGTCTTACCAATGTTTGGGCTTTTGATGTCAATGCTGCGTGCTCTGGATTTTTATATGCCTTAGATATGGCTTCTGCTCTCGTTGAGACTGGACGTTATAAAAATGTACTCGTAGTCGGAGCCGACAACATCAGTACTTATGTCGATTTAAAAGACCGTTCAACCAATATTCTTTTCGGTGATGGCGCTGGTGTGATATGGCTTGAGCCATCTTTAGAAGGTGGAATTATGGATGCCTATCTATGTAGCAATGGAGCGGGAAAAGAATTTTTAAAAATTGAAGCCGGCGGTTCTTTGTATCCAATCGACAGCAATCTTCCTGTTAACGACAACAGATTCCTGAAACAAGATGGTAAAACTGTATTTAGACATGCTGTGCAGTCTATGAGCGATGCCTGTAATACGGTTTTGCAACGCAACAACCTACAGATTGAAGATATCAATTGGTTAATCCCACATCAGGCTAATCAGCGCATCATTGATGCCGTTGGGCGTAGTCTTAATATACCAGAAGATAGAGCGTTAAGTAATATCGAATACCTAGGAAATACCATTGCTGCCACGATCCCACTATGTATCTGGCAAAATATTAAAAAATTAAATACCGGTGATTTAGTCATGTTAACCGCCTTTGGTGCCGGTTTCTCTTGGGGAGCCAGCATATTTAAATGGATGATTTAAGCGATCAAAAACTTTAGTCGTCATAAATTCACACTAAAATAAAACCCCAGGAATCAATGATTTCTGGGGTTTTTCTTTATTTCCCGCCACCAAAAACAGGATCGCCATTGCGCAAGAAGAATCGAACCTATCCTCTTTTTACAGGCAGCACCGTGAAGAAGAAAGGAATAAATACTGGGGAGTTTATAGGGAGCTTATACGGACCTTATAGGGACCTCATTCGGATGAAAGCGTCTAAAGTCCGATTTAATTTCCAATGAAGTCTCAATAAAGTTTGTATCATTTCAGAAGATGTCCTCCATTTATTCTCTCTTTTAATGGCAAAAGAAAAGGGGGCTTTGCACTGCAAAGCCCCCTAACTCAAATAAGATCTACGCTTTTAATAATTTAATGACAGGCCCACACCAAACCCCATATCACTATCATAATGCGTTCTAAACGCCATATTTTTGGTGATGACATAATTTAGTCCGGCCATATATTCAAGGTCCGAGTTGACCATAAAATCACCACGGATTCTTCTAGCGATCGGAATATCTTCGCGCATCAGCTGCAATCTGACAATACCATCGTGATATACCTCCGCCTGAAAGTTGACCAACATAGGTAAAGTATACATAAAACCTAGACTCAAAGCTTTGCGACTATCTTTTTTATTGGCCTGTCCAAAGATATTTTTCTCATGTTCATCCTCCCCCATACGGCGATAACGATAATCAAAACCTACAAATGGCATAAACCATTGCATCTTCCCAAAGTATCTACCCAGGTGGGTTTCCACCTCATAGCCATGCATATCGTTATACCCTAATCGCCATTCGGAACCGAGCTGCCAACGCGCATTCTGAAACATGGCCTGACCGTCATTTCCATTGGTCGCAAAATCATTTTGCGCCATAAAATGGGTCATATTACTTTCCATTTGCAATTCCTTGTAGGCTTTGGCTTTGTCTGGAAGATTGGGATTTTTATAATCATCCACAGCAAACACACGATTCATCCCAGCCATCATATGATACAGGATGTGGCAATGAAAAAACCAGTCCCCTTCTTCATTTGCTAAGAATTCGATCGTATCCGTCTCCATTGGCATGATATCTACCACATTTTTCAATGGCGCTTTTGATCCTTTTCCATTCAACAGTCTAAAGTCAAAGCCATGCAGATGTATTGGATGACGCATCATCGAATTATTATAGATGGTAATGCGCAATACCTCGCCCTTTTTTACCGGTATCTTATCCGTTTCCGAGAGAATTTTATTGTCCATGCTCCATACATAACGGCTCATATTTCCCGTAAGCGTAAATTTAAGATCTCGTATCGGCGCTTTTTTAGGCAATTCAGTCGCTTGAGGAGACTCCAGCATCGCATAGTTTAGCGTTACAATATCGCCCAATGCATTGGCATTATAACGATTGGGATCTTCTTCCATCTTCATTTGTCCATGATCCATACCGCTATGTTTACTGTGATCTTCTTTTTTCTTTCCATCACCTGTAATTTCGGGATACATCACCACATTCATATCCATCTGATTCAGACTCATCTTCATACCCATATCATTGAGATCCCCATTCATCTTCATCATATCGTTCATCATCTTCATGCCTTCAAAATATTTAAGGCGGGGAAGTGGAGAAATCAACTGTTTAATACCATTTCCGACAAAATAACTTGCAGATTGTGTTCGATCTTCTGTTGTTGCCATAAATTCGTAAGCTGTGCCTTCATTTGGAATTGTTACAACGACATCATAAGTCTCCGATACGGCAATCATCAATCGATCGACCTCCACCGGTACCACATCATTCCCATCATTGGCAACAACGGTAATTTTGCCACCTGCATAGCGCAGCCAAAAATAAGACGAAGCACCACCATTGGAAATTCGCAAACGCACTTTATCTCCTGCTTTCAAAGCTTTACCGTTCACCGATTTTAAATCCGTGGAATGAGCCCCGTTCATCAAGACCTTATCATAATACACATCACTGACATCCATTGCCAGCTGACGTTTCCATTCATTCGTAACTTTAGTTTTAAACTTTCCTTCTTTAATAGCTTCAACGTACGATTGTGTAGCGCCTTTTTTTATCGCGGCCCAATCGTTGGCCGTGTGTAGCATCCGCTGAATGTTATCGGGGTTATAATTTGTCCATTCGCTCAATATGACCGGAATCGTGGGTAAATCATCAATTCCTTTGCGGAAAGTCTTATCATCTACACGCTTGTTGAGAATAAGACTACCATACATACCGATCTGTTCCTGCAAGCCGGAATGCGAATGATACCAGTGTGTACCGTGCTGGATTATCGGAAAGCGATAAGTATAAGTCGAATTCGGCTGTATAGGTTCCTGCGTCAGGTGTGGCACTCCGTCTTCTTTGTTCGGCAGAAAAATACCATGCCAATGTAGCGACGTGCTCTCCTTTAACTCATTGTGAACAACAATTTCCGCCGTATCTCCTTCAGTAAAAGTCAGGGTAGGCATCGGAATCTGTCCGTTTACAGCGATTGCCCGTTTTGATTTACCGGCATAATTGACAATGGTATCCCGTACATAAAGGTCATGACGAACCACTTTCTGGGCCAGCACTGTCAGTTGTGTCATCAATAATAAAACAACCGTTAATATATTACTCTTTTTACGCATGTTCATTCATTTAATTGATTAGTATTCCATTTCCCATCGGCCCTACGCCATATTGGTAGACCAGTCTAGCCCCGTGATGTCCTGTGACAAATAGTGTCACCGATAAACTTATCAACAAAATCAATATCAAATAGTTTATCCAGGCACCTGTATCTTTCCGCAATCCAACAAAATGCAGGACCGTTGTGCCACTTGCAAGCCAAAAGCTAATCCAGGCAAAACGTTGATGGATCTCAAAAACCGCAAAGGCTCCTTCATCGGCATCGCCTGAAATATGGTTTGCGGTCTGAATTGCAGCAAAAGCTCCAAGTGTTCCCAATAACAACAATCCAAAAGTCAGCACAGTGAAAGGACGTCGATGTTTTTTAAACAATAAGGCACCTATATGACTGATCAACGCCGTCAACAAGAGTACAATCGGAAAATGCACCAATAGCGGATGTAGACTAGGCAGTCCTTCGAATAAGCTTTTCATTGTTTTATTGTATAGTTTCTACGATAGATCCACAGGTGGGCATTGACTGACCTAGATAAGGATTTTCAATTTTCTTTTGTGTGCTCAACCAATTGGCTCCTTTTCCATCACGATACATGGGGCAGTGCTGATAATATACCGTAACTTCAGGTTTGACAGATTTCATCAACACATACATATTTTTGGAAAGGGTCACAAAGTGCTCACGCTGATGTTCATTTTCTTTAATTCCAGCAATATGCTCTGTATCGAAAGCCAATTTCCGTTGGTATTCCTTCCAAAGTTTTCCTTGAACAGCATTTAATTGTCTGCTATCAAGTTTTTCAATGGCAGCCTGGGTTCCTTTCGCAGCTGTCTGTGCTGCCGCTCCATTATCCTTAACCAATGCATCTTTCAGTTCGAAATAGGCACTGTATAAGCCTGCAAAAGGATTGCTAACTGTTTTTAGATCAACTTTCTCAGTGGATGATTCTATTTTTGCTGCCGTATTACTTACGCCAGCGGTCTCTTCTTTATTCAAAGCGGTATCGCCTTTGCTTTTGTCGACAGCTATCGTTGCGGTATCCGCAGCAACAGTGACCATATGATCTGCATGTGTATTTTTCGATGTTGAATTCTTGCATGCAACGAATATCAGAGCGACTGCCACAATTGGCATAACCTTTTTCATAATTAAGTGTATTTATAGGTTTAGATTTTTAATGTAATTTCGATAGTTTGTTTCGTTTTCAAAATAGGAAACTTCCCCCTGATCGCCGGTAATTGCGATGGAAGCCGTTGCCTTATCCACTTCTTTTTTTGAAAAAGGATCAATAGCCACACGTATCGCAGCTTCTTGGGGTATGCGCTTTTTACACATTTCACAGCAGCCATAATAATCCTTACCCTCGTGTCTGATCAGCAATTGTTTTTTCCCCATAAAAGCATCATTCACCATGCAAACTTGTGCTGTAGGCACAAGATCGCCCACCTTGTATTGAACGGACTGTACAGGCAAACCGATAGCAGGATCAGTAGAAGCTATTCGATCTTCAGCTTTGGTATTCGTTTGTGAACTACCACAGGCCGTTAAAGACAACACAACAACCGATAGGATAGCTAGGAAATAATTCATAACGCAGCCGATTAGTTTAACGTTTCTACTGTACTTCCACAACTGATCATTTGTACGCCAAAGAATGGGTTTTTCACGGCATTCTCCTTACTTAACCAATGCGCTCCCTTGCCTTCATTAAACATGGGGCAGTGCTGATAATAAATAGGTCCATCCACTTTACTCACCTTCAGAAGCTCATACAACGTAGTTGAAAGAGATGCAAAAGCCACACGTTGCTTAGCCACATCTTTATTTTTAGTTATACCTGCCGCATCGGTTGCCAGCTTATCCATAACCTTCATCCATACGGTATGTTCATCGTGGCTAAGTTTATTCATATCGACAGCTTTGATTGCTGCTTGAAATGCCTCTGCCTGAGCTGCAGCTACCACCGCATCCGTCTTCACCAAAGCATCCTTTAGCGCAAAATAAGGATTTGTCAACTGCGCAAATGCGGTCTTTTCATCGGCTGATTTTGTGCTCGCCGAAGGTTGAATTATCGTTTGTAAGCCCTGGCTATGATTCGTATGATCGACCTGATGTTCAGTGCCATTTTTTAATGCTGGTTTTAGGATTCGTTCATATTGTTCAGCTTTTGCCAATTGAATATAAGCATCATCTGGAGCCAGAAATTTTTCATTGTCGAACCCCGCCAATGCAATACGCTTAAGGACCTCATCCGCGCTTGTTTTTGAAGAGTCGTAGGTAACAACTGCTAGCTTGGTTGTCTGATTCCAGTCAACTTTAGCAAATTGTCTGTCCTTGCCTTCTTTTTCAATGATCGTTTTAACAGCCGGAGTGTTTCCAAAAATCTTTACAGTCGCTGTCTTTGCATTTTTAATTTGTGCATGTGTATGTTGGGTGGATAGTAATACAGGGATTACCAAACCAAGTAATGAAATTAATCTCATGATTATGATATGTAGTATATAAAAGAATACTGACGAAAAACCTTTCTACAGCGATTTACTGTATTTGCGTATTGAATCCGATAGATTCAAAGGGATTTTCATAAATTAAATAAACGAGATTTTGGATAGAGAAACCGATCCAAAAAGACATAGCATGGGCTAACAGTCTAACTTTAAGCGATCTGAGGAGGTTGCCAAATGGAAAAATAGGCATCTGCGCAATAAGGTTGTTTATAACGCGCATAAGCGTTTAATGCATCAGCATGCAAGGGTAAAATAAGCTGAGCTTCGATTACTGAAACAATAGGATTACATTGCAGCGAGGTGCGGCATGATTTTTCGCCACAATGTTTACCACAGTCATCCCCATGGTGATCAGATTTTGGCGATTCAGCTCTTTCATCTTTACAACAATCTTCTGTTCCGACATCTTTTATATGTTGTCTTTCATCAAGACAACAGGATTTTTCTTCCTGTTTTGGCTTTTCGGACGGTTCGTGGCAGGCAAATAACCTATGGGGTGCTAAAAAAAGCCCCAGCATACAGATTATAAATACGATATTGCGTTTTGCCCACATAACGGATTAAATTTGATAAGTAGAGATGTGCTACTTTGGAGGTAAATTTCGGTAGAATTTACGAATGTACAATTGTAATATTTCCTATTTTGTTTATAATATTTTGATTTGCTGTATTTCCGATTCTCGGCCTGACCACATAAAAACTATTTTTCGAGTCCTTTGATCCAGTTAAGCATCAACAGACAGCCGGGTGCATACACTCCTCCATGATCAAAACCCTGCAGTTGGTACAACGAGGTTTTGGGATGCCCAACCTGTTTTAAGATCGCTGCCAAATGTGCGTTTTCCTCAAACCGTGCGGCCATTTCCAATTGTTGATCGCCAGTGATCAGGAGAATTGGCGGTGCATCCTTCCGTGCAAAAGAAAGTGGTGCAAACTGATCAATCTGGGGGATCACCATAGATTGACCACGTTCCTTTTTAATTGTATAATGCGTATTTGTTTGCCCACTAATCGGCGCCAGCCCTTTTATATTATTTGCATCAACACCAAATTTTTGAAGGTAATGCTTATCCAAACCAACCATTAAAGCCAGGTATCCGCCTGCAGAATGCCCCGACACATAAATTTTTGAGGGATCTCCACCATAGCTGGCAATATGTGAAAATGTCCATGCAACAGCCTCAGCAGCATCTTCAATATAGCTCGGCGATTTCGCTTTGGGGCTTAGCCGATAATTTACCGCTACAACCGCTACACCTTTCTCTTTAAGTTCAAGTGGAATAAATTTATTTCCCTCCTCTAGTCCACCTCCATGAAACCATACGATGGTAGCAAAATTTTTACGATCAGTCGGGATATAGATATCCAATTTACAACGTTCTTTCTTATAAGAATCTGGTTCATCAGGTTTACAATAGGCAACGTCGGTTGTCGTTTTATATTGCTGCGCAAAAATCAAACTCGGTGAAAACAGAAAAAAGAAGATAACAAGCAATTTGGAGGACATATAAATCGTATTTAAGTGTTAAATAGCTTAAAGTTAACAAAACTCAATCAAAACCTTTTGGTTGCACCAAAATAAGTTTCAACTTTACACTTTTTATTATATATTGATAATTATCTGGCGATAGATATAACAAAACCCAAATTTTCCTGTTATTAACTTAGAAAACATCAAACATTTTATGGAACAGATAAAGATTGAAACCCATATCAACGTACGCGTAGAAACGATCTGGAATGCATATAACTCAGCCGAGGATATCATGCAATGGAACCATGCTTCAGACGATTGGCACTGTACAAGTTCAATCAATGATTTACGCATTGGCGGAAAGTTCAAAAACCGCATGGAGGCAAAAGACGGATCTATGGGCTTTGATTTTGAAGGCAGCTATACCGCACTTGAACCCTTTAAAAAAATAGCCTATGTTATGCCTGATGGCCGTCATGTTGAAGTCAACTTCAATGCAAAAAAGTCTGCTACGGATATCACGATAATTTTTGATGCAGAAACGGAAAATCCAATTGATATGCAGCGTAATGGATGGCAGGCCATACTCGAAAATTTCAGATCCTACGTTGAAAACACTTATGCAACGACACAACTCGGGTAACCGTATTAATGACGAACGAACTTAGCTTGTCTTTTCATGCGATCATCTTTTAAATAAAGGATATGCTTAGGATTCTTAAAAGTATAGTTATATTTAGCCACTAATTCATCTTCCCTTCTCCATTAAAAGCGGGGAACGATACCAACAAAACGCGATAAAAAGATTACATATGACAATAATTAACAATTATGAAGAGTACAAAGCCTTTGAAGGAAAATCATTAGGCGAATCCCAATGGCATGTTATTGATCAAAAACAAATTAATCAATTTGCGGATGCAACACTAGACCACCAATGGATTCATTTAGATAGCGAAAAGGCCAAAACGGATAGTCCTTTCAAATCAACTATTGCCCACGGCTATCTGACCTTGTCCCTTATTCCTTATTTATGGAAACAAATTGCTGAAGTAAGAAATGTCAAAATGGAAATCAATTA
Organism: Sphingobacterium sp. HSC-15S19; assembly: GCF_050433745.1. Taxonomy (NCBI): domain Bacteria; kingdom Pseudomonadati; phylum Bacteroidota; class Sphingobacteriia; order Sphingobacteriales; family Sphingobacteriaceae; genus Sphingobacterium; species Sphingobacterium sp. HSC-15S19. The sequence goes on from NZ_JBNPWQ010000031.1 coordinate 34,243, forward strand.
TGGGATTGAAAACCTACGTTTTGCACAACCCGTTTTGGTTGACAATGCTGTACAGCTACATACACAAGTAAAATCGGTGGTCAATTTGAGAGGGGTTGTTAAAGTTACCATTGAAGCTACATTGAAAATCAAAGACAGTGCAAAACCGGCTTACGTGGGTGATGTTATCTTTTTATATCATTTCAATTAATTCCAACATTAGACTATAGGCCATTGGCGAATTCTTATACATGCGCAATAGCTTTCAAATAAAACTTATTACAAATCATAAGGATTATCCTTATGATTTGTTGCTTTTAGCAGACGAAACCATTCATGCAATCGACAAATACCTCTATGAATCGATGGTTTATGTTGTCTATGAAATGGTAAAACCTATCGCTGTTTTCTGTTTATATCCGGTCAATACGGAAACATTAGAGATTAAAAACATCGCCGTATCACCAGAGTTTCAAGGCATGGGCCTCGGAAGTCAACTACTTGATTTTATCAAGGAGAACTACCAGCAATACCCGAACCTGATTGTGGGTACCGCAGATTGTGGTCTGGCTCAAATTCGTTTTTATGAACGAAATGGCTTTGTTAAATACGCTATCCGTAAAGATTTTTTCATCGAAAATTATGAGCTGCCTATTTATGAAAATGGTCAACTGTTGAAAGATATGATTATGCTGAAGTATACGTTAAATGCCTAAAGGCAAAAATAAATATAGACAAGTACCGGTATTGATAATCCCAACCACAGCACTACTCCTTGTAGTATTGCTTTAAAACCTACTGCCAACAAAACCTCCCTAGACAAACTTGCTCCAATTAAAAACAAAGTTAAGGTAAGCCCCATCTTTGAAATATAGACGACATAGCCTCCTATATGCTGAAAAAAAGGGATATAACTTGTTAAGATAACCGCCAATACAAATAGACCAATAAAATATGGTATTTTAATGCTCGTCCCTTTGGTCTTGAATGCTACAGCACTTAAACAGGCGATCGGAATAATCCATAAAGCTCTAGTTAATTTTACGGTTGTCGCGACCTGTAGTGCTTCATTACCATACTTACTCGCTGCACCAACGACAGAACTGGTATCCTGTATAGCAACCGCGCACCATAAACCAAATTGCGTCTGGCTGAGATCAAGCAAATGACCGACAACAGGAAATACAAATAAAGCAATGGCATTCAGTACAAATATGGTCCCTAGCGCCACGCTTACTTGCTTCTCATTGGCTTTTATAGTTGGTGAAACCGCCGCAATAGCACTTCCACCACAAATGGCCGTGCCGACAGAAATCAAATAAGCGGTTACCTTTTCCAACTTGAGTAACCTACCCAATAGATAGCCCAATGATAATGTTCCGAGAATAGAAATAACGGTTAACACAAACCCTTGCTTACCCGTTTGGATAGCCGTATCGATATTCATTCCAAAGCCAAGTCCAACGACAGAAATCTGTAACAAAATCTGTGTTGCCCTGTGATTGACTGCCAGAAAGGGATGACCGATCCATTGTGCCACAATAATACCCAAAAGTAAGGCAAGCGGAGCTGAAACAAATGGGGTAAGACACAATACAAATAAGAGTATAAAAATGATTTCCCGAACGGAGATCTTTCGATTGAGTAGCTGCTTATAACGAATTGTCGTATTTATTTTTTTGTCCATGACAATGATACATTGATTTGGCACAAAATTGAATAACTCTCAATTATTTTAAAAGACACAATTATAAATGAGTCATAACAATTGGTTATAACAAACAACTACATTTTAGCCAAAATAGCTAAAGAATACGTTATAAAAATGAAATAATCCTTATTGTTAGAACATTAAAATATTACGATAAATGATTATATTTCAAATAGGTTACTAAACAGATGGATTAAACTCGACTTAATAATTATATACCGATGAAACTGACAGCCATTCACCCCAAACTGCCCATGCGCAACAAAACCCTTACAAAGGATTTTTATCTACATAAACTTGGATTTTCATTATGTGGCACTGCCGACTATGAAGGGTATCTGATGTTGAAGAAAGATGATATTGAAATTCATTTTTTTGAATTCCAAGAACTTCCACCCGAAGATAATTATGGTATGGTTTATATACGTACAGACGATATTGATTGTCTGTATGAATCTTTTCAAGAAAATAACGTTGAGATTCATCCCAATGGTAAACTTGAGATGAAGCCTTGGGGTCAGCGTGAGTTTTCGATTTTAGATCCCGACAGCAATCTACTAACCTTTGGCGCCGATGCTTAGACATTGAAAAGCCCACTAAAGATTGCTAAAAATAAGCGAAGATCCGTAGTGGGCTTGGTATTGTTCGTATGGGTTCTTAGCCAAAAAGGTCTGAACTCAAATAACGATCACCTCGGTCACAGGCAATAAAGACAATAAGGCCTGCTTCGATTTCATTTGCAATTTTAAGTGCTCCGGCAAAAGCTCCGCCGGTACTCATTCCGGCAAAAACACCTTCGCGCTTGACAAGCTCCCGCGCAAACTCGGTTGCTTCCTGTTGGGATATATCGATGACACGATCTACCCTGCTCGGATCAAAAATCTTGGGCAGATATGCTTCGGGCCAACGCCGTATACCTGGTATCGAGGATTCCGGAGTAGGCTGGCAACCTACAATCTGAATAGCTGCATTTTTCTCCTTCAGATAGATGGAGTTTCCCATAATTGTACCTGTAGTACCCATAGCGCTTACAAAATGTGTAATCTTTCCGTCTGTATCACGCCAGATTTCAGGTCCCGTTGTCTTGATATGTGCTTCGTAATTATCCGGATTTGCAAATTGATTCAATATAAAATAACCTTCTTTTTCGGCCTTTTCTTCTGCATAATCGCGGCATATTTCCATGGATTCCAATAAGGTGACTTTAGCGCCATAAGCCTCCATCGTAAGTGTTCGCTCCCGTGTTGAAGAAGCCGGCATCACAAGCTCAAGGTTAAGTCCATATATACCTGCAATCATAGCCAGTGCGATTCCGGTATTTCCACTCGTTGCCTCAATCAATTTGCTATCTTTTGTAATGTCACCGCGCTCCATCGCCGAGCGGATCATATTTAGTGCCGCACGATCTTTCACCGAACCAGCAGGATTATTCCCCTCCATTTTCGCAAATATCCGCACCTTGGGATTTGTATGAAATTGTGTTATCTCGACTAAAGGCGTATTTCCTATGGTATCTATGATATTTCCCATGGTATCTATATTATTGGTTTCGAATCTATAAATTTTGATGTGGCCTGATGATATACGGTGGTATAAGGCTCTACAGAACTTGTCAACCAAACATTCCCGCCAATGACCGAATGATGGCCGATGTGTGTTTCACCGCCGAGGATGGTGGCCCCTGAATAGATAATGACATGATCACCGATTGTCGGGTGGCGTTTTACATTGGAAAACACCTTATCAACACTCAGCGCGCCCAAGGTTACACCCTGATAAAGCTTCACGTAATTACCAATGGTGCAGGTTTCACCGATGACTAATCCGGTGCCATGATCAATATGCAGATGATGGCCTATCGTTGCTCCGGGATGGATATCAATACCTGTTTTAGAATGGGCATGTTCCGTCAATATGCGCGGTATCAAAGGAACACCCAAGCGATGCAGTTCATTGGCCATTCGGAAGATACAGATGGCAAAGAAACCGGGATAAGTACGTACGACTTCTCTTTTATTCTGTGCTGCTGGATCCCCATCCATCAATGCGTCTGCATCCCAGCACATCAATTCATAAAGCTGTGGAATCCGTTCAAAAAACTTGTGCGCTACTTCTGAGTGATTGCAGCTTTGACAAGCTTTGGATTTGCTCAGGAGTTGCTCCAGTTCTAATTCAAATTGTTCAAAAGCGAGCTTCACATCATCGACCGATTTCATCTCGCTAGAATTTCGTTCGGGGAAGAGCACATCCACAATTCGGATAGCCCAGCCACAGATCTTCTTGTTAGAAGGCATTTCTAGAACAGCAAGTTGCTGTTCATAGATATGTTGATAAAAATCATGCATCTTCACTAGTTTATTAAAACAAATATACTATACAATATTGATAGATTAAGCCTTATTATCAAAACTTAGCCCCTTTGACCATCACGTATTGTCCCATGATCAAGGGTGCACATCTTTTAATTTACAGAACCAGACGCTCAAACAGCTCCTTCAATGTTGCTTCGGGGTCCTCACATAATCCGGGATGTGATGCCGAACATTGAATCAGGGTACTCCGCTTTGCGGTCAGCCATCGAAAGCGTTCGGTGATATCCAGTGCAGCAAGTTTGCCGGCATCTTTTTCGCCGTGGCAGATTCGTTGGAAAGATGAAAGATGATTTTCGATCAATTCCAATTCAATATCCGGACAAAGCGACCGTACCTTCTGTTCATTAACAAGATAAACCATCTTCGCAAAACGATACTTACGACAATAAAGAGCTACGCCTACATTGATAAATTCCTCTCGCTCCACCCGTGGTATCAAACGTACCACAGCATACTCATATACGGTCTTTTCTGGCATCTTCTATTTGTTTTACAAAAATGGATGAATTGGCTACACGCCGTTTCAGGAAAGAAACATACACTTCGCGCGCATCGGCTGCAGAGAGCTCACGTTCGGCATCTTCCAGCCATTCATCGGGTACCACCGCCAATATTCCGCGAAATACCGCCTCCGTAAAAACGGAACGGTATTCCTGATCTATTTTCTCCACCATACTTGCATTTTTGAGCAGTACGTGATCTTTAATCTGAACAAATGGTTTTAGGGATTGTTCTTCCCAATTATCCCAACTGTGATGAAAATATAAGGAAGCGCCGTGATCTATCAACCAAAGTTCTTTATGCCATATCAGCATATTTGTATTCCGCACAGTACGGTCTACATTCATCAAGAGTGAATCTAACCAAACAATTTTCGATGCTTCCTCCGCGCCGATAGCATCGACATTCGCGTCAAATGTGATTGCTCCACTCAGAAAATGAAGTCCCAGATTTTTGCCCACACTAAATTTGAGCAGATCCTGAATTTCTTCATCGGGTTCTGTACGGCCAAAGGATTCGTTCAACTCCGCAAATACAATTTCGGGAACTCTTAATTTGAGCAATCTCGCCAGCTCTCCACCGATCAATTCCGCAATCAATGCTTTTCGTCCCTGACCTGCCCCTCTAAATTTTATAACATAACTAAAGCCATCATCGGCATCGACTAATGCGGGTAAAGACCCCCCTTCCCGAAATGGCTGAACATATCGGATGATCTCTACTTCTCTAATAACAGGTTGTTGAAAATCCATGAATTTATATTTTTACTATCTTCAAAGTTGGCAAGACACCTTGCAAACTGATCAAACTTATCTAAAGTTACCCATATTTAAACGTTTGAGGATATAGGAAACGAGAAATTCACGTCATGCACTTGCACGATGCTGTTGCCCCTAGCCCCTGCGAACTTTTAATTGTGGTAATATCCAAAATTATTGTTTATATTTTAGCAATAAAGCACAAATTGTACATTCATTTGACCGTTGGAAGTATTATTTTCTAATTATATTTGTAGTGTAATCACAACTTGTCTCATCAAGTTTCTTCAATCAACGATATGGATACCATTCAGGAATATAACAGTGTTATCAAACATTGTCAGGATTTATTTATTAAAAAAACAAAGGATTATGGAACGGCATGGCGGATTATGCGCCTATCTTCCATTACGGATCAGATTTACATTAAAGCACAACGTATACGTACGCTAGAAATCAAAAAGGTTTCCAAAGTGGGCGAAGGAATTGTCGACGAATATATCGGTATTATCAATTACTGTGTCATGGCCATGATTCAGATTGATTTGGGTGAAGATGGCGAAGAAAATTTGGATCCAACCTTTGTGAATCAAAAATATACAGAAAAGGTTACCGAGACCAGAGATCTCATGCTTGCCAAAAACCACGATTACGGTGAGGCATGGCGCGATATGCGTGTTTCTTCCATGACAGATCTGATCTTGATGAAAATACATCGCGTCAAACAAATTGAAGATAACGATGGACAAACCCTGGTCTCTGAAGGCATCCATGCCAACTATCAGGATATGCTCAATTACGCAGTTTTTGCATTAATTAAATTAGGAATCGCACAACAATAATCGGATTATGACAGCTACACAGCAGCGTACCAAAACAAATTATCTTTTAGGATTTTGCCGGATTTTTACGGGACTTCTTTTCATATTCTCAGGTTTTATTAAAGCAAATGACCCGACAGGGTTTGGCTATAAGCTTCAGGAATACTTTGAGGTCTTTCATCTCACAGCTTTTAATGAATACGCTACTGCCATCGCTGTAGTAATCTGTGGTTTTGAAATTTTGTTAGGAGCACTGTTATTATTGGGGGTCTATGCGAATACCGTTGCCTGGGGCCTGCTACTACTGATTCTATTTTTCACTTTTCTAACCTTCTATTCGGCATTTTTTGAGGTTGTGACCTCTTGTGGCTGTTTTGGGGATGCCATCCCACTTACTCCTTGGCAATCATTTTCTAAAGATCTGGTGCTCTTGGCGTTGATCCTTATTATATTTTTTAACCGAAAGCAATTACGATCAATTATCAAAGGATCAGGCAATCAATTCGTTGCTACTGTGATTACAGCGATTATCTCTTTAGGTATTGGTATCTATACCGTAAACTACCTCCCGTTTATTGATTTCTTACCCTACAAAGTTGGCAACAACTTACCTTCATTAATGGTGCTCCCTGAAGGCAAACAAGGCGATTTGTTTGAGCAAATCTATACCATGAAAAACAAAAAGACGGGTGAAACAAAAAAGGTCAATGACAAGGTCTATATGGCTGACAAGCTATGGGAAGATGAATCGTGGGAAATTATAGGTGAACCTGAGAGTAAATTGGTCAAAAAGGGATATGATATTCCTATTCCTGATCTCTTGATTACGGATGCTGACGGAGCGGACCATACGCAAGAAATCATTGCTAATCCGTATTACAATCTTGTTATCGTTGCAAAGGATCTTTCTTCGACCAATATTGATGCTATCCAAAAGATCAATCAGGCCGCCATCCAATTAACAAAAGATTATAATGGGCTTCGTGTTGTGCTATTGACTGCTTCGGCATCCAAAGACGCCCAATATCTGAGTGATAAAATGCAATTAATTGCGGAGATATTCTATGCCGATCTCATTCCTCTAAAAAGCATGGTCAGGGCAAATCCTGGTGTACTGCTCCTAAAAGGAGGCAACGTCGTCGGAAAATGGCACTATAATAACTTTCCGGATGCCAAAACCATTGAAGATAAATTTCTAAGTAAAGACAAATAGTACCTATGCCTAAACCTATATTTTTGATTGGTTATATGGGAAGTGGAAAAACTACCCTGGGTAAGAAACTTGCCACTAAACTCGAACTCCCTTTTATCGACACAGATGAGGAGATCGTAAAACAAATTGGCATGAGCATTACCGAATATTTTAGTCAACATGGTGAAGACGCATTCCGGGCATTAGAACGCGAGCAATTGCGTAAATTTTCTGAGAATGCTGCCGTCATATCTACCGGTGGTGGTGCCCCCTGTTTCTTTGACAACATGGAATGGATCAGGGCGAATGGATATGCCGTCTATTTACAGATGTCACCCAAAGCACTTTTTGACCGTCTTTCTCAATCTAAACTACACAAAAGGCCCATTCTAATCGGAAAATCACCTGAGGAACTACGGCTATTTATCGAAGAGAAGTTGAGCGAAAGAGAACCTTATTATACGCAGGCGCATCTGACAATCGACCAATTAAATACCAGTGTCGAGGCACTAGCCGATCTGATTAATCAGCACAATAGATAGACAATGAATATACGTATACGCCACTACTTCCTTTTATTGATCTGCTTTATCGTAAGCAGTTGCTTTCGTAACGGAGCCAATACGGATGGCTTGCCAGTGGGTAAACGTATACAGCTCCAAAATGTGGAGGAATTATATCAGTTTTTGACCTATGATGATAATCGTTATCCATTGGTCAGTTTGCATCGTGGTGGCCCCGCATCTGGATACCCCGAAAATGCAATCGAAACATTTTCCTATAATGCGAGCTTGCAGCCAGTCCTTGTTGAATGTGATGTTCGCATCAGTAAAGACTCAGCGCTGATATTAATGCATGACAATACGTTAAACCGAACAACCACCGGCAGAGGGCCTGTGAACGCCAGCAGTTTAACTGAGCTCAAAAAGCTTCGTCTATTGGACAATAACAAAAAGATAACGCCATATAGGATCCCCACGCTCGAAGAAGCACTTTCTTGGGGAAAAGGAAAGGTAATCTTCACCTTAGACATTAAAAATGATGTCCCTTATGAAGCCGTTATCAATGCTATTCGCAAACAAAGGGCAGAATCTAGCGTAGTCATCATCACGTATAGTGCCAACCAGGCGGCCAAAGTGCACAGTCTGGCTAGCGACATCATGATTTCGGCCTCGGTCAATAACCTGGATGACCTTGCTCGTCTAAATGAAAAAGATATCCCCGACAATCGCTTGTTAGCCTTCGTCGGAACACGTGAAGCAGACCCAGCATTAACCAAAGTACTACATGACCATGGAATCATGTGCATATTGGGTACACTGGGAAACTTAGACAGACAGGCCGACAAAAAAGGCTTTCAAGTTTATGCCGGATTTATTGATCGCGGTGCAGATATATTAAGTACAGATCGACCTACAGAGGCAGGGCGAGCGCTGAATTTCTACATCAAGAAAAGAGGAATTACTTCGAAATTTATTCAGTAAGATTCCTGGACTTGCGCCTAATTCTATTCGTTTAATACTTGGATTATCTCGATATATCCCTTCAATCTTTTTTAGCACGTACAATTCTCCCGATCAATTTATAGACCTCAAACCATAACACGGATGCTGCAGCCACGGAGAGCGCTATCCCCAATTCATATCCGCTCAGGGCTGCTACAGTAAAAAATTGGGCGACCGGAGCGACATATAATATCACGGCTAAAAATAGAAGCACAGCGATCGAAATACCCACGAGCAGCAAGTTTCGGTTTTTAAAACTTTCAAGGATACTATAGTGGAAAGATCGGTTAGCATAACTCAGCAAAACATTGGCAAAGATTAAAGTGGCGAAAACCATAGCCCTCGTTTTTTCCTCAGTCCCCCCCTGCTGAACAGTAAACTGATAAACAAATAGAATTCCTATAGTGATTATCAGGCCTTGAACAATGCTTATTCCGAGCTCATTTATACTCAAAAAAGTGTCGCCCATAGCTCTAGGAGGTCGTTTCATCGTATCCTTTTCAATAGGTTCATTTTCATATACAATCGAGCAGGTGGGCCCCATGACCAATTCGAGGAAGATCACATGCACAGGGCTAAAAATCTGCGGAAATACCCAGCCTAAAAACAAAGGTAGTGATACGGTCAAAATAATGGGGATATGAATAGAAATGATGTATTGAACCGCCTTCTTGATGTTTGCGTAAATCCTTCTTCCGGCTGCTATACCAATGATTAACTTTTGTAGATCATCATTTGTGATAATTAACGCCGCGGCTGATTTTGCTATTTCAGTACCTTTATTGCCCATAGCAACGCCGATATGGGCCGCTTTTAATGCTGGGCCATCGTTTACTCCATCACCAAGCATCGCCACAACCTCCCCTTTCTTTTTCAGGGCATTTACAATAGCCAATTTAGCATCCGGAAACATTCTGGTAAATAAAGTTGTTTGCTCCGCTATCGACATAATTTCATCCCCGGACCTATTGACTATTTCACTGCCATTGATCGGTGGAGACAAAATACGAATTCCGGCCTGAGCCGCTATTGCTTTAGTCGTATCGGCATTGTCGCCAGTAATTACTTTGACTTTAATCCCGGCATCATAAATATCTTGGAACACTTCCTGGATACCTTTTTTGGGGGGATCATAAAATACGGTCAACCCTAAAAATTGGAACTCAAAATCCTGTTGCTTCGCGGGGAAATTATTGCCTTCGAATTTCGCTTTCCCCACACCCAATAGACGAAAGCCCTGCTCTCCATAGGATTTAACAATAGCCCTAATTTTATCTTTCTCACTATCGGGCAGCTTGGATACGCTAAGTATAGCCTCCGGTGCCCCTTTGGCAGCAATAATCCGATCTTTTCCTGTATTTTCGAAAAGATGGGTCATCATCGGCGGTTTACCATCTAATGGATATTCATGAAATAATGCATATTCCTTTCTGAGGTCCTGTTTTTGCGTTTTTTCATATATTTTATGCAACGTAATTTCCATGGGGTCAAAAGGCACAGGCTCACTGCTCCACATCGCATAATCGATAAGCTCTCTTAAATCGGATTCATCAAACCTTTCCTGATCATAAGATGAATCCGTAGCATAACTATAGAGGTATTTCAATTGCATGGAATTCTCTGTAATAGTCCCGGTCTTATCTGTGCAAATCACTGTTGTACTGCCCAAAGTTTCAACAATACTGCTTCTTTTGATTATAATCCCCTCCCGCATGAGTTTCCATGCGCCAAGCGCCATAAAAGTTGTAAACGCAACAGGAATCTCTTCCGGCAATACAGACATGGCCAAAGTAAGTCCATTGAGCAAGCTTGCCACTAAATTACCGCTGTCAATAAAACTGTATAGACATACGATCAAAAAAATTAGGATACCGACAATGGCCATTGCCTTTACAAATTTTTGGATTTGCACCTGCAATGGTGAAATTTCTTCCTTGATATTTTTTATCGATTCACCTATTTTTCCAACACGGGTCTCTTTACCGATTTTAGTAACTTCAAACACAGCCAGCCCTGAGACCGTAACCGTCCCGCCGTAGACCAGATTATCTTCAGATTTATTGTCCTTAAAGACGGAAAAACTCTCCCCCGTCAACGAAGATTCATTAACAGAAAAATCGTTACTATGTAAAATACGACCATCAGCGTTTATAATTCGACCTTCCTCTGTAATACAGAGATCCCCCACAACAATCTCATGTGTTGGAATTTCACTGACCTTCCCATTTCGAATCACGGTGCTTAATGGTTCGTTCAGCTTTTCCAACTCCTCCAGCGCTTTTTTGCTACGATTATCCTGATAAAAAGAAATTGCCGTAACAGCAACAATAGCGACAAACATAAATACAGCCTCTCCGTAATTCCCCACAAAAACATAAATCATCGAGATGATAATCAACAGAATCAGCATAGGCTCCTTCAAAATATCCACAAGCAGTTCAAACCAGGTACTCTTGTGATTATCGCTCAATTGATTCCAACCATATTTAGCGCGAGAGGCATTAACCTCGGTTGTGGAAAGACCCTTCAGATTATCGGGAATATTATATGACATATCGAATGAACTAGGTTACCTAAATATAATGAATAATTCTTGTATCCAGGAGTTAAATCATCTGTCGACGATCATCTCCTTCACATGTAACATCATGTTACAATCTTTTATTTACAGCTTTTACTTTTTGTAAAAAAGAAGCTACATGACTTATCAGCAACATATTAGCATAAAATTTACCTTCTAATACTTTTCTTTTATTGCATATTTCTATTACAATGATATATTTGCGCAGAAATTCATTTGGGGACTTTGAATTTCATATTAGCCAAAAGCAATTTTACGATCATTTTTCCAGTAATGCCAAGACAGCTTCTTGCGATTGAAGTCCTTCTTTGCTACCTATGTTTTCAGATCATGTATAACACAAATAGAAGCTGGAAACTAAACATATTGTTAAAATATTTCTGTACCTATCGTTAGATATGGAATAGCATCTAAACTTGCTGTGGCCTCCATAATAGTATATTAATAATAAAAACAAGATGGTCATCTTAATTGCAGAAGATAATGAATTGATATTACGGACAGTTCAATACAAACTGATCAAGGCAGGTCACGAGGTTATCACTACCAACAATGGAAAAGATGCAATTGAAAAGATTAGTACAATCGATCCGGATCTAATCATTACTGACATTATGATGCCATTTGCTTCGGGGATAGAAGTCCTTTCTTCCATAAAAAAGCTCGAGAAAAAAATCCCGGTTATTGTACTTTCCAACATGGGACAAGAGGAAGTCGTCATTGAAGCTTTTGACCTTGGCGCTTCAGATTTTATGGTGAAACCGTTTAGCCCAGAAGAACTCCTGTTGCGGGTCAAACGACTGACGATTAACAATCGTAATTAATCTGTATGGGGAGACTTTTAATATAACTACGGAATATTACCAGACATCACGATTCGATGCCCGAAGACTTTCCCGAGCATAATTCGCTACTTCATCATTTTCGTCCCCAGTTTTTAAACGTACCTGTAAATTTTCTAGCCAGTCGGCTAAAGCATCTAAAGCCGTTTCACCGTTTCCGAAAACGCCTTGATGCGGATCGGGCCCCAGTAAACACCAATACGACGTTTCTTCTCTAAATACAACGGGACGTAGCTCACGAATTTCAAAAGGTAATTCTTCTGAATCAAAATCCAATGGTACAATTTTATCTTCAGCTATTTTCATCTGTTCCATAACCCATTTCTACTTTTTTTAAATCTTCCTCTGGCCAGGTAAGCAGCTCCTTCAACAGATATGTTTTTGGTCCTCCATCTGCTGTATCATCAGCAAACTGTTTTAGAAATTCCTGCAGATCACCTTCGACTTTTATTAATTTTCCATCTTGAAGAACATCATATCCCGCTGCAATCCATTCTTCGATCCTTTCCGTATTAATTTGTAGTTTCTCCATCTGCTGTATTTTGTAGTATTTTAAATGCTGCTTTTTATAACATTTAATAACACCTCACCGATTAAAATTATAATAGCCATCAATAAAAAATAGCCTGAGCACTATTAAACCTTAAAAAAGCAGCTCTCTATTATAAGAACAATACTTTAATATATATGGTTGATTTTTTTTTTAGATTATCCATAAAAAAATCAACTAAAAAAGAGGTAGTTACATATCATTTATTGTTTATCAAAATATTAAAAAAATCTTTGGCAAACTATTTGTTTGAACAGCGAAAGCTTTCTAATCGGAAGCACACAACTTATATTTTTTTAAATTATCATGAAAAAAGTAATTCTACCTTTTCTAACACTTTTTACGCTACTATTTGTTGCTCATCAGCAAGCAAACGCACAAACTCCCTATCGGACAGCCATTGGTCTTGGAATAGACGTCGGCGATGGTCAAACATTATTCGGTCCACAGATAAAACACAATTTTGGTGGAAATGACGCTGGAAATGCACAAGTATTATTTGGAGACAATATTACTGTTATCGGCGTAGATTATTCATACAACAAACGTATTCCTGGATCTCGAGGTCTTTCATGGTACATTGGTGTTGGTCCACAAGTATCATTTATTGATTATGGTAAATGGCACGACGACTGGTATGACGACTACCATTGGAAAGATGGAAAAACACATACTGATTTTGCGATCCGTCCAGCTTTGGGTCTAGAGTTCAAAATACCTTCTGCACCATTGGCCATGCATTTCGACTGGAAACCTTGGTGGAATCTTTCTCATGGTTCTAATTTCGAGCCATCGCGTTTTTCTTTAGGATTTAAATTCGTTTTGAAATAGCATAACGCGAATACAAATAACAAAAATCCTGCTCATCATCGGTGTGCAGGATTTTTTGTTTTCACCATTAAGGTGTTTTTATCTTTACACCGACAAAGTATGTCCTTGGCATGTTGGGCCCATAAATGTAATTGCTATCGCGATTTTTCCCGGTATCAAAATCAGTTTGATACGCGTTAAAAATATTTTTTACCCCTGCATAAAGCTCAATGATATTTTTGTATTTCGGTAAGTTAAATGCATAAGCTACTTTACTATTGAGCTCCGAAAAGGCTCCTGTCCGTACCATTTGATCGTCAGGAAAATTATCTGCTCCCCCGACATGGGCAATACGCATATTTCCCGTGTAAACATAGTTTAAATTGACTGTCCAGGGTTTACTTGCTGTAATATTGAGGTTGGCAAAACCATATTCGTTGGGTGTCCGCAAAAATGATCGAATTGGAGCTACTCCTTCCAAATACGACACCGGACTATCATACTTGCTTTGCTGCACTGTCAATCCAGTTTCCAACTGAATCTTCTTAGCATAATTTGCACGTAATTCCAATGTTCCTCCGGCTACAGTTGCGTTGTTTCCATTTCGCTTTTCAAAAATCTTCCCAAAATTATCTGCACCGATTTCCTCAAGTACAAATGCATTATTCAGGTGCGTATAAAATCCTTCCAAGGTGAAGCCTGCTATCCACGTTTCAGTTGCTTTGTCGTAGTTTATCGAACCACTCAGGCTTTTTGAACGCTCCTCCCTTAAATCAGGGGATAACTGTACACGCGATACGCCGCCACCAGCAAACGCAATATGCAGGTCGGCGTCAAATGCCTGTGGCGCTCTAAAGCCGGTTCCATAGCTTAATCGAAATTGTGTTGTAGGGGCATATTTATAAAGGAGTGCTATTCGCGGACTGACAACAACTTTATGCAATAAATTATGTTTGTCAACCCGAACACCCGACAATACATTAAACTTAGCCGCCAAATCCCAATCACTTTGAAAGAAGCTTCCCCAATCTTTGGTATGCTGATCCACGAGATAATTATAACTCGGAATTTCGTCATAAACTTTATCAGAAACGTACTCCGACCCAATGGTCAATACATTACGACCATTAAAGAAATTGCGGATCTCATGATTCAATTGAAAACCTCCCTGAAGTGTTGTTGTTTTAGAATCCCCATAAGGTGGATGCTTGAGATGGTTTTCAATCGCCTCAGGATCATCTGGAAATACGCCGGTATAATGTTTTCTATTGGTATTTTGAAAAGCTGTATAGACGATGAATGCCGATTTATCTTGATTGAAGTTAATCTGATAATCCGTGCTTCCCATCCAAATTTTATGATGTCGCTCTTCTGACTGCTGTGTTAAATACGCAGGTTTATCGGTCATTTCACCACCGAACCGATATTCATTCAGGTTGCTTAAGGAGACTTCTAATTTTTGATTATCTGAAAACTGATAGAATGAATTAATTCCTAAAGAGGTATTTTCAATTTTGGGCATTTCAGAAAAATTATCACCATTTGCATCGTAGAAACCACGATCCCGCTTGTTAAAGAAGAATGAAGTTCCGGCATTCCCTTTCTCGTTGACCAATGTTGCGTTACCCCCGAGGTTAAAATCATTTGTCCCCCCACCTATACGCTGATAGAAAGAATTGATTTCATAGCTGTTTGCCCGTGGGAGCTTTGTAATCACATTCACCGTTCCGCCAATTGCGCTTGAACCATACAATGAGGAGCCCCCTCCGCGAACAACTTCAATTTTTTCAATCATATTGACCGGTAGTTGCTCCACACCATAGAGTCCCATCAACGGACTGAAAATTGGCCGACCGTTAATCAGAATCTGTGAATAACCACCCTGAAGTCCATTCATCCGCAATTGCGTATAGTTACAGGTCTGACAGTCTGTTTCTACGCGCAATCCGGGTTGAAACTTCAAACCCTCCGAAAGATTACACACTTGTAGATTGTCCAAAGTCTTGCTATCCAAAATATTTACCATTACAGAACTCTCTGTTTTGCGTTTAAATGTTTTGGTACCCGTTACCACAATTTCATCCAGTAAAAGTTCAGCCCAATCTAACTGAATATCTTTGGTCAATACCCCTGGACCGACTTTTACTGAATCACGGAATTCCTTAAATCCAATGTGTTTTACTTCCACTTCCCAGGTACCATGGGGGATACTTTCAACGATATATCTTCCTGAGTTGTTCGATTTGGCACCTATCTGTAATTTTGGAATAACAACGGATGCTGCTCCTAACGGCATACCATTCTTATCGTAAACCTTACCATTAATCTTACCTGTCTGTCCAAAGGAAATAAATCCTGTAAGCACCATGGCAATTGTCAAATGAGCACTGTACACTTTCATCATGTTTTGCTTTTTTATATTTATAAATTTAGATAAGCAAATCTAACAAGTTAGATTAGACTAACAAAATAATTATAACATAATTATTAGACACGGCTAATATTTAATAAATTTGTCTTATGATTTCACAGACCGAAGAGAATTACTTAAAAGCATTGTATAACCTCACTTACCTAAAGGGTGATGCGAATGTCAATGAAATAAGTAAAAGGCTCGACATCAAGATGCCCACAGTAAATAGTATGATGAAAAAACTAGCCGACAAAGGTTTCGTTCATTATGAAAGCTATAAACCATTGCGGCTAACTGAAGAAGGAAAGAAAGAAGCCGCCCTTATTATCCGGAAACATCGACTTACTGAAATGTATCTGGTTGAGAAAATGGGGTTTGCCTGGGATGAAGTCCATCAGATTGCTGAACAGATTGAGCATATACATTCGCCCGAATTTTTCAGTAAAATGGATGAGTTATTGGGTTATCCGACGGTAGATCCCCACGGGTCGCCAATTCCCGATTCTAATGGGGTTATGCCTTTGGAAAACTATGTGTTTCTAAATAGTTGTAAAGTAGGTGATATAGTTACATTAATGGCGGTTCAGCCATCTTCTAAGGAGCTTTTACAATATTTGACAGCGAAAAATCTCGAGCTCGGTACGACTTTAACAATCAAATCAATAGAACCGTTCGATGCTAGCATCACAGTGGAATACAAAGACAGGCCAATAGAAGTCCTAAGCAGCAAAGTCACCGCAACACTACTTGTACGCCTTATCGCCTAAACTAGGAGAGAATGAGATCAAAATGTTATTTTTTGAAATGAAATCTACTGTTATTTCTCTTTGTTAAGAAAACAATTGTTAGATACAACTAACAAAAACAAGTAAATCTTTAAAATGCTAAACCCGGAGAATCTATAGAAATACGATAAATTATCAGTCTCTACAGTTCAACTATCAATTTGTAAAAATTGAGCGTTTATTCTTCAATTTGATACTTGATCGGTTGCCCGGTAGCAATCTCCCGTTCCAATATCTGTTCCGGAGAAAGATGTTCCAAAAACATAATCAGCGCCCTTAGGCTATTGCCGTGCGCAACAATGAGTACATTTTTACCTTCTTTCAGTTTGGGTGCTATAAAACGTTCATAATATGGAATAACACGTTCGTATGTATCTTTAAGGCTCTCACCTCCAGGCGGAGGCACATCAAAAGATCTGCGCCAGATATGCACCTGTTCAGCACCATATTTTTCGGCTGTTTCGGCCTTATTCAAGCCCTCAAGCTTTCCATAACCTCGTTCATTCAAAGCAGCGTCTATAACAATGGGGATGTGAGGATCGCCCATTTCATGCAAAATAATCTTTAACGTATGCTGCGCTCTTATAAGTGTCGAGGTATATGCTATATCAATTGGTTCGTTTGCCAGAGCCAGTCCCGCCTCCCGAGCTTCCTGTTGTCCCAATTCAGTAATATCAACATCTTGCCATCCCGTAAAGCGATTTTCTAAATTCCATTGCGACTGTCCATGCCGGACTAAAAAAAGTTTTGCCATTATTTATCCAAAGTTTTTCTAAACGGTATCTCACTACGCACCCAACATCATATATAATAGCGATACATTCCATTTTGTTTTATTTATACCACTTAGTCCTTGTCTAATCATCTAAACCTGGGACCGAAGTACTTCAATATCCAACGACAGATCCCTTAGTTAAAACAATATACGGACATATTCAGCTCCCCTATTATTTGTATAAGCTTATCGGTTATATCTGGGAACAGCAACTAATTTTACGGTGAAAATTATCTCCATCCTCAAAAAAAAAAAAATAAACACTTATAAATCAACAAAATAAAAAAATAATAAATTATTTAACATACTTTAATTCTACACAATGTAGAATACATTCTGTATTTGTAGTATGAATAAATTATCAGCTACGGAAGAACAATTGATGGGCTACATCTGGGACATGAAAAAAGCTTTTATGAAAGATCTTATGGAAGCGTATTCTGAACCTAAACCGGCGCCAACAACTGTTGCTACATTATTGAAGAGAATGACTGAAAAGGGAGCGATATCTTATGTGCTTTATGGAAATTCGAGAGAGTATTATCCACTAATTGATAAAGACAGCTATTATTTAGCACATGTAAATGATATCGTAGAAAGCTACTTCGACAATTCAGCATTAAAATTTGCTTCTTTTTTCACTAAACAATCTCAGCTGAGCAAAGAGCAATTGGAGGAACTGAAAAATATAATTGATTCCGAAATTAAAAACAAAGAGACATGATGCTATATATTGGAAAACTGATAGCCTGTTCGGGTTTACTCTATCTTATTTATTGGTCAATACTACGCAACCAAAAACTACTGCTATTCAACCGTTGTTATTTACTCGGGATTATCCCCCTATCTGTCATCATTCCATTGTTACAGATCGCTGTCCCATTTGATGTTTTCAACTTACTGAACGACAGAAACAGTGATGTTACCCCTGCGGGGCCGATCATTAAACAGCCCGAAACAGATTCAGCGCTCTTCAATAATTATCACGTCGATTGGTACGATGTCGCTCTGCTGATGTATGTAATTGTCACCATTGCATTACTTCTGAGACAAGTATGGTTATACCGCAAATTCCTATATTATATCCGAAGTGCCACACCAACCCATGAACAGTCCATTTATTGTATACATGGTTTAAAAACACCCTTTTCCTTTTTTCAAAAAATTTATGTTCCCAAAGATGCCTATCAACAGGGCGGTATTGATCAGTCAATTATAACTCACGAACGGGCCCATGCCAATCAACGCCATTCGATGGATGTACTTTTCATACAGATTTTGGGTATATTTTTGTGGTTCAATCCCTTCATTTATCTCATTCAGAAATCGATCCGACAAACTCATGAATACCTTGCAGATAATGCCGTAGTCAAGATTCATGAAAAGTTAAGATACCAACATTTGATTATCGAGTGGAGCATGTCCACCCCTGATATAAACACATTACCGGCCAGTAATTTTAATTTCTTAACAACAAAAAAACGATTAATTATGTTACAAAAAAGAACAACCCGAAGTAAACTCTTGCTAATGCCCGGGCTTACTTTATTACTGACAGTAGCGATATCTACATTGTTTTCAACACATGTGGAAGCACAGAAAACAACGCCGACCACGACAAAAAAAGCAGCGGCTACCAACACCGCAATAAGGCCCGCTGCATCAAAGCAACCAGCCGCTCCTAAAACTAGTGGAAGATCTCCTAAATCACCGACAAAAGAAATGGTTCCGCCAATGATATCCCAGCGCAGGTCTTCTTCCCAACAAGAAGGTAATGTACGTTCCCCGGAACCTCGGAAAAGACCTGCTCCACCTCAAAATTCCCCAAAAATAATCGATGAGGTACATGTTGAGCGAATCAAATTTGCGGAGCCTCAAAAAGAGTCTACTCCATCAAAAAGAGTTTCACCGATAGTCGAAGAAGTGCAAGTAGCACCTAAAATTGAGGAAGTCAAGGTCGAGAATATTCAACCGCGTCAACCAAAACGTATCAATCTTTCTGCGAATGCGACTGTCAGTTCAAATCAAGATCAAAAAGATATTCAAGTTAAGGAGGAAACGCCCGTAAAGATCGTCCTTAAAATGAAACCCGAAGTAGAAGTAAAATCTGTAAACAAAAAATAGATAGCAGAATTCTTAGGAATACAATAAGAGGAATACAATTCCTCTTATTGCGATATGTCTACCCCTCACAATTACTCACCTATAAACCAGAATGTTGTTTAGATCATTCAAAATTTAATGTACCAACTCTTCTTATAGATAGTGATATAATCTAAAATCAAGTTAAAAACAAACATCAGTATTTTCCAAAATATAATTAAGGATTGGATTCGGGTTTAAAAAACGATAAATTCTACTGTAGTTTATTTTTAAAGCAATCGTTTGCGTAAAAAAATTGTATAAAAACCAAATAACAAATCGGTAACATTGTAGAAGAGTACCAGTAGTATACCAACAATATACTTCTAATATACTTGTTGTATTCATCTGCTATCATTAAGATAATACTGCTACTATACGGTATGATACCCAATTATTAAATTCTGATCAGGAGGAATTTGGTTTTAAATACAAGTTTAAATTATGGAGGCATGTAAAAATGATGAGTTGGCCTTACTGCGCGCTCTTAAGTCAAGCAATCATAAGGCATTTGAGGTGCTCTACTACCGCTATAGCCCTAGACTTTACCGTCATATACTTAACCTAGTCAAAATACCTGCCTGTGCAGAAGAAATCCTTCAGGATGTATTTCAGAAATTATGGGAGAGGCGCGGTGAAATAGACCCCGACAAGTCCTTTCAGTCTTATCTCTTCACTATTGCTAAACACCTCGTGTATGATTTCTTTCATAAAGAGATCAAAAATCGAAATCTAAAAGAATTGATTATTTCCATTTCAACATCAGACTATTCCCACATTGAGGAGGAATATGCGTACAAAGAGTCTAAAAAAATTGTCAATCAAGCCATTGAAAACTTATCTCCAAAACGCAAACTCATTTATACCTTATGCAAAATAGAGGGGAAAACCTATGAGGAGGTCAGTAGTTCCTTAGGTATCTCCACTTCTACGATCAGTGACCATATCGTGAAAGCTACAAAACAGATTCAGAGCTTCTGTTTGAGCAAGGAAATTACACCGTCCCTGTTAATTGCTCTTATCAGTGCCGTATTAAATCAAAAATAAGACACTCGCTGTTTCTATCGACAAACAGGTCACTTCCATAGGTATTCAAACAGCCCTTTTTAAATCCTTTTCTTTTTTTTACTTTTTTTTAAAATCAGAGCAGAGGACAGGCTCTAATTTTCCGTATTATATATAAATAGCTACTCAGTGAAAGATTCAAAACATATAAAACTATTATTTGAAAGATATCTCAATAACCACGCTTCAAGAGAAGAGACGGCGGAGCTATTTCAATATTTTCAGGATACGAATAACAAGGAGGCGCTTGAACAGATGATCGAGAACCAACTTGAATCTCGGGATAAGGAAGAACTTATAGACAAGATGATTTTAGACCGTGTTTTTGGTAAAATTGATCTTGACACGGAACCACAAAATTTCAAAAGTCCTACATGGTATAAAACTACAGGCGTTGCAGCTGCCATCATACTGATTATCTCTATCTCGTATTTATTTCTTAACCGCAGCACATATAATGATCATACAGCAACCATTATCGAACCTGGTCGCGATAAAGCAACACTTGTGCTTTCTTCTGGTAAAACGATCGTACTGGAGGATGTTGCGAATGGAAAATTAACGGAAGAGCTCGGCACAACAATTGAAAAAACAGAAAAAGGCGGAATTAATTATAAAATTGAGGGAAATACCGATGTACGCATCGCTATGAATCTTTTGAATGTACCAAAGGGCGGGCAATTCCAGATAACCCTTTCTGATGGCACAAAAGTTTGGCTAAATTCCAATTCCAGCCTTAAATATCCAAGTGCATTTTCAACCTCTGAACGCCGTGTAGAACTGACGGGTGAAGCCTACTTTGAAGTGTCAAAAAATAAACAAAAACCATTTATTGTCGAAACTTCGCTTCAAAAGGTCGAAGTCTTAGGGACTAAATTCAATATCAATGCCTACGATGATGAATCTTCCACACAGACATCACTTGCAGAAGGATCTGTAAGAGTAAGTTGCAAAAATAATACAACCTTACTAAAACCGGGTCAACAATCTACGTTAACGGATCAAAATATCGCAGTAAGATCAATAAACCTGGATCAAGTATTAGATTGGAAAAATGGTGATTTCAACTTTTCCAATAACAACTTAAAGGAAATCATGCGTAAAATTTCGCGCTGGTATAACATTGAAGTAATTTTTGAAGGTCCCATTTCACAGGAAACCTATGTAGCTCAAATTTCTAGAAAAAAACGATTAAACGATGTATTAAGAGCACTTCAGCTTTCCGGTTCCATCAAGTATAACATACGAAACAATAAACTGTACATATCGCAATAAACTATAACACACATTAATAACCACTGATTATGAAAGAAACCAGTCCAGCCTAAACATTTCTTCCAAAAAAATAGCCGAAAATGCCTGCCAGCACTCTCGACTAATTTTTTACTTGGAAAACAAGAATTCATTTCAACATCAAACCAGTTAACCAATTTATAAATATATGCATTATTATTTATGTAGTAAGTATTGCATTGTCTTTTTTATTAAAGCTATGCGATACATCGGATCATTATGCAACAGATCTACAAAAGTTGCGGTCCTCTTAACAGCATTTATCTTTTTAACACATGTCTCCTCTGCTCAAAATGTTACCCTTAAACACAAGCAGATTACATTGTCCGAAGCATTTCAAGAAATCAGAAAACAGACTAACGTCGATTTTATCATTAAGACAAGCCAACTCGACAAAGTAAGGCCTATTCAAAATATAGATATCCAGAATAAGCCACTAAAACAGGCCCTTGAAAAATTATTGGAACATCAGCCTTTGGTCTTTACAATTGACAATGGCATCATTGTGATTTCGGATAGAGAAAAAAAAACACCCCTCGCCCCCACCGTTCAAAAAAACGGTAAGGTTGAGATTGTAGGTACAGTGAAAAATGATGGAAACAATCTTTATGGTGTTAGTGTCAAGGTTAAAGACAGCCCGTCAATCGGTACAACAACAGATGGCAATGGAAGATACATTCTTGTGGTTCCCACAAATTCGACACTAATATTCTCCTATGTCGGCTACGCCAATCAGGAAATTGCCATTGCCGACAAACGTCGCATTGATGTGCAGCTAAGTCCCGATCAGAGCTTAAGTGAAGTGGTTGTTGTCGGTTACGGAACACAGAAAAAAACCAGTGTCGTGGGAGCATTGGAATCAGTAAAACCAGAAACCTTACGTATCCCAACGGCCAACCTCTCCAATGCATTGGGAGGAAGACTTTCGGGGGTAATCGCAGTACAACGTTCGGGCGAACCCGGTGCAGATGGGGCTAGCTTTTTCATTCGTGGTGTATCGACATTTAGCGGAGCCACCAATCCCCTGATCTTATTGGATGGTGTAGCAATCTCCAAAGGCGACCTGGACGCATTGGCACCGGAAGTTATCGAAAGCTTCTCAGTCCTTAAAGATGCTACTGCCACTGCCGTATTTGGTACTAGGGGAGCAAACGGCGTCCTAATTATCACCACAAAAACAGGTAAAGACCTCAATAAACCGCGTATTTCAGCACGTGCACAATCACAGATCTCAAGACCTACTTCCATACCAAAATTTGTTGATGGTGTAAGTTATATGGAGATGTTCAATGAAGCGGTTACAGGTCGCGGTACTGGTGAAATTTTATATTCCCAAGATAAAATAAACGGCACAAGATTAGGCTTGGATCCCTATGTATATCCTAATGTTGACTGGTATAATGAAATGTTTAAGTCCCGTACCATCAACAACGAGCTCAATCTAAATGTACAAGGTGGTGGCAGCAAAATAGGCTATTTCCTCAGTGCAACCGGCAACATTAGCAACGGTTTATTGCGTAAATTTGACCTCAACTCTTTTGACAACAATGTCTCTGTCAAACGGTATAGCTTTCAGAACAATATCAATGTCAACCTTACTTCAACCACCAAAATAGCTTTAAAGCTCAATGCACAACTTCGTGACTACTACGGTGCCGGTGTAGATGCTCCAAGCGTATTTGGCGACATCATGAATGCCAATCCAGTGGACTTCCCTATTATGTTTCCGTTTACTGGTATTGACAGAAGAGACGTTCAATACGGAGGAAAAGCTGGTGGTACAGTCAACAATGGTTTTATCAATCCCTTTGCCCGCATGGTCAATGGCTATCAAAATGGCTTCCAAAGTACCTTATTGACTACAATTGATGGAGCTCAAAAACTTGATTTCATTACAAAAGGGCTAGAATTTAAAGCCTTGGTTTCCTTTAAAAACTGGAGCAACACAACAACAAAAAGAACCAGTGGCTACAATCAATACATGATTAACAGCTATGCACCCGATCCTGCAGGTGGATATACCTACGATCTAGTCATGGTGGGGCAGCCACAAAATCTTTCCCTGGGAACCGAAACGGGCACTAGCGGTGATCGCGAAATCTATTTCCAGCCCTCCATCGAATACAACAGAACATTTGGTAATCACACCGTATCAGGTTTATTTCTTTACAATACCACCGATTTCAATGTCAATAATCCGGCTGATCTAATCAGTTCGCTACCGCGTAGACGCCAGGGCATTACGGGACGTGCAACATATGGTTTCGCCAATAAATATCTTGCCGAAGTCAACTTTGGCTACAATGGTTCCGAAAACTTTGCCACTGGAAGTCGCTTTGGCTTCTTCCCTTCCGTTGGCTTGGGCTATGTACTCAGTAACGAAAAGTTCTTCACAGATTTATTTCCTGCTGTCAGTAATTTAAAAATTAGAGGGAGCTGGGGTAAGGTTGGTAATGATCAGATTGGCGGAGGACGTTTTCCTTATCTTTCGGACCTCAAATTGGACGGAGCATCGTTTACAACAGGTATCGATCAGAATACGAATTATACAGGACCTACTTACTTACAATTTGCAAACCCAATGATCTCTTGGGAAGTTGCAGAGAAGAAAAACATTGGTGTGGACCTCGGTATTCTTAACAATAAGTTCAATATTGTTTTCGACCTATACCAGGAAGATAGAACCAATATTTTCGTTGATCGTTCGGCAACAATCCCTAACGTATTTGGTACTGCAGGAACGAAAGTGTATGGCAACGTTGGTGAGGTAAGAAATAGGGGATTTGATTTCTCCCTAGAATGGAACAAAAGTGAAAAAGATTGGGGAATATCTATGCGTGGAACCTTTACATATGCACATAATACCGTACTGAAAAATAATGAGCCAGCCTTTACCAAATACCGCAACCTCTCGCAAATTGGGTATTCTATTGGCACAAACCTAGGCTATCTTGCTGAACGCTTATTTATTGATCAGGCCGAAATAGATAACAGTCCATTACAACAGCTAGGGGGTTTTGTCGCTCCGGGAGACATCAAATATAAAGATCTAACCAATGATATTGATGGTCTAAATCTCATCAATAGCGATGATAGAGTTCGAATGGGTTATCCAACAACACCTGAAATTGTCTATGGTTTGAGTACTTCCATCAATTACAAAAAATTTGATTTTTCTTTCCTCCTACAGGGAGTTGATAGAACTTCTTTTATGATCAGTGGTTTCCATCCATTTGGAAATCAAGGTGTACGCAATGTATTGCAGTTTATTGCCGAGGACCGCTGGAGTCCTGAAAATCCTAACATATTTGCAGCCTATCCACGACTGAGCAAATTGGATAATCTCAACAATACTGAAGCTTCTTCTTATTGGCTGAGAAATGGGGCATTCCTAAAACTCAGAAGTGCTGAGATTGGATATTCGCACAAATTTGCACGCATTTTTCTAAGTGGTTATAATCTATTGACCTTCTCTAAGTTCAAACTTTGGGATCCTGAACAAGGTGGAGGCAATGGTTTGGGATATCCGACACAGCAAGTATTCAATCTCGGAGTCCAACTTCGTTTCAATTAAAACAACTTCAAGATTAAAACTATCAATAGAATTTTAAAATGATTTATCAGATGAAAAGAAAATATATAGGCTACCTTGCATTATTCGCATGCGCGACTTTTTTGACTACCACTTCCTGCAGTAAATTCTTGGATATCGTCCCTGATGAACGTCCTTCGGAAGCAGACGCCTTTCGTGATCCAAATTCAGCCAAAGGTTATTTGTATTCCTGCTATGCGTGGATTCCAAATTCTCGGGTAGGCACCTCTTCCATTGATTTGATGACTTCCGACGAAGTAACAACTGCTTTTGAACATGAAACCTTTGCTCGATTTCCCCGTGGACAATATACAGCGTCAAGTCCTGTCATTTCCTACTGGGATAACCTTTACAAAGGAATACGACAATGCTATATCTTAATTCGCAATGTAGATAAGGTTCCCGGGATAGATCCACAGGAGGCGGCACAATATAAAGCTGAAGCCAACTTCCTGATCGGCTTTTATCATTTCCTATTAGTCCGCATGTACGGTCCAGTTGTTATTGCAGACCAAGAGTTTGATGTCAACGCACCTTCTTCAGCGTATCCGAAACGGTCGACTTATGATGCCTGTATTGATTTTATTATCAAAAAGCTGGATGAGACAGCTGGACAGTTACCTGCTCTTCGAGCCGCGGATGAATGGGGTCGTGCTTCCTCGGTTATTGCCAAGGCGCTAAAGGCTAGAGTATTGCTTTATGCAGCCTCACCGCTCTTTAACGGTGGTGGAGGTGATAAACAGAGCTTCTATGCCGATTTCAAAAACTTGGATGGCACAGCGTTGATCAGTACAACCTTCGACAAGGAAAAATGGCGCCGTGCAGCTCTAGCGGCTAAAGAAGCCATTGATGCAGCTGAACAAAGTGGAGCTTCGCTGTATAAAAACAGTACCTACAATACAGCACTACCAGCCAATCCTATTGAAAAGGACTTACGCCTTACTTTTATTGACAAAGCCAATACAAAAGAAGTGATTTGGGCGGAAACACGTCGGGAAGGTCTTTACGATTTTCAAAATAAATCTACTCCATTTCTCAGTGGCGCACAAGGTGAGTCCTATAATGGGGTATCCCCGACCCTCACCCTGATAGAATCCTTTTATAGTAAAAATGGTTTACCGATTGACAAAGATCCCAATTACGACTATAATGGACGATACGGCGTAACAAATACGCCAAATGGTAATACATTATCGTTAAATCTAAACAGAGAACCGCGCTTTAATGCCTGGATTGCCTATCACAACAGCTACTATGAAGTGGTTAGGGGGAGTGCCAATCAAATCCTTGTTCAGTTTAGGAAAAATGACAATTGCGGTATCCAAGGACGGTCTAATAACTACTCTCCAACAGGATATCTCAACAAAAAAGGTATTGCACCTGAATTGAACCAAAGCAGACTGCAGGTCTCCGTCAATTATCCATGGCCGGTGATACGTCTAGCAGAACTGTACCTGAACTACGCGGAAGCGCTAATCGAATATGGTCAGGATCTGAATACTGCCAAACAATATATTGACCGCGTTCGGGTCCGTGCGGGCATTCCAACAATTGATGTCGCATGGGCTCCAATTGGCGGCGCAAATAATCAGGCAACACTACGTTCCATCGTCAGACAAGAACGTACCATTGAACTTTACTTGGAAGGCCATCGCTTCTGGGATTTAAGACGTTGGATGATCGCCGATCAATACCTCAACCAACAGGCGAAAGGAATGAATATACAAGGAGCTACCGATACAGAGTTTTTCAAAATAACAACGGTCGTTTTTCCACGTAGTTTTAGTCAGCGTAATTATTTAATGCCTATACCACAGGAAGAGATCAATAAAAACGAGGAATTGGTACAAAATCCCGGTTATTAATTAATTTAATGAATTGCACAAGATGAAATACAATATCGGAATATTCGCTCTACTCTTTTTAGCAATAGCGTGTAAAAAAGAAGAAATAAAAATGACCAAACCACCACAACTGGTTTCGGTTGAAGCAGAACCACGTATTGGCGGGACTCTCCTGAAATGGAAACTTCCTTCAGACAACAATTATCTTTATGGACAGATTACATATAAAAAAGCGGGATCAAAAGATCCCGATAAAATCTATAAAATCAATATAAGTTCTTTTGCCGACACGATGCGTATAGATGGGCTGATCAATAAATATGAATATGTCTTCAACGTCCAATTGTTCAATCAAGACAAGAAAACAAGCATTGGCGGAGATATCATAAGCAGCAATAGTGTTAGGCCAATCGTCAGGCCTTCGGAAGTGACCTATTTCCCGAACGAATTAACTAAAATACAGGTGACCGATAATATGGTAGAAACCTATACACAGGAAAGCAGCGAGGGTCCGAAAAAGAATTTATTTGACGGCGATAAAAATACATATTGGCATACAGCATGGTCAGCAAATACAGCCCCGCTTCCGCATTGGATCCAACTCAATTTTCCTCAGGAAGAAGAGATTGGCGCCATAAAATACTTCTTCAGACAAAACAATAGCGATGAAGCCGGGCGTCCGAAACAATGGGGAATAGAAATAAGTTCAGACGGCAAGCATTGGACCAGAGTTTTTACATCAAAAGATAATCTTCCCACATCAAATGTTGCTGAAGAGCAAAGTTTGGCTTTTGATAAAAACTATAAGTCCAAATTTTTCCGGCTAATGATCCTTAAAAACGGTGGAAAAAGTTACACCCATCTAGGTGAAATGAATGTCTACCGGATGCGCTCTTCTATCATTGACAAAGAAAAAGAAGCTGAAGATAACTATTGATTGTTATCACAAAGATTATTTTCTAATCATCACTGGTGCTCAAAAGAGCATGACGACGGAGGTAGAAATACCTCCGTTTTATTTTTTTCATCGGTATATCATCAATATTCGAACAAGCTCCAAAAGGGATACGAGGTCAAATTTCCGCTATAGCATAAGCCTATTCGACGAGGCTATCCCCAGCAAAAAATAAAAAACTTTTTTATTACCTTAGATAAATAAATCGAACAAGAAAACAACTTGTTTTTCATTAACTATAGTTCACATATATGAAATTATATGCCTTTGTTTTGGGAGTAGGCTTACTTCCGGCCGTAGGATTATGTCAAAAGACCGTCACCCCTGGTAGCAGCGATATCAATACCAACTATATCAAACCAGAAAAATCACTGTATACGGTATATTATGTTAAAGATAACACCTGGGACAAACAAGGATCATTGACCTACGATATCGTAGCGGCCAACAATCAGCTGACCTTAACCAATACCTATGTTCCGAAAGACAATGCCTGGACTTCGATCCGCACAACGATTGCCGACGCAAAAACACTTCGGTCCATCAGCTACGCGAGCGATGGCAAGGAAACAAAAGTAAACCTCAACTTTGCAGAAACAATTACAGGTAATTATTATTCGAAGAAAACTAAAAAGGAAAAAAAGATCAACTTACAGCCAACTAGACCTTTTGTAGATTTTAACTGGACAGATCATCTGATTTCAACTCTACCTTTAGATCTAGGGTATAAAGCGCGCATCCCGCAATTTTATTACAATAGTGATTCGGACATTTTTGTCGAAGACTATACCATTAAAGAAGTAAAAAGCTACAGTTATGGTTCCCCAAAAACAGGTAAGCACGACAGTTGGCTGGTTACACTTTTAGAAGAAAGTACCGGAGCCATCTACAATTATGTCATCGATAAGAAAGATCGCCGATTATGGCAAAGGGAAATGTCCATGGGAAACGGAAAGTGGGAAATTACCGTAAACGAAGAACTGGACTATCAACCTATTAAAAATAGATTCAACAAAGAACAGTCTGCCCAACAGATTTCTCAAGGGAACAGTGTTATTATCGGAACGGCTTACGCACGATCTAGCTCCGGAAAAAAACTTGGCGGGCTCGTGAATACTGCCAAAAAGCAATATGCTCCAAAAGGGACAGAAATTACGCTATTCGCCAACTCTGCCTATTACGAAGAATGGCTGGAAGTCAATAAAAAGATCCGAAAACAGAAAAAGGTCCAGGAAGTTCCATTAGACCCTGATTTTGGCTATGCGGTTAAAAAAGCAAAAGTGTATGATGATGAGGGGCATTTCGAATTTGCAGATCTCATGCCAGGCGCATACGTGATTATGGCGAGCTTCGATTTCACCAATTCTTACAACTATTCCTATGTATCAGGCTACACCAATTATTATAACTATTGGGGGTATACAGGTTCCACGACAAATTACGGTACGGCAAGATCATCTTATGTCGACAAAGCCAATATTGAGAAACACGTTACCATCGACAAAGACGGTGAAAAGAAAGAGGTAAACTTAAAGGAAATGTAATCCTAAAAATGCCGTTAAACAGACTCGTTTAACGGCATTTTTTATTTTTTTGAGATCTATTCCTAAAATGAGTAGATCATCTATCCATTTACTTTTTTCGAAGTTCAATATAGCGGTCTATGCTAATAGGAAAATTATCGGCAGTACGCAGTAGAAAACAGGCCGCCGCTCCTACCCAAACCGAATAATCGAACGTCGATTTAATTCCCAACGAGAGTGTCATCACTATCGCAAAGCTGATCAGTAGAATCCCGGCAACGAATGCCGTAAAACGCAGTTTATAGCCGATCAGCAATAGGATTGCTAAGACAACCTCTAATAATGTTGCACCTATAGCAAGTATATTACCGAAAGATTCAGGCACAAAAAAATTAAGGGTATTTGAGTAGGCTACAAAATTCGCCCAATTTCCCCAGGAAACATGTGATGCCCCCGGTGCCCCCCACAGCCCCAAACGATCTGCAACAGCAGACAAAAATGCTGTCGATACAGCTATACGTACAAAAAGTTGATTATACATGGTATAAATTATATAAATATGGTATAAACGATATAAATCAAATTTAAGAGAACAAAAACAGTCCAAACTTAAACCAGTTTAAGAAACTTGTTTCAACCATCCCATACCCACAAAGACTTCCCTCATTGTCATACCAGTGTTGTACCTTAACTTCCTCGCTCATCGTTCGGCGATCACCTGTGGTTAAATCCATTGCACAGTTAAATCAATAAGGCTGCCAGCACATGGGTGCTGTACAGCCTTAGACATCAATTAATACGAATAAGAATTTAATATCATGTTCTACTCCATTAAATGATAACACACTGTTATAATGACGACCAAGATGCTCAATAGTCCTAATGGAAATAAAAACTATTTGCTACAGCTGCAGCGTTAATTCCTGCTGCTGTTGGTTTCTAAAAATTAACACCTTCGGCTGGTCTGCGTGTACATGCTTTTTAATCGCTTGTTGCAAGTCTATTAATTGATCTATTTTCTCGCCCTGGTAATTCAACACAACATCACCGACACGCAAACCGCTTTTATAAAGATTGCCTTTTTCATCCAACTGAAGTAGCAGCACGCCGTTTATCGAGGGTAGGCCCGCAGCCGACTGCTCTCCCAAAGTCTCCACTGATTTAAATAAGCCCGACTTCCAGGCCCATCTGCTCCCCTGTTCCTCTGCTTCGGATTGGATCAACTGAGGTATTTCAGGACTAGCGGCAAGAGTTTTAAGTCTTTTACTCATAACCCCGAAATGCAGCATGTCAAAATTTTTAAAATCCTGATCTTTCCAGTTCTTCAATCGGAAATCGCCATCTGCAGGATTCGTAAAGTTCAATTGAATAACACGACCATGTTTTTCTATGCCTTTCGCCCGATCCTTGTCTAGGTCATCCTGCCTTCCGTAGATATTATGGTCTACCTCTTCCCCCCAATACTTGACCTGTATATCCTGATGGGACTCCATCACAATATTATTACGGAATACATCGTGACTATTCTGAAACCAGACATGTGGATGAAAACCATTGTTGATCATCACATTGTTATACACTTTGCGATAAAATCCTTCTCTTAGTTTTAGTCCCCCACTTAAACAAAGATTGTTGTAAATTTCATAGTTGGACGATCCGTCGTCCAAATCAATATCCCAACCGTGATCACAGCGAAATCTATTATCATGAATTTTAGTTGTTTTGACTGCATCCAGCAATATTAAATTGGGATGTTTCCCCGTCAGTTCATCCATCTCCTTTCGATTGGGATGCCAAAATCGGTCGCGCCCCCATGAGTTGAAGGCTCCATGATCACTGGTTTCCAGGACTGTATTAAAAACATCATTGTAAGCTATCTCATGACCGCCCCAGGTTCCATCACCTACATTAATACCTGCTCGAGGCACATTGTAAATGGTATTATGCAAAATTCGTAAAGATTCAGCCATAGAGACCTGTACACCTGCTACTTGTTTTTCGATCAATCCAATGTTATGAATCAGATTGTCACTCGCCTCACAGTCCATAGGATAATTATCGGTTTTTGGCCCTTTGATGGTATCCATTTGGTCAAACGGAACAAATTTTTCATATCGAAATTCCGGTGAGCGTACTGCTGCTGGATCTCCTACAAAATTGATCGCTCCGGCACCGATCTGTTCAATCCGGTTGCCTTCGATTTTGACCCCGCGATTGTAATTATTAACAAATATTGCATTGCCACCCAAAGCGATAAAATCATTCGCGCGGAAGATACAGTTTTCCGCACCTTCAATCTTTACGGCTCCCTGTCGATAGATCGTCCAATCACTACGTAAGAGTGGTTCGCTTGTTTTCATAAAGGTAGGAGCAGTATACATGAAGCGAAGGCCACTAACCTCAATATCATGCACTGGTCTGGAAGATGAACCTGAAAGATAGATTAGATTTTCCAATTGTGGCGCTACAAACTTCAGCTGGTTGGGATCAACTCCTTTAGCAGGCATATAATACAAGAGTGCCTTCTCCTCATCCAAATACCACTCCTGAAAGGTATCGAGTTCTTCAAAGATATTTTCTACAAAGCGATAGGTCTCGTGCATTTTGCTGGGACGATTATTTTGCTGTCCACCTTCAAGTGTAACTGTTGATAAGCCATCTTTTCCGGTAATCTTATAATGGAATCCTCCCCAGCGACCAGCATGCAAAGCATGTACAATTCCCCCCTTAGGGTTTTTCCAGGTTGCAACACGTTCGGGACTTAATGCATCTGCAGCATAGCCTTGAAATGGCAAGACAGTGGGGTCGTAGTTTGGATAACGTGCTCGGACAAGATGCTTATCATTAGCATATAGACTTTGGAAGTTTAATCCTCTTGGGACCTTAGCCTCCCAAATACCATGATCGCCCTGTTTCCATTTGAGGTTAAGCGATTTGGCACCACTCAGCGTAACTTGTGCTCCATCCTCAGCTTTAATCCGCAAGGGTTGCCTTCTTGTACCCGATATCCCAGCAGACAATTCAATCGGTTTATCCAGCTGATAGGTGCCTGCCATAAAGATGATTTCGATGCCTGGTGTATTTTTCCCTTGCTTCTGTTTTTCTACCGATCGCAATGCGGCTTCAGCTGTGGCATAGGGACTGGCCATAGTTCCTTGGTTTCTATCACTTCCTTTTGTACTGACATAAATACGTTTGACCGAGCCAGCCTGTTGCCCATGCACACTAAGCGAAGTGACACCGGTAAGGCCAATAAATAATAATTTAGGAAATAGCATACAAGATATCTTCATAATTTTAATCGTTCATATAGTTTTAGCTAGATTACATCGACTATAAACCTGCTATATAGTTAGGTCTATAAGTCCATAAAAATAAAGTCGTTTGCTATGCACAAACGACTTTTTCAGTTCGTGTTTCATTCAATCAGATTTATATTTCACAAAACAATAGTATTTCGCCTAATTAACGAAGGGTCTATTGAATCACTTCACTAATCTGTACCTCTGGCGCAATATTCGTGTACTTTGGAAAATCTTCAGCAAACTTTTTCCCATTTTCTTTTAAAGGATCCTGATAGGCTGCAACAGCATCAAAATACAAATGGCAAATGGCCAAATAAATCGGACCTTCTGCTGAGCTACGTCCCGAAAGCCCTTTATCAATGGTTACGCCTTTCAGTGCTTTACCGTAAACTTTTTTGACAAGCGCAATATGTTTCGAGAGATAATAATCCCAATCAAATGTCTTTCCAGGTCCATTACGATAAAAAATCGATACCTTGATCATCCCTTTTTTATGAAAAGGTGGATCTGCCTTTACATTGCACTGAAAGCCCAACAGCATGGTTATCAAAACCATAACTAAAATGATCTTTGTTTTCATATTTGTTGATAAGTAAGATTAAATAACACTCTTTTTTCCAAAAACATTTGCCATGAGTCAACAAGCAGCGAATATTGCTTAGATTAGTTCTTTTTGCGCTCTGTGGCTGCTTTCAACAAAATTTCTTTACTAGCAACCGGCACGTTTCCGTTAGCATCAGGTCCAATATTGAGCAACAAATTTCCACCTTTTTCATTTATCTCTCGTAGCTTAGTATTTACTTCTGTGGGAGATTTCCAATTATTATCTGATTTTTTATATCCCCAAGAATTGTTCAGGGTATAGCAGGCTTCCCAATCGTAATCCAGTAACGCTCCAGGATGTTCTTGTTCAGGCGTTCCAAAATCTCGCTTAAATTGATCACGCTTTGCTACGCGGTTATTAATGATAAGAGAGGGCTTCAATTTGCGTAGATATTGATAAAGATCTTCTCCTGCGGCCATATCCCACCAGTTCACCCAGTCCCCATCAAACCAAAGGATGTCAGTATCATACTTTACAACCAATTCTTTCAATTGATTTTTCATGTATTGAATATAAGCAGCTTTCTGTTCTGGCTTGATGAGGATCTGGCCCCAATCTCCTTTACCATTGGGATCGACATATTGCGAATCGTGATGCCAATCGATAATACTGTAGTAGGTACCAAATCTGATCCCAGCTTTCTTACAAGCTGTGGACAACTCCCGCACGAGATCTCTTCCTTTCATTGGGGTCGAAGCTATATCATAATCTGTGTAGGGGGAATCCCACAGACAAAAGCCCTCATGGTGTTTGGTCGTCAGGACGATATACTTCATTCCAGCATCCTTAGCCAATTGAACAATACGATCTGCATTGAAGTCCTTGGGGTTCCATGTGTTAATCAGCTCCGAATAGGCTGCCTTCGGAATATTCATTTCCGATTGTATCCACTCGGCATATCCTTTGGTTGAATTCCCTTTATATATCCCTCCAAGTTGACTATAAAGCCCAAAATGAATAAACATTCCATATTTTGCTTCCCTAAACCAATGCATCCGTTCATCAAAATCCTTTTTGGATTCCTGTAAATTATTAACTTGGGCGTTTCCCATGTTCATAAACAACATGGCTAGTAGAGAAAGAATACAATGCGTTGCTTTTATCATATTTATTATAATTGGTTAATCCAACAAGCTCAAGCGGCTGTCGAATCTTCTATTGGTATCTTGCGCATTCGACAAATGCTAAACCATTCTGCTATTGCAAAATAAATATAAAAAATATGAACAACACTTTTTATTTATTGCAAAGAAGTTACGCTTAGCTTATAGGGCTATACCTGCCTCAATTTTACAAAAATGAAAACTTCCAAAGCAGCTTTTCAAACAGTCTATCTGCTATGAAATTTAATATAAATTCTTTCCAAAAAGGATTTATATTTAGTAAATATTTCATTAAAAACCATACTATAGATTGAAATTATGAGTTTAAAGACCTTAATCACAAAAAGTGCCGAGTATAACGACTGGGTTGTCAATAAATACATCAATTGGCTGGCTGATAAATCGGACGACCAACTTAACCAGGAGGTACCTTCAAGCTTCCCGACCATTTTGAAAACCTTAAACCACATCTTGCAGACACAAGAATATTGGTGGAGCCACATTTCAGAAAGCAATGATTTCGATTTTGAAAAAAAGCGAACCACAAAAGAAGAAATATTTGAAGCACTAAGAAGAAATTCAGTTCAACTTGTGGATTATGTACACAAGCTATCTGAGTTGGATCTTGAAAAAAATATCAAAGTGGAATCACCATGGTTTCAATGCGATTTCACAAAGTACGAATACATACAACAGCTGATCCTCCACGGAACATATCATAGGGGACAGATCGTTACAATGGGCCGAGCTATTGGAATTGCGGATGCCCCAATGACAGACTTTAATTATTGGAATATTTATAAAGATCAACAATAGGGATTCGAGCAGCGCTATGGACCAAATTACCAGTAAAGTACAAATCCGAGAAATTGTCGCAGCGGCGAAACAGCAAGGACAGCAATCCAGTATTGAATGCCTTATATTAAGCTTACAAGAGTGTTTACTGAAAAAGAAAGTTCGATTTCCACTTCTGGAGTTTGCGGCCAGGGAAATTATGCTACCATGGGCAATCAATGGTACGTCTGTGATATCATCGGCGAACGTGCCAATAAAATGAATACGTGATTTTCTTTGTGATAGTTATACATCAAGAAAGGCGAAGTCTACCATTAAACCTCGCCTTTCTTTATACATTTAATCTATATATAACCGCGCGCCCTCGGTTAGTGATCTTTTTTCATTGTTCCTTTTTCACGAAGATTAATATGCCAGCTAAAAGCCTCTTCTAACAAATGTGGTGTATGCCCTCCCCTTTTACAAGCGCGGTTATAATAGTCTGATAGCTGCTCCCTATAATCGGGATGTACACAGTTCTCAATAATTACTTTCGCTCGCTCACGAGGCGCTAAACCACGCAAATCTGCCAAACCATAATCTGTTACCAAAATATCGACATCATGTTCGGTATGATCTACGTGAGAAACCATAGGAACAATATGAGAAATTGCATCCCCTTTAGAGGCTGCCTGTGTAACAAAGATGCTCAAATAAGCATTACGTGCAAAGTCACCCGATCCACCGATACCATTCATGATATTTGTTCCCGAAGTATGGGTAGAATTTACGTTTCCATAAATATCAAACTCTATGGCTGTATTAATTGCTATAATTCCCAAACGTTTGATCAGTCCAGGTGTATTGGAAATGTTCTGTGGGCGCAATACAATTTTATCGCGGTATCGATCCAAATGATCGAACACTCTTGAATAACACTCTTCCGAAACAGTAATTGAAGAAGCAGAAGCAAAATCCAGTTTTCCAGCATCGATAAGGTCAAAGGTACTATCTTGCAACACTTCAGAAAACATCGTTAGATTACGGAACTTACTATGTATAAATCCAGTTAGAACAGCGTTAGCTACTTTTCCAATACCCGCTTGGAGGGGCATCAAGCTTTCTGACAAATGACCTAGCTCTACTTCATTTTCGAAAAACTGTAAAATATGCTTCGCTATCGCTGTAGTTTTGGTATCCGGTTCAGCAATATCGGCTGGGCTATCAAGCTCATTCGTAAACACAATTCCCACCACCTTGCTTGCGTCCAAAGGAATAGTTTTACGCCCAATTTTATTTTCAGGTGCTACAATCGGAATAACATTACGGCGAGGGTAATCTTCTGCTTGGTAAATATCATGTATCCCTTTAATCGTCATCGGTATCGCAGTATTGACCTCCAAAATAACCTGCTTAGCCAATGCAGCAAAAGTAGCCGAATTTCCCACAGAAGTCGTTGGAACAATACTTCCGTCTGATTCTATTGCTGCTACTTCCAAAACAGCAATATCCACCTGAGGCAAATTCTTATTGTGCAGCAATTCGGCTGTTTCGCTTAGATGCTGATCAATAAACAGCACATCCCCGGCATTAATTTTATTACGTAAAATACGATCTACCTGAAAAGGCATCCGCTTGGATAGTGCCCCCGCTTCCGCCAATTTACCGTCTGTTCCATGTCCCAACGAAGCCCCAGTAATCAAGGTTATTTTCAATGGATCCACTTTTGCACGTTCAGCCAAGGCTGGTAACACAACCTTACTGTCTCCAGCCTTAGTAAAACCACTCGATCCAACGACCATTCCGTTTTGAAATAGCTTAGCAGCTTCTTCCGCTGTAATCACTTTATCATGTAAGCTTTGAACTTTTATTCTTTCGTAAGCCATATTGTTATAGTTTGATTTTATTCCATTATTGTAAACTTAAGAAATTGAAACCTATATATTTCCCTTATTTGTAAAGTTCTTTGTTATATTTTCCCACCTCTTAACCAAACAATTTTAGCATTTTTTTAAACTGCATATTTATTACCATTCGACACAAAATTATCCAAACGAGACTAAAAAGACACAACTCGCTACAAATCAAAAATATACAACAAATCATAATAAAAAAATATTTTATATCACACTGATCGATAATATATATCACACTGATAACAAACAACTTACAATAACAAAGGCAAAACTAAAGTAAGTAAAGACTAACTCTCTCGTCGATTAATTGCCATTTTAACGTAAGCATACACTCACTTTCAAGAAGTAAAGGTGGGGTCTAGTAAAAAAGTCTTACCTTTGTGACATAGTATTATAGGTTAAAATGAATACACAAGATATAACGACAGATGCTAAATATGTCAACCGTTATTATATGACGGAAGTAGACTCATTTGAAGATAGCATTTACTGTCACCACGCCATTATTGCAGAGAATCATATTTCCGAACATTGCCACGATAAGGACCAATTTTTATATACAGAAGGCGGTGTCGTATTTGTTAAGACAGAGGAAAAATCATATTTTCTACCTGCCCGACATTATTTGTGGATTCCCGCTGGAATAAAACATAGTATTCATCCAAGTACACCGGAGGTCGTTATGCGTAATTTGTACTTTCCCAAAACCAATAATGACGCACCCTTCTATAGCAAAATGGGAATCTATCCAGTAAATGATCTTTTGATAGAGCTGATTATGTTTACCAACCGCTGGAATGGCAATATCTTTCCGGTCGAAGAACCTAAATATAGTATCGCTACAGCATTTAAACTTATCTTGCCGGAATTATCGCTGCATGAGCTTCCATTGGCCTTACCCTATCCTAATCATCAGAAATTAAAGGATATCGTTACTTACCTCGAAGAGAATATAGAGGAAAATGTCAGCTTTAAAAAACTTGCCGGATTATTTAACATTAGTGAACGTACATTAGCCAGACTATTTCAAAAAGAATTAAATATGTCTTTTATCCAGTACTACACGATTCTCAGAATGCTGACTGCTCTTAAGCTCCTTTTAGACGAAAAACTAAGTGTAAATGAAGTTGCACTCAAAGTTGGATACAATAGTCTCCCCACCTTTAGTAACACATTCAATAAGGTCGTCGGTATCCGTCCAAGCGAATACGTCAAACAAAAAGAATTGCTTATTTAAAAATGTTTACCTAATTTAGGTCAATAAACCTAATTCAGGATGAAATTCAAACATATCATTTATAGTGCTGGAATTTTATTGCTCAGCACTTCTTTATTTGCCAAATCTCAAGATAAGAAACCCAAACCCATTCAGTTATTTAATGGGAAAGATCTGAAGAACTGGACCCCAAAAATCAGAAACCACAAAGTTGGGGATAATTATAAAAATACATTTCGTGTAGAAGACGGTTTACTCAAAGTAAGATATGATGGTTATGATAATTTTAATTTTCAGTATGGCCATCTATTCTACAATAAAGAATTCTCAGCTTATTTATTGCGCGTCACTTACAGATTTGTTGGTGAACAGGTAAATGGTGGAGAAGGTTGGGCCTGGCGTAATAGCGGAGCCATGCTACATGGACAGGATCCTAATACCATGGGGGTGGATCAAGACTTTCCAATATCGATCGAAGGGCAACTGTTGGGTGGAAATGGCAAGGACGAACGGACCACAAGTAACCTTTGTACACCAGGCACAAACGTTGTAATCGACAATAAGCTATTTACACCACATTGCATCAGCTCAACATCAAAAACCTATGCTGGAGATCAATGGGTAACTGCTGATTTCTTAGTATTGGGAGACTCACTTGTGCAGCATATCCTTGAAAACAAGGTCGTATTACAGTATAATAAACCCCAAATTGGTGGCGGCAATGTAAGTGGTTTCGATCCTAAAGTGAAAAAGGATGGTCAGCTTTTAAGTAAGGGGACTATTTCACTGCAGAGTGAGAGTCATCCCATTGACTTTAAAAAAGTGGAACTTTACGATTTAGAACCTTACATGAAAGATCCCAACAAATTGAAAAAGGTCATCGCGGAGCTACTTCCAAATTTGCAACAATAAAAAACACTCCAAGTCAGTTTTAAAATAAAAAAGCATCGAATATCGATGCTTTTTTATTTACCATTCGCTTGGAAAGAGAAATCCAAAGTATATAACATAAAGAAAAGGGATACAGCGAGCTGTACCCCTCTATATCTATACGAAAAGCTTACGCTAAACCGTTAACAAATTTTGTTAACTTAGATTTGTTGTTAGAAGCTTTTTTCTTGTGGATCACATTTTTCTTTGCCAAACGATCAAGCATAGAAATTACGCGTGGTAACAATGTTTTTGCTTCTTCTGCAGAAGTAGTGTGACGTAATTTTTTGATTGCGTTACGTGTAGTTTTTGCTTGGTAACGGTTTCTTAAACGTTTAGTAGCGTTTGCTCTAATTCTTTTGATCGCTGATTTATGATTTGCCATTTTTTTTAGCTAATTTTTATTCAATTTTTTCTTGTAATTCGGACTGCAAAAATAACACCTTATTTTCAATATTCAAAATCTATTTTATTTTTTAGGTTTAGTATATTTGCGACATGCAAAAATTATCGATGGATGAACTTCAACGTACAGATGTTGAATCGTTTAAAAAACAAGAAAAAACTCCTATCACAATCGTTATGGACAATGTACGGAGCATGCATAATGTAGGCTCGGCCTTCCGTA
Organism: Sphingobacterium sp. HSC-15S19; assembly: GCF_050433745.1. Taxonomy (NCBI): domain Bacteria; kingdom Pseudomonadati; phylum Bacteroidota; class Sphingobacteriia; order Sphingobacteriales; family Sphingobacteriaceae; genus Sphingobacterium; species Sphingobacterium sp. HSC-15S19. The sequence goes on from NZ_JBNPWQ010000031.1 coordinate 74,728, forward strand.
CTGCAGACGGATTTGCTATTGAAAAAATATACTTGTGTGGCATTACGGGCACACCTCCCCATCGCGAAATCGAAAAGACCGCCCTCGGGGCTACTCAATCAGTTGCTTGGGAATACCACAAAGATACCACAGCTGTTGTTGATCAGCTTCGGTCAGAAGGTTATGTCATTATTGCCATCGAGCAAGCAGATGATAGTGTTATGTTACATCAGTTTGAACCAGAAAATGACAAAAAGTATGCATTGATTTTTGGAAATGAGGTCAATGGAGTAGATGAAGATGTCATGGAAAAAATTGATACCTGCATCGAAATCCCCCAATACGGAACCAAACATTCCTTAAATGTATCTGTCGCAATTGGCATTATTCTTTGGGATTTTATCCAAAAACGCAATTTCAATTAAAAATTTATCAATAAAGGTCACATTCCTATTCACATTGCTTCCATTTTAGAAAGCAAAATAGTAGATTTGTGTGCAAAATTTAAAGAAGAAATGAGTGTATTAGTTAATAAAGATTCAAAAGTAATCGTTCAAGGTTTCACTGGAAACGAAGGTACTTACCATGCTACTCAAATGATTGAGTACGGAACAAATGTAGTTGGTGGTGTTACTCCTGGTAAAGGTGGTCAACAACACTTAGACCGTCCTGTATTCAATACTGTGCAAGATGCAGTTGACACTACAGGAGCTAATGTTTCTATTATTTTTGTACCTCCAGCATTTGCTGCAGATGCGATCATGGAAGCTGCCGCTGCTGGTATCGAAGTGATTGTTTGTATTACAGAAGGTATCCCAACAAAAGATATGATCCAAGTAAAATCTTACTTGAGCGACAAAAACTCTCGTTTGATCGGTCCTAACTGCCCAGGTATCATCACTGCAGGCGAAGCTAAAATCGGTATCATGCCAGGATTTATCTTCAAAAAAGGTAATGTAGGTGTTGTTTCTAAATCAGGAACTTTAACTTACGAAGCCGTAGATCAAACTGTAAAAGCAGGATTAGGTATCACAACAGCAATCGGAATTGGTGGTGACCCTATCATTGGTACAACAACGAAAGAAGCTGTTGAATTATTAATGAATGACCCTGAAACTGAAGCGATCATCATGATCGGTGAAATTGGTGGTGGAATGGAAGCTGAAGCTGCTCGTTGGATCAAAGAACACGGTACTAAACCTGTTGTTGGATTTATCGCAGGTCAAACAGCGCCTCCAGGACGTCGTATGGGACACGCTGGTGCAATTGTAGGTGGTGCAGATGACACTGCTGCTGCAAAAATGAAAATCATGCGTGAGTGTGGTATTCGTGTTGTTGAATCTCCAGCTGAAATTGGAAAAGCAATCGCAGAAGAATTGGCTAAATAATTAGACCATCGAGCATATAAAAAAAAGGGAATCAAATTTGATTCCCTTTTTTTTATACCTAATAATTAGATGACAACATTAACTAGACATTGCTTCGTCTGCCGACGGTCCATATAAGCCCGGTACAGCAATATCCAATAATCGCAAATAAACAGTCAACTGACCACGATGATGAACGATATGATTATTGACAATAAAACGTATCGCTCCCGCTCGTGGCAAACGGGCAATCTCATGGTCCCCAGCTTTAAGCACCCATTCATTAAACCAATCCAATTCGGCGATATCCGCTAGTGTTGCCTTGTTCTCTTCCAGTCCAAGAGTGAGGATTGTTTTCAACTCTTCGACAGAGGATACTTTGAGAGGCTTATAATCTACTTTAAAATCAAATACGTCCTTTGGTATTGCCTTGTGTACCCAGTTATGTAACTCGACAACATGAGCAGCCAATTCGCCCAAACTCATCGATTTTTCGTGCGGGCGCCAATCCAATTTATCGTCCGGTATCCGATCTAGAATACGTTTGGTATTTTTTGTTTCGTGATCCAATTCGATCAAATAGCTCTTTTTGATACTCATATAAATACTAGTTCATTAATTGAAAATCTTTTAATACGGTAACAGCATAGGGGAATTCCACTGCCTTATGTGCTGCTGCTCGCGCAATTTCTCCCTCTACATAGGTTACTTTGAGCGGTAAAAATGTATTGTTCAGTATATTTTCATGGAATAACGCCTCATACCAGGTACAGGCAGCAACGAAACGTCCATAGTTCAGATTTAGGTGATAACCATCACGTGTAAAATTATCCCCCACAAAACTCGAACGTGCATTCTGAACAGCTGTACCCGAAGGAATCAACAGATCGAAATTACCCCAGTTAAACACCTCTTGCGAAGTATTGGCAATAGCCCTATACATACTATCTTGGCTACGGTTATAACGAACAAAACCTTCATGCGATGAACCGTTCTGATATGCCCAAGTTTGATGCAATATATACTTAGTTTCAGGAAATAGAATATGTTTTGTTACATAATCATATAAAGGTGGCAGATCCTTCGCATACGAATCATAATCTCCTGATAGCGGACTTGCTTGCTGAAAGCTAATATAATCCCAAGCCTCATCGATAAGCGCTTCAGATAAGCGCTCATTTGCTTTCTCGGACATTTGCCCGTCAAGATTTATTTTCCGGTAGCGATAAGCTGGCTTATCATCTTTTGCGTTACTTACATGTAAACTTAGAGGAGCTCCCCCAATATAGAGATTGCCGATCACTATCTTTTTCTTGCCGGCTTTCGCCAATTCATATAAATTCTGTTCAATAGCATCTTCCGAGAAACTATTACCGATGGCCAATATTCGTAGCACACCATCATCCAAAGACTTATTTTGCGCATTTAATCGATTATTCCTCAAAAAGAATACGATTAAAAAACCAAAAACCAATACCTGTTTTACTTTTATCATCATATAATGCAATAACAACTAAATTAGATAATATCTCGTAGAAATACGAATGATATACCTAGAAAGGGAGATTTTCTCCCATCTGTAAGTTATCGAGACAGCAGCTGGGACAGGGATATCTGCTCATAAAACTTAATAATAGTGGAAAATAGCTGTATAACATGTAATTCTGATAGCTATATCTTTAACCACTACCAGTATACTTCCCAACAGTCAGATAACATATAAAATTAGTTATGACAAGTAACTACTGCAAGGCCAATTGATATACTGCAATACGATACAGACGAAAAACAATATAGCTTGACAAGGCTAGTAGCAGGACAGGAGTATTCCTAAAATCATTACGAGTAGCTCTTGCTGTACTTGTCGATATGCAGCTATAGGATACTGCTGAAAAGCAATAGCGTTTGACAAGGCTAGTAAAGGATAGTTGCGGAACAGCTTCCGATGGAGCAGGCTCACCGACGGTCCTGTGCTGCGATAACCACTAGGCGGAGGATATGCAATAGCCTGTACATGGAAAT